>CAUUQE010000037.1:0-17808 GCA_963547065.1 uncultured Prevotella sp. | reverse complement strand
GCGTTCTGCATCAAAGAAATATTGTATTCTGCAATACTGGGCGTATTGGGTGCATCGCTGCTATGGTCTATCGGTGAAATATTTTCACAGAAAAAAAGGGTGGAAAAGGGATGGTTTCCCATGAATCCCAAAAGGAAAAACCAATACAATCAAAGGGATAATCAGAAGGAGCATACGCATGATAAGCATGAAAAAGCTGCACGATTTACAAACGAACAAGAATGAAAATAGAATTAATCGTTATCGGTAAAACTATAAACAAACATTTCGTGACTTGTATAGACGACTACGTATCGCGTATTAACCATTATATGCCTTTTTCCATTATTACCATTCATGAACTGAAAAAAACAAAGAATATTACTAACGAACAGCAGAAACAGCAGGAGGGAGAGATTATACTCAGGCATATACAACCCATGGATACGGTTGTTCTTCTTGATGAACATGGTAAAGAATACAGGAGTATAGAATTGGCTACATGGATAGAAAAGAAACAACATACTGCCAGAAAACTTATCTTGGTAATAGGAGGACCTTACGGATTTTCTAAAAATATGTATGCCAGAGCTAACGAACTTGTTTCGCTTTCTAAGATGACATTCTCGCATCAGATGGTACGTCTTATCCTTACCGAACAGTTGTATCGCGCGTGTACTATCATAAAAGGCGAGCCATACCACCACGAATAAACATCTTTTTATTTCGGCTTTCTCCCCACATCCAACGACAACTCTTAACACATCTCTCATCTAAGCGGTATAGAGCATAAAACTATAGGGAATAGATGGTACATATTACGGGGATAGACATAACATAACAGACAAGTTCTCACTATGAAAGATTTTATTATCCGCATAGTGAGAATATATTATCCAATAGTCTTATTCGACCTATATTTTACTTGAAGAAATTATTATAAGAACCTGTGGAGCCAGTATAATAATGCACTTCTTTAGTACCATGTACATTGTGCCGGCGGCGGCATCCATCACAAATATACCTGCGTGCGATACAGATTATTTTTTATTTACAACGCTTTTATTTAATGCTTTTATATTTTAATACATTCGATTGACATTTATTCAATTTTCAACTTTCGACCGACATTCGGCACACACTCCTTTATAATAAAGTTGTACATCGTCAACCAGACTTCCGTCATCTAAAATTCTTTGCACATCCATACGGGGCGCTCGTTCTTGAAATAAATCGGTAACATTTCCACATCTTTTGCGCAAAAAATGTACATGCGGTTCCGTATTTCCATCGTAACAAACATGATGATCATCAATGGTTATCATCTGTGTTACATGATGCTCGGAAAAAAGACGTAGTGTATTATATACCGTTGTTCTGCTCAATTTTGGAATTCTATCGCATAAACTTTGGTATACATCTTCTACTGTAGGATGTGTAAAGTGGGTTAAAAGATATTCCATAATTGCAAGACGTTGAATCGATGACCTTATTCCACAATCGATCAATCTTTGGTGAGCTTCTTTTTCTCTCATATAGCAAACACTCTATTTAATTGCTGCAAAGCTAATTGTTTCTTTTTATTTAAACAAAATAATTTGAATGAATTACAATAACAACAACTTGTAACTATTCAAATTATTTCTATACCCAAAACATGATTATTTCAATACCTCTCGGATCATATTCTGCACGGTCAAAATCTGCTGTTCGCCCGTTTTCATGTCTTTCAACGTTACCTTATTTTCGGCAATCTCATTATCACCGGCAAGCACAACAAAAGGTATGTTCTTAGCATTGGCATAACTCATCTGTTTTTTCATCTTTACCTTGTCGGGATACATCTCCGTACTGATACCTTCCTTTCGCGCAGCATTGACAATAGGCATGCAATATTCCGTTTCTTTTTCTCCAAAATTGATAAACAGTAGTTTCGTTCCTTTTATGCTTTCCTTAGGATAAAGGCCTAAAGTGTTGAGAACATCGTAAATTCTATCGGCACCGAAACTAATACCCACCCCACTAAGTCCCGACATTCCGAATATGCCTGTTAAGTCGTCGTATCTGCCTCCACCGGTGATACTTCCCATAGGAGTGTCTAATGCTTTTACTTCAAAAATGGCACCGGTATAGTAATTCAAGCCACGAGCTAACGTAAGGTCAAACTGTATCTCGTTGTTTAATCCCACCTTTTCAAGCATATTGAAAATAGATCTTGTTTCTTCTACACCTTTAAGACCAGTTTCCGAGTTTGCAAGCATATCGGCTATTGTCGATAATTTTTCTTTATTCGTACCTTCGAGCAAGATAATCGGCTGCAATTTCTCTATCGCTCTTTTGGAAATACCAACTGCCCGAAGTTCTGCATTTACATTGTCTATTCCGAGCTTATCTAGCTTATCAATAGCCATGGTTATATCTACTATCTTATCTGCTTCCCCAATAACTTCAGCTATACCCGATAAAATTTTACGATTATTAATCTTAATCTGGACACGTATCTTGAAACGAGTAAACACGGTATCTACTATCTGCATCAGCTCTACCTCATTAAGTAAAGAGTTAGAACCTACTATATCTGCATCACATTGATAGAATTCCCGATAACGCCCTTTCTGCGGACGATCGGCACGCCACACAGGTTGTATTTGATATCGCTTGAAAGGCAATTGCAATTCATTGAGATGCATAACTACATAACGGGCAAAAGGAACGGTAAGATCATACCGGAGTCCTTTTTCACAAAGTTTCAAAGCAAGCTGAAGAGAATTGCATTCTCGTAGTTCTTCTTTTGTAAGTTTACTCATATAATCGCCAGAATTAAGAACTTTAAAAAGCAATTTATCACCTTCATCTCCATATTTTCCCATCAACGTTTGCAAGGTTTCCAACGCCGGAGTCTCTATTTGTTGAAATCCATATAGTGCGTAAACTTCTTTTATTGTATCAAAAATATAATTACGCTTTGCCATCTCTAATGGTGAAAAATCTCTTGTCCCCTTTGGTATACTCGTTTTCTGTGCCATATTTATCTTTAGTTTCTTATAATAGTTTGCTCTCTGTCTGGCCCGATCGAAACGATTGTTATCGGTATTTCAAGCTGTCTTTCGAGAAAGGCAATATAGTCGGTAAAAGCTTTCGGAAATTGTATTTCGTTTGTAATCTTTGTCATATCGGTTTTCCAGCCCTTAAGCTCCTGATAAATTGGTTCTATATTGTGCTTAATATCGTATGGAAAATAATCTATGGTCTCGCCGTTCTGCTTATAGGCCACACAAGCTTTGATTGTATCGAAACTGTCGAGTACATCACTCTTCGTCATAATCAACTTTGTTACGCCGTTTATCATGATGGCATAACGCAATGCCACGAGATCTATCCACCCACAACGACGTTCACGTCCAGTTACAGCACCGTACTCATGCCCCAAATCTCGAATACGTCTTCCAGTCTCATCGAAGAGTTCTGTAGGGAAAGGACCTGCGCCAACACGTGTACAATAAGCTTTCATAATGCCGTACACATTCCCAATCTTATTAGGGGCTATGCCAAGACCAATACATGCCCCCGCACAAATCGTATTGGATGATGTCACAAACGGATAGGAACCAAAATCCACATCGAGCATTGTTCCCTGTGCACCTTCACAAAGTATGCTTTTTCCAGAGCGCAACAAATTGTCAATCTCATACTCGCTATCCACAAGAAGAAATTGCTTCATGTACTCGATTCCCTCCATCCATTTCTTTTCTGTTTCCGAAATATTAAAATCATTAAAATCGAGTACCTTTAACATTGCGAGGTGGCGCTCTTTATGTGTAACATATTTTTCTTCAAAACAGTCGATAATATCCCCAACTCTCAAGCCGTTACGCGATATCTTATCTGTATATGTAGGACCGATTCCCTTACCGGTTGTTCCTACTTTTCCTTTCCCTTTAGCAACCTCGTATGCACGGTCGAGAATTCTATGCGTAGGCATTATCAGATGTGCTTTCTTGGATATTCTGAGACGTGTCTTCAATTCGTGTCCACTCTTTTCTAAATCCTTAGCCTCTTCCATAAAAAGATCTGGTGCAATAACGATCCCATTCCCTATGATATTTACCTTACCTCCTTGGAATATACCCGAAGGAATACTACGAAGCACATACTTCTGTCCTTCGAATTCTAGTGTATGCCCAGCGTTTGGACCACCTTGAAACCTCGCAACTACATCATACCTTGGTGTTAAGACATCCACAATTTTTCCTTTACCTTCATCTCCCCATTGAAGACCTAAAAGAACATCAACTTTGCCCATTTTCATTTATTATTGATTTTAATATCCTCTACCTTTAATTGATTTTTTAAACGTGTATTCTTTGCTTGACATGAACTACATATTCCGTAAATATAAACTGAAAAACCATCTTTACGGAAACGATTCAATTTCAAAGCATTAATCACCCGAAAAACGTCGGGAGATTTGATTTCTCTAACAGTACCACATACAGAACAGATCTGATGACAATGCCCATTGTCATTGAATCTAGCTTCATACTTAATACCGTTTTGAAGATTATGCCGTATAACCAAACGTAGTTTGCAGAACAATTTAATAGTATTATATAATGTAGCACGGCTAACACGAAAACTTTTTTTTTCGAGTTTCATCCCAAGTTCATCAAGCGTGAAATGTCCTTTCATACTAAATACTCCATCAAGTATAGCATACCTCTCCGGCGTTCTTCTATAGTGATAAAGTTGCAGATAATTATCTAAAACTTGCCTTATAGATGAATGAGTATTATTTTTCATTTCAAACTACAATCATGTAAGATGTACAAAGGTACCATTTATATTTCTATTCCACCAACGATAAAAATTAAAAATATAAAAAATAACTCTCTATTCGAATATCGGCAAATGATGTTGCGATAATGCTTTCTTAGCTAAAATAACGTAAACATCTCCCAAATTACAAAAATGTTCTACACATGTAAGAGCAGCATGGCGTACATTGACATTACCACTTTCAAGCACTACCGATACTTGATCTAAGAATTCATTGACACCTCGTTCATTGGGCTCTTGCCCTTTTATAAATAAACGGCCCAACAAGTGGTAGCCACAAAGCTGTGGGATATCGCTATTGGAAGCTATCCATTTGAAGGCTATAACTGGGGCATAAGTAAGATACTGATATAGATTAAATGCCGATAATTCTGCAAGTTCTTGCGTATAAGTTTGCTCCATCCAAATATCAACGACTTCAGGTAGCATCTTATCTGCAGGCATAATCAGTGTCGCAAGTATCTTACACTCGCGCACATCCTCTTTCCATAAAGCAATAGCTAAATCGTAATCTTTTCCATATTGCTCTGCCATTTCCTTTAATTGGGGTAGCCCTATTCCCCAATTTATCTTATAGTCGAGACCTTTCTCACGCATCGATTGCGCCGCAATCCCGTTCATCCTCAAACGGAATGACTTTTTAATCTCTAATATTTTTGTACTGACATCTTTTTTCATAGCAATCCATATTCTTTAGAATACCGCAACATTTGATGCTCAAAAGTCTCTGTATAATCCAATTCAATATCAATAATTTCGTCTTTATGTCCATAAACAGGTTTCATCCAAGGATTAATAAATCCTTTATATGGTGAGATATTCAATGTAGCATAACGTTGCAGAATTTCCTCGTGTAATACCGGATCGAGGATAACACCATACCGCTCAACTAAATTCTTTGCTTCTATGTAATCTCCTTCGCTTTTGATACGCTGTATTTCGGCCAACAAACGGGCAAACAAATTGCGTAATGCCACATAATCTTTCACTTTTATATAAGTATGCCTATCCCGCTTCACCCATTCTACGGCTCCACAAGCATGTTCCATCACCCAATTACTTATCAAAGCACGGTTACGCATATGGGCTTCTTCTATCTGGGCTCCAGATTTTATACGCACTTGCTGTGTCATAAGTCCATTCATCATATAAGTATAATACTGCGACTTATATGCCTCCATATTGGGAAGTAACTCCAACTGTACTATTTTCTCATCGGCAATATAATACAGACCAAATAGATCGGCACGCGCTTCTTCAATAATGTCTCCGTACGCTCCGAGCGCGTTGGGATCTACTCCAGGAAGCAGCTGACCACTCCCATGTCCGAGACACTCATGCAGGTCTGTATGCAAACTATCACAAATATCACCATATTCACTAATATTCTGAAGCGTATTATCATCCACAACGAATTTTTCATAGAAACCGTTCCCTCGGGCTGCATGGTTATATGCTTCAATTAGATTGGCAATGGTTACACTTTTAGAACCGTATTTAGTTCGGATCCAATCTGCATTCGGAAGATTAATTCCTATTGCTGAAGACGGATATTCGTCGCCACCAAGCATCGCCGCACTAACAACATTCGCCGTTACACCTCTTACTATTTGCTTTTTGAAGCGCCGATCTACCGGTGAATGATCTTCAAACCATTGGGCGTTCGAGCTGATTATATTAGTTCTCTTAGTAGCTTCTAAGTCTTTAAATTCCACAATTCCTTCCCATGCCCCCTTAATGCCGAGTGGATCACCATATACTTCTATAAAACCATTCACAAAGTCCACATTGCCTTCTTTTTCTTTCAACCATTCGATAGAATAAGTGTTAAACACACGTAAATCGCCCGTCCGATAATATTTAATCAGCAAATCTATGACCTTTATCTGATGCTTATTTTCGGCATAATCTTTAGCTTTATTAAGCCAATATACAATTTGTCGGATTGCTGGGGCATAACGGCTCTCCGTAGTCCACCTATCTTCTGTTAAGATACCACCCTTTTTAATTAACTTAGAATTTAGTCCATACGATGGCGGTTCTTCATCTGTAGTATCTTTCATTGCAGCATAAAACATTTCTACTTCTTGCTGACTCACCTGTTCGTAAAAATTACAAGCGGAAGTCTTCACAATATCTTCGCTTGCATTCTTATTTACTCGTTTTGGCAAAACAGTTACATCAAAAATAACAGGAAATATATTTTCGCATAGTTCATCAACCGTCTGTCCTTCTGACAAAGGGAGCCATGAACTTACTTGTTTAAGAACATCTTTAAAAAAATGGGGAGAAAACTCCGGTAAGAATTTCTCGTAACCGTAATGATGATAAATACCATTAGAAAACCATAGTCGTTTCAGATAAATTTTAAGTTTTTTGAAATCTGGTTGCTCGCGATCACCTTTGTATTTCGTAAAAACTGTTTCAAGCGTTTTCCGGATCAATAAATTATACTTTCCGAATTGATCGGTCGTAATATCCCTTCCCGCCAATGTTGCCTTAGAAAGAAAATATATATACACTTTCTGCTTAGTAGAAAGCGTTTCGAAACCATTCAAACGATAACGCAATAGTTGCAAATCAGCGAAGCGCTCATCTGAAAACCTAAAATTCTCCTGCATTGTATAATTATTTACTTATTTTTAGGGCATGATTTTACATTCTTAGTCTTTGTTTTCAAATTGAAACAATGACGTATTTTGTAATCACGTGGAGTACAAGCATTAACTTTAAAGAAAGCTCCATAGAAAGATTGACGATTTGCAAATCCCACCATATCGGAAATATCTTCCATATTTAAGTCCTTATATCGCTTATCACTCAATAAAGCCATAGCCTCCTCTATCCTATATTTATTAATAAACGATGTATAATTCATATGAAAACGTACATTCACGACAGCGGAAATGTAACGCGTATTAGTACCAAGTTCTTCTGCTAAGCGCTTGGCTGAATAACTTTTATCTTTATATTTCTTTTGGAAAAGAATAATATTTAAAATTTTTTCTTTCAATTCATCCATCAATTGTGGGTTAACAAGAGTTCTATAAGCGGCTTCTTTCTCTTTCTTTTCCGTAATATTATATTTTGCCATATATCCTTAGAATAACTACTATTTGTTGCAAATATACAGAATATATTTCAGTCTGCAAAAAGTTTCATAAACAAGATATAAAAAGAAGAGGCGCGAAATGTAAACGATATATAGTGCTTTTATCGGGCATAGACAGCATTTTTATCCGGTTTAGATGTCGCCTCTATCGATAACTGGCATGTCGCCTATGCAACATATTTTCGACCGTCGGGATTGATGAAGGAAACAGATATAAAAAGCATGGGCGACGAAGATGGTATGTATCTTTGCCGCCCATGTGATGAAAATATTTTGTTTCTTTGCTTATTTCTTTGCTTCAAGCACCTGTGAAATGCCTTGCTCGCGATGCACGATATGCACTTCGACACCGAATTTATCATGCAAATGCTCGGCTAAATGCTGCGCGCTGTACACAGACCGGTGCTGTCCGCCGGTGCAACCGAACGAAAACATCAGGCTCGTGAACCCGCGCTGTATGTAACGCCTTACGTGGTGATCGGCCAGTTTGTACACGTTTTCCAAGAACGTAAGTATCTCGCCGTCGTCTTCGAGGAAACGTATAACGGGCTCGTCGAGCCCTGTAAGCTTTTTATATGGCTCATATCGCCCGGGATTATGCGTAGCCCGACAGTCGAACACATAACCTCCGCCGTTGCCGGAAGTATCTTCGGGCAGTCCTTTATGATAGGAAAAACTGTACACGGTGATCACGAGAGGGCCTTTTCCATCGTATTTCGAAAACGTTGCAGGCCCATCGAGCGGGTTCGCAGGATATACCTTGCTGTCGGTTATCTTGTATCCGTCGGCTCTATTCACCAAGGGTTTCTCGGCTATAGCGAATTGCGGTAGCTCTGTCAGCCGCTTCAACATATCCATCATATAAGGATAAGGGAAGACGTCTGCACTCAACTTCAGCAGTTCTCGCAAATTCTGCATCGCTGCAGGTATCGAATCAATAAAATGTTTCTTGTGTTCAAAGTAGCCGCGAAAGCCGTATGCGCCCAGCACTTGTAATGTCCGGAAGAGCACGAACAGGTTAAGACGCGCCACGAAATGCCTTACGGTGGGCACTTCGGTATAGTTCTTCAGCGAATTGTAGTACTCGTAAACCAGTTCTCTGCGCAATTTAAAAGGATAATGTGCCGAAGCTTGCCACAGAAAAGAGGCAAGATCGTAATAGAACGGCCCTTTCCTACCACCTTGAAAATCTATGAAAAAGGGATGCCCTTGGGCATCGAGCATGACATTTCGGGCCTGAAAATCGCGATAAAGAAAGCTCTCACCCTTCTCTGCCGTCAGGTCTTTGGCAAACATACGGAAGTTTGCCTCGAGTTTAAGTTCGTGGAAATCGAGTTCCGTAGCTTTCAGAAAGCAATACTTAAAGTAATTAAGGTCGAAAAGCACGCTGTCTTCGTTAAATTCCGGCTGCGGATAGCAGTTCGACCAGTCGAGCCCATGGGCACCGCGTATTTGAATATTCGGCAGTTCTCGTATGGTATTGATGAGCAATTGCTTCTCATGCTGGTTATATCTGCCACCTGCATCGCGCCCGCCACGTATGGCCGAAAACAAAGAAACGTCGCCGAGGTCGGTCTGAAGATAGCACAGCTCGTCGGCGCTTACCGCCAACACTTTGGGCACAGGTATCCGATTCGTGGCGAAGTGATTGGCTAAATAGACGAAAGCGTGGTCTTCATCGCGGCTCGTACCTATGACTCCAATCACTGTTTCGCCTTTATTGTCGGTCATACGATAGTAAGCGCGGTTGCTACCTGCGCCGGGTATTTTCTCTACATTTGCAGGCTGCGCCCCCGACCACTTTAAATATAAATCGTTCAACTCACTCATAAACGGTAATATTTTACCGGCGGAACAGCAGCGATACCGGTCTTTTCTCCATTCGCATCCTGTCCGCCCACTTCTTTTCAGCTTTTTCTGTTACAAATCTTTATTCTTTTTCCGTTTTTCATCCCACGCCGCGATCAGGTGTTCCACAACAAAGAGCAGAAGGAAAATAGCAAGCGATAACACGAAAGAACCGGTAATAATAATCAAACCGCCGGCAACTATCGCAAATATTCCGAGGCGTATCCAGTCGATATTATGCTTCATACTGCCGACAAAGATACTAAAAAGTTGAGAGTTGTACGGCGAATGCCGAAAGTTTTTTTGCTTTTATTACTCCCATTCATCCGCTTTTTAGTACCTTTGCCACGTTACCAATCGAACATTATGCAGACAAACAAATACTTGATAGCCAACGATACGGACCTGCAATGGGGACTAACCGTAAGTACCGTGGGCTACGAAGAAATAGGGCGAAACGAACCCTATCCGACGACCGGCCACGCAGACGGATACTACTTCCACATCGACAAAGGCAGAATACTGAACGAATATCAAATGCTCTATATCGTCGAGGGCAGCGGCACGTTCAGTTCCGCCCATCTGAAAAACATATCCATAAAAGCGGGCGACATCTTCTTTCTTTTCCCCCGAGAGTGGCACTCGTATCACCCGCAGCCGCAAACGGGCTGGAAAAGCTATTGGATCGGCTTCAAAGGAGAGAATATGGACAAGCGCGTGGCATGCGGCTTCCTCTCGCCCGCCAAAGCCATCTATCACGTAGGATATTCTGCCGATATCATCCGGCTGTACGAACTGGCGCAAGACACGGCCAACCGCGAGCAGGCATATTCGCAGCAGATGCTCGCCGGCATCGTGAACCATCTTATCGGGCTGGTGTATTCGCTCGAACGAAACATGTTCTTCAACAAAGATTCCGCACAAGTGGAACTAATCACCAAGGCCCGCCTAAAAATAAGACAAAACCTTCAGACCGACATAACCATACAAGACATCGCCACCGAGCTGGGCGTGAGCTACTCCACCCTGCGCAAACTATTCAAGGCATATACCGGATTTCCGCCCGCCCTGTATCAGCAGGAGCTTCGGCTTCAACGGGCCATGGAGCTGCTGTCGTCTTCGGAAATGAGCGTCAAAGAAATTGCCTATCTGCTGAATTTCGATTCTTCGGGCTACTTCTCCACCAAATTCAAAAAGAAAACGGGAGTCACGCCAAAGGAATTTAGGGAGAAAATAAGATAATTTCTCAAACGCCTCATGATAATCCCGCGCATAAAACGGATTTTCAGTCCGAGCGAGCCCCTCGATTGCACATAAAACAATTTTTTAGCCCGAGCAAGCCCCTCGCCCGCGCACAAAACAAATTTTCAGCACAAGAAAGCCCCTCGCCTGCGCGCAAAACGGATTTTCAGTCCGAGCGAGCCCCTCGATTGCGCGCAAAACAGATTTTCAGTCCAAGAAAGCTCCTCGCCTACGTGTAAAACAGATTTTTTGCCCGAGAAAGCTCCTCGCCTGCACGCAAAAACTTTCGAGGGTTGCGGCGGGCGCTCTGCTCCCCCACCGTGCGAGGCATTTCTTCGGAAAACAAAAGCAGGCCGCCCGTGTATGAGGCAGCCTGCAAAACTTATCACCAATTATAAATCAAACGGGGAATACCCCATGAAGATTATTCTTCTGCCGGCTTCATGTTCGTGTATACATTCTGCACGTCATCGTCGTCTTCAAGCAAATCTACCATCTTGTCGATCGTCTCGCGCTGCTCCGGCGTAACGTCTTTCAAATCGTTCGGAATGCGCGTAAACTCGGCTCCTTTTACTTCGAAACCGTTGTCTTCGAGATATTTCTGAATGTCGCCGAAGCTTTTCGGATCGCCGTAGATGGTAACTTCGCCCTCTTCCTCGTCGACGTCGTAATCATCGTCTACCCCGAAATCGATCAGTTCAAGTATCAGCTCATCCATGTCTACGCCGTCTTTCTTCTTGAACGTGAACACGCATTTATGATCAAACAGGAAGGAAAGTGAACCCATTGTGCCGAGGTTGCCGCTGAATTTGTTGAAAACGGCGCGCACGTTCGCCACCGTTCGGGTTGTATTGTCCGTAGCGGCGTCTACAAAGATGGCGATCCCATGAGGGCCGTATCCTTCGTACGTCATTTCCTTATATTCGCTCTGATCCTTGCCCATCGCGTTTTTAATGGCGCGCTGCACGTTGTCGTTCGGCATGTTCTCGCGCTTTGCGGTTTGTATGATGGCGCGAAGATGCGGATTGTTTTCCGGATCGGGCCCTCCGGCTTTCACCGCAATAGCGATTTGTTTGCCGATCTTTGTGAACGTGCGGGCCATGTGCCCCCATCTTTTTAGCTTTGTTGCTTTACGATATTCAAATGCTCTTCCCATTGAAGTTTATTGTTTTAATTATTTGTCGTTTCTAAAATGTTGTTATCTCAATTGTGCGCCGAGCTGCGTGGTGAGCTGCGTTATGAGTTTGTTCATAATGGCATCGATCTGCTTGTCGTTAAGCGTTTTTTGCTCGTCCTGCAAAATAAAGTTCACGGCATAGCTCTTCTTGCCCGCGGGCAGATTCTTGCCTTCATACACATCGAACAGTTCTACGCGTTTCAAGAGTTTCTTTTCGGTCTGTTTTGCCAGCCGGTCTATCTGCTCGAACTGCACATCTTTGTCTATCAGCAATGCCAAGTCGCGACTCACGGCGGGGTACTTGGATATTTCTGCGAACTCAACCTTATGCTTGCGCACGGCTTTCATAACTGCCGTCCAGTTTATGTCTGCAAAATATACATTGCCGGAAATGTCGGTCCGCTTCTTCAACTCTGTGCTCAAGATGCCCATCTCGGCAAGCGTCTTGCCGCCTCTGTTTTTAACCGCCAAACCTTTTGAAAAGATGTTGTTGTCGCTGTTTTCCACAACATACATGCCCGGCACAATGCCTAAACGGGCAAAAACGTTCTGCACATAAGCCTTCAGTTCAAAAAAAGAAGATACTTCATCAGGATGCGCCCACGATCCTTCTACGCGCTTTCCTGTTACCCAAAGTCCGAGGTGGCACTCCTCCGTATAGCCTTTAATCGGCTCATCGGCCGTCCATTTGTCCTTATCATAATGGTAACAGTTGCCGAATTCGAAAAATTTCAGGTTCGAATTCTTGCGGTTCGCATTGCGCATGATACTCTCCAAACCGCCGAAAAGTAATGTCTGCCGCATCACACCGAGGTCTGCGCTCAGCGGATTCATCACCTTTACCGTGCTTTCTTCCGTGTAATGATTGAGCCCGGCGTAATAAGAAGTCTTCGTCAACGAGTTATTCAATATCTCGCTGAAACCGCACCCCACGAGCTGTTCGCTAATAATATTTTGCAGGTGATCGGCTTTGTCTTCCTTCCCCTGAACAGTCAATGAGTTCTTGAGCTGTGCGGGTATCTCAACGTTGTTATAGCCATAAATGCGCAGAATATCTTCCACAACGTCGCAAGGGCGCTGCACATCCACCCGATAAGCCGGCACAAGAAGTTCCAAGCTACGGTCTTCTTTCTCGGCTTCAATCTTCATTTCCAAGCTCGTTACAATGCTTTTTATCGTATTATGACCGATCGCTTTACCAATCAATCTATCCACATAATCGTATTCAAGCATTACTCTGCTGCCGGCAATCGGCTCGGGATACACGTCTTTGATCTGCATGGAAATCTTTCCTCCCGCAAGTTTTTTACATAGAATGGCAGCCTGTTTCAGTGCATAAACGGTACCATCGGGATCGATTCCGCGCTCGAAACGATAGCTCGAATCGGTGCTTAGTCCATGTCTGCGCGCGCTCTTGCGAATCCACGTAGGATGAAAATAAGCGCTCTCGAGTACCACGTTCTTGGTCGTATCATACGTTCCGCTGCCTTTCCCGCCGAATATTCCGGCTATGCACATAGGCTCTTCGGTATTGCAAATGCTTAAATCGTGTGATCCGAGCGCATGTTCCTCACCGTCTAAAGTTACGAATTTTGTTCCTTCGGGCTGCGTCCGCACGACAATCTTCCTACCTTTCACCATGTCGGCATCGAAACAATGCATGGGCTGTCCGTAAGCCATCATAATATAATTGGTAATATCTACGATATTGTTTATCGGGCGCAAACCTATCACGCGCAGTTTATTTTGTAGCCATTCAGGGCTTTCCTTTACCTCGCAATCCGTTATAGAAACGCATGCATAACGCTTGCAGGCATCGGTATTTTCTATTTCAACATCTATCGGCAGCGCCTCGTTGTCTACTTTAAATGCACTGCAATCCGGTCGGTGTAGCGAGGTTCGATAACCGTTCTGCAACAGCCATGCATACAAATCGCGTGCTACGCCGTAGTGGCTTAATGCATCCGACCGATTCGCTGTAATATCTATTTCGATCAGCCAATCACTTTCAAGATGATAATATTCTGCTGCCGGGGTTCCCACAACGGCATCGTCTGGAAGTACGATAATTCCGTCATGACCGGCACCTATTCCTATTTCGTCTTCGGCACAAATCATCCCGAACGAGTCTACACCGCGAAGACGCGATTTCCTTATGATAAATTCGTTATCCCCCTCATAGAGCATACAGCCCAGATCGGCAACGATAACTTTCTGCCCTGCGGCCACGTTCGGGGCTCCGCAAACAATCTGTTGCGGCTCTTCTTTACCCAAATCCACCGTTGTGACATGAAGATGATCGCTATCGGGATGCGCCTCACAGGTAAGAACTTTACCGACAAACAATCCTTTCAGACCTCCCTTCACGGTCTGTACCTCTTCGAGAGAGTTTACTTCAAGACCGATAGAAGTCAAAGCATCCGCCGTTTCCTGTGGAGTTAAATCGAAGTCTACATACTCCTTAAGCCACTTATAAGAAATATTCATATGCCGTTATTGTTATGTTCAGAAATATTGCTGCAAAAGTACGAAAAAAACGTCATTATGCAAAAATAATCTTACGAAAGTTCATTACGGAAACCGATTTGCGCAATTGTAAACTTTATATCTATTTTCTGTTGTAAAAAGCTTACACATCTATCAATGATAGACACGCCACCTATATCTGATAGAAAATACATCTATGCAGTGTAGATATACCGTGTTCCGTAACATCTTATTTATCCCGTCGCACAAAGATCATTTGCTTAGGCAACTTAACCCACTTTCGGTTTCTTGCTATTTTAAGAGAACTGCCACTTATTTGCCTAAAACTAAAAGTGCTGTCGGCATTGAATGTCAGTGTTGCATGAAAATCCTCACTGCCATAGTCATTCGTTAAGTTCAACTCAGCAAAATGGTTATCCACGCATTCCGCAGAGGTAATGAACCATTTGCGGGAATCTGTATAATCGCCAAAGAAGCCAGCCATCTCACCGAAAACGTCCTGTCCAGGCACCTTTACGTTATTGGCATAAAAATCAATTGTCAGGTATACGTTGTACTCCTTATTATATATAGTACCCTTGAAGACACCGTTGGTTTGTGCCATACACACAGACAAAGACATTAAAAACAATGCCATCGTTAAAACAATCTGCTTCATAATCTTGATTAATTATTATAAAACAAAGGTACTTGATTAAATCAAGAAAACAAGAACTTTTATAAAATTATATCTGCTTAAATTGCGTTTTTATGAATTTTATGTTATCTTTGCCCACATTATCATCAATTGTATATGGGCAAAAACAGATTGTTTCCCGATTATATTTTTGAAGTGAGTTGGGAAGTATGTAATAAAGTAGGGGGTATATACACCGTTCTTTCCACAAGGGCAGAAACATTGTGTAAACAAACGAACGACCACCTCATTTTCATAGGTCCTGATTGTTGGAAAGACATAGGTTGCCCTTATTTTACGGAAGATAAATCTTTATTTCACGATTGGCGGGAGTCTGCTATTGCTGAAGAACTAAAATTAAAGATAGGTCGGTGGGATATACCCGGCCAACCGATAGCCATTCTCGTAGATTTCTCCACATTCTTTGCTCAAAAAAACGATATTTATACCCGTCTGTGGGAATTCTATCAGGTAGACAGCCTGCACGCTTACGGCGATTACGACGAGGCTTCGATGTTCTCGTACGCAGCAGCTAAGGTGGCAGAAAGTTTCTATCATCATTATTTAGACAAAACTAAACGGGTTGTTTATCACGGGGATGAATGGATGACAGGCTTGGGATTACTCTACTTGCATCATGAACTTCCGCAAATAGCCACGGTTTTCACTACCCATGCAACCAGCATTGGGCGTAGTATAGCCGGTAACAATAAGCCGCTTTACAAATACCTTTTTGCTTATAACGGCGACCAAATGGCGGCTGAACTCAATATGCAAAGTAAACATTCTATTGAGAAACAAACGGCCAAGTATGTAGACTGCTTTACCACGGTAAGCGATATTACAGCCAACGAATGTAAAGAATTGCTCGACAAGCCCGTCGACTTTGTATTACCAAACGGCTTTGAAGATAGCTTTGTTCCTAAAAGAAATGCCTTTACTGCCAAACGAAAAGCAGCGCGAAAACGTATACTTTCGATTGCCAATGCGCTGATGGGAACCTATTTAAACGATGATACTTTAATCATATCAACAAGTGGGCGTTACGAATTCAGGAACAAGGGAATAGACGTCTTCATAGAATCTATGAATCGTCTTTTGCAGACAAACGAACTTAATAAAGAGGTCTTAGCATTCATTGATGTCCCGGCGTGGGGGAGCGAACCGCGGCAAGATCTTATTGAAAGGTTGGAAAGTGGTAGACAATACGATACACCTCTCCCCTATTCAATGCTGACGCATTGGCTCCATAACATGGATAACGACAATGTATTGAGCATGATGAAACATCTCAACATGCTGAATAAAAAAGACAGCAAAGTGAAGATCGTATTCATGCCTTGCTATCTTACTGGAGACGATGGTATTGCCAACATGTCCTATTATGACATTATATTAGGTAACGATCTGTGCATCTATCCCTCGTATTACGAGCCTTGGGGATACACACCTTTAGAATCTATTGCATTCAAAGTGCCTTGCATAACTACGGATCTTGCCGGTTTCGGTCTGTGGGCCAACTCTGTTAAAGGAGCTTATAGCGAGATAGAAGACGGCGTAAAAGTAATACATCGTACAGATGATAACTACTCCGAAGTAGCCGAACAAATCAAAGAAACAATTATCAAATATGCTTCTTTTAATAATGCTGAAATAAAAAAAGCACGGAACAATGCCGACAAATTATCAAAAAAAGCATTATGGAAGAACTTTATCGAATATTATTACGCCGCTTACGACTTTGCATTAAGGCGTGCAGAAAGAAGAAAATAAATAACAAATAAACAAAAGCATTTTTATGAAAATTAAAGCCGATTACGCTAATACTCCTCAATGGAAAAACATGACTATCAAGTCGAGGCTTCCGGAGGAGATGAAGTGTTTGGACGAGTTAGCCCATAATATGTGGTGGGCATGGAACTATGAAGCCCGAAACCTATTCAAAAGTTTGGATGAGAAACTTTATGAAGAGGTTGGGCACAACCCTGTTCTGTTATTGGAACGTCTCAGTTACGACCGCAAGATGGCGCTTGTAAAAGATAAGGTTGTGATGAAGAATATAAATAAAGTATATACGGATTTCCGTACATATATGAATGTAGAGAGCGATAAGAAGCGTCCCTCAGTGGCTTATTTCAGCATGGAATATGGACTAAATCAGGTTCTGAAGATTTATTCAGGTGGTCTCGGTATGCTTGCAGGTGACTATCTAAAAGAGGCTTCGGATAGTAATGTGGATATGTGTGCGGTTGGTTTTCTTTATCGTTACGGATACTTCACACAGTCGTTGAGTATGGATGGCCAGCAAATAGCCAAATACGAAGCTCAGAATTTCAGTTCGCTGCCGATAGAACGTCAGCTTGATGAGAACGGTAATCCCGTTGTTGTAGACGTTCCTTACCTAAATTATCAAGTGCATGCTTATATATGGCGCGTAAACGTAGGGCGTAT
>CAUUQE010000036.1:0-18078 GCA_963547065.1 uncultured Prevotella sp. | reverse complement strand
TTATACCGAAACGTGCACGCAACGGAGCGGTAAGCAGTCCGCTACGGGTAGTGGCGCCGACGAGAGTAAAGGGGTTCAGGTCTATCTGTATGGAGCGTGCCGAAGGCCCTTTGTCGATCATGATATCGATGCGATAATCCTCCATTGCCGAATACAGATATTCTTCCACAACGGGCGACAGACGGTGTATCTCGTCGATAAACAGTACATCGTTGGGCTCTAAAGAAGTAAGAATGCCGGCCAAATCGCCCGGTTTGTCGAGCACAGGACCGCTGGTTATTTTAAATCCTACGCCCAATTCATTGGCAATGATGTTGCTTAGCGTGGTTTTACCCAGTCCGGGAGGACCATGTAGAAGAGTGTGGTCAAGCGGTTCACCGCGATATTTGGCTGCCTCGACGAATACCTCAAGGTTCTCTACCACGTTCTTTTGTCCGCTGAAATCGGTAAATCTCAGCGGTCTGAGCGCGTTCTCGAACTCTTTTTCAGCCGTTGTCAATGACTCTTCTCTTATATCAAAATTTTCGTTCATCGATAATCTTGTCCCTATAATAGGATTATGCAAAGATACTTATTTTAATTCATAATCCATAATTCATAATTCATATTTTTAGAATAGAATGTGCCGGCAGGTATCCCGTCTATAGCCTATCTGTACTTTGCAACCGAGTTGCATAGCTTTTTCCTTACCTTTGTAGCAGAAATACAAAATAAAGACAACAGAAATATGGAAATTGAAGAACATGAGAAGAGTATATCTCTATGGAGTTTAGGCATATCGTCTGTCATGCTTATAGGTGGAATCTTGGCGACTTACATGGGCGTTGCACGGTTTCAGCACCCGTTGGTCAGTTTTGCATGGTATGCCGTTGCGTACCTTCCGGTGGGCTTTCCGGTGATGAAAGAGGCATGGGAAGCCATGCGTGAAGGCGACTTCATGAGCGAATTCATGCTCATGTCGTTGGCGGCGATCGGCGCGTTTGTCATCGGTGAATATCCGGAAGCAGTTGCTGTAATGCTGTTGTATTGTATCGGAGAGGCACTTCAAGATCGCGCAGTCGACCGTGCTCGCGATCATATCCGTGCACTTGTGGGCTTGCGTCCAGATAAGGCGAGAAGGTTGAATGGGGGAGATGAGGCCGGTAAATCGCCGGATATCGAAGAAATAGATCCCACAGAAGCAAATGTGGGAGACGTTATAGAAGTGAGAGTAGGCGAACGTGTGCCGCTCGACGGTACGCTCTTGACTGAGCATGCATCGTTTAATACATCGGCACTTACGGGCGAATCGCTTCCTGCACAGATAGAATGTGGCAGCGAGGTATTGGCTGGAATGATCGCGTTCGATTCGGTTGTGCGTCTTAGAGTGTTGCGCCCGTCGGGCGAATCGGCCATTTCTCGGGTGTTGAAGATGGTGCAGGAAGCTTCTGAACGCAAGGCCTCCACCGAATTGTTCGTGCGTAAATTCGCTCATATATACACGCCTATCGTTATAATTTTGGCCGTTTTCACCGTACTCTTGCCGTGGTTGTATTCGTTGGCTGTTGCTGATTTTACGTATATCTTCAGCGATTGGCTCAATCGGGCGCTTGTTTTCTTGGTAGTAAGTTGCCCGTGTGCGCTGGTCATCAGCATTCCCTTGGGCTATTTCGGAGGCATAGGGGTATCGTCGAAACGCGGCATTCTCTTCAAAGGAAGTAACTATTTAGATGCCATAACCGCCGTTGATACAGTGGTATTCGATAAGACCGGCACACTTACCAATGGCCGTTTTTCGGTCGAAAAGGTCAATGGATTGGACGAAAACGATCTTCGCATAGTGGCTGCCATGGAGCAGTCGAGTCCGCATCCCATAGCTCGAACCATCGTAGATTATGTAAACAAAACGCTCGGCCTGCCGCCTGTCAATTCGCTTCCGTCGCTCCGTTCGCTTTCGGGCTATGGTCTTGAGGCGGAAGGATGGGCTGTTGGCAATCTTAAACTGCTCGAAAGTAAGGGTATTCCTTATCCCGAGTCGCTGAAAGAAATACCTGAAACGATTGTTGCAGTTGCGAAAAACAGCCGTTTCATCGGATATATTCTGCTGGCAGACACGCTGAAAGAAGATGCCGTGCAGGCCGTTTCGGCATTGAAGACACGAGTAGAAATTCTTTCAGGAGATAAACAAGCTTTGGTCGATAAGGTGGCCCGTCAGCTGAATGTTGTCCATGCTTACGGAGAATTGCTGCCCGGTGACAAAGTTGCTCATATAGAAAAACTGAAACGCGAAGGGCACAAAGTGGCGTTTGTGGGTGATGGTATCAATGATGCACCGGTGCTGGCATTGAGCGATGTAGGCATTGCAATGGGTGCGCTGGGTGCCGATATGGCTGTCGAGACGGCCGATGTGATCATACAGACCGACCAGCCGTCGAAAGTAGCCGAAGCGATCTCAATTGCTAAACGCACACGCCGTATCGTTCGGCAGAACATAGTGTTGGCGTTAGGCGTAAAGGCTGCCGTTATGATACTTGGTATCTTCGGTTTGGCCAACCTATGGGAAGCAGTGTTTGCCGATAGCGGTGTGGCTCTTTTAGCTGTGCTTAATTCTTCAAAGATATTTCTCAGATCCGGAAAATAAGTCCATTTCATCGGCATTATCCTTTTAAGATACGACAGACAGACATGAAAAACGGCACATGCAATATATACCGCATGTGCCGTTGTTTTTAGGTTCTTCTGCAGGTTGTTGGTAACAACAGCCACAGAAGAGAGACAAAATTATGCTATTGTAATGCTCTTGTCGAGATAAACATCCTGTACGGTATGCAGCAATTCCACACCGTCTTTCATCGGTTTCTGGAATGCCTTCCGACCGCTGATAAGGCCTATGCCGCCAGCACGCTTATTGACTACGGCCGTGATAACGGCATCTTTCAAGTCTGAAGCGCCATGCGATTCTCCACCGGAGTTAATGAGTCCCACGCGTCCCATATAGCCATTGGCCACCTGATAGCGGCAAAGATCAATGGGATGTGTAGTGGTTAACTCTGTATAAACCTTCTCATCGGTGCGACCGAAGCCTATTGCTTTAAAGCCACCGTTGTTGGTTGGCAGTTTTTGTTTTATTATGTCGGCCTTTATGGTCACGCCTATATGGTTGGCTTGTCCTGTAAGATCGGCCGACGAATGGTAGTCTGTGCCGTCTTTCTTGAAGGCACTGTTGCGCAAATAGCACCACAGCACGGTAGCCATACCTAACTCGTGGGCATATTCAAAGGCCTCTGCAACTTCTACCAACTGCCGTCTGCTGTCTTCGGAACCGAAGTATATTGTTGCTCCAACAGCCACTGCACCGAGGTTCCATGCCTCTTTCACGGTGCCGAACATTATTTGTTCGTAGCTTGTAGGATAGGTTAGCAACTCGTTGTGGTTCAGTTTCACCAAGAAAGGTATCTTGTGTGCATACTTCCGAGCTACGGAACCCAACACGCCGAAAGTGGTTGCAACGGCATTGCATTCGCCTTCTATGGCAAGTTTAATGATGTTCTCTGGATCGAAATACAACGGATTGGGTGCGAAAGAAGCGCCTGCCGAGTGCTCTATGCCTTGGTCTACGGGCAGGATAGAGAGATATCCAGTGTCGGCAAGTCGTCCGTGCGAGAACAGTTGTTGCAGGCTTTCGAGCGTACGAATGTTTCTGTCAGACTCTGCCCATACCGTGTCTATCACGTCTTTTCCGGGCAGGTGAAGCAATTGTTTGTCTATTGTTTTACACTTATGTTCAAGGTAAAACGCTGCATCTTTGCCTAATAAATCGGTTACTTTACTCATAATAAATACATATTTTTAGGTCGTGCCACTCTTTATTGGGTAGCATTGCAAAGATACTCATAATCATTTGATTATACAATACCTTGTTATGAGTATTTTATTCGAACTATTTGATATCAGAAGAGATAGAATATGCTATGAGCAGAGAGTGTATCCGTCTGCAGCAGTATAGCAGAAAATGTTTTGTATAAGCAACATACCTGCTTCGTTTGAAGTATGTACGTAAAGAGCATTCAACAGCTGTATGACCGATAGATATAAGGCTTTGTTCCGGTGTTTCCTATGTTATATTGAGACAGATGCACTGTTTGAGCGCCTTAGATGGTACATCTGTCGACCTTAGATAGATAATGTAAGGAGCTTAGGTAGCATATCTGTCTTGCCCATATGGCACGAATAAAATTTTGAGGTTACGATTATTCTATGTAAATTTGCAACCGCTATGGTAGATGAACTGTACTATTTGGACAAGTTGAAGCACCGCGAAATAAAGCCGACCGCCACACGTATGCTTATTCTGCGGGCCATGATGCGCGGCGATGAGGCCGTTTCGATGCCCGATTTGGAGCGTTTTCTGCCGACGATAGATAAGTCTACCATCTCCAGAACATTATCCTTGTTCCTTCTTCACCGCCTTGTACATGCCATCGACGACGGTTCGGGCGCACTCAAATATGCCGTTTGCGACGACAATTGCGACTGTTCGGTAGACGATGAGCATACGCATTTCTATTG
The DNA here is from genome assembly GCA_963547065.1 of uncultured Prevotella sp. GTDB lineage: Bacteria > Bacteroidota > Bacteroidia > Bacteroidales > Bacteroidaceae > Prevotella. The sequence goes on along the minus strand of CAUUQE010000036.1, from coordinate 13,530 downwards.
TGAACATTGCCACCGCACCTTTTGTCTGAAGCATATAGCCGTGCCGGTAGTGCCGTTGCCCAATGATTTTCGGCTCAACAGTATTAATTATGTGTTGAAAGGACTCTGCCCGGAATGTGCCGAAAAGCTCGACAGGCAATCGAGGTGACGGGATTGAGGATAAGGGATGAAAGATTAAGAATGAGCGATTGATTGTTATATTGTAGGAATTTAGCTTGCCTGAAGCATGCCGGAAAGGCAGTTATGCTCTTAATTCTTTATCTTAAAAAGTTATGGAAGACTTAGATAAGCCAAATTCCTATGATGCTTTCTCCGCATTTCTTACAAACGTGACTTCCTTTCTTGAAAGAGACGGGAGAAAGCTATGCCGGTTGTTTTTATATCATTTATCACCTTCTTTCGGGGGCTTTTGCCAGAAATAGTCGGCATCATTAGTGGCCGTGTAAAATGACCTGACGGTAGCAGGCGAACTAAATCCTTCCGGAAGAAGCACGATGTAGCGCTCACCATAGTACCTGTAACGCCCCTCAGGGTTAAGGCAACTGTTGTCTACACAGTTCATCCAATAGAGGTTTTTGGCCATATAGTTGTCTAAATAGTTCTCTTTAGTCTGCTTAGATTTATTATTCCAGTTCGCATCTTCGTTCAGATAGAGTGGTTGATCGGTAATTAAACGCTCGCGAATCTCGGCAATCGACAGCAGATTACCATGCTCATCTTTCACATAGGCATTGAAAGTAGGATCCATCCAAAGCCATTTGTTGAGTTTAGAAGAATAAACACAGTTGATTACATGGCAGTCGCCATCGTTCTCGTCCTTGGGCATACAGGTTACATACCGCGAGGGGAAGCCCATTGCAAGGTACATTCCGTTCAGCGCGATGGCCAACTGACGGCAGTTAACACCATTGCCGGTAGCCTTATAATAATTGTATATGTCGAACGCATCGCTCTCGCACATGCCGAAGTTGCCGCCATCGTGGGGGATAGAGTTATGCACGAACCTTAGAATATTGATAATCTTCGACACTTCATCGCCATTTCCGGCCACGGAATCGAGCTTGAAGAACGTGCGCATTTGCTTTAAAGAGTTATCACTTGCTTGCTGATAAGTGAAGCGAGGAAGCGTGTCTGTCGCTTCTTTACGGTAGCCGTTGGCGTGACGGAGTATGTATAAATAATCGTATTCGCGTATTGTCTCGAGCACTTGTTTGAACCGTTTATCGTTGCGAATGCCATCGAAATCGGTGTCTGTCAGGGCATGGCGATAGTCTTTATAACCGTACTCGATAGATTTCTTGAAAGCTTCTATGGCCTCTTTCTTCTTGTTTTGTAAGGCATAGGAGCAAGCGAGATTGTAATAAGAATTATTCTTTGCAGCTCTTATCAACTCTTGATATTTTTCCTGTTCGGCTTTAGTGAGCTGCAATTTATCAAGTTCTTGCAGCATTGTTCGCAGTGTTTTTACGGTATTTACATAATCTTTTTGTTGGTAAAACTCCGTGTAAGTATCGTTTAGGGCGCGGCATTTAACGAAGAGTTTGTTGAGTGTTTCGGAATCGGTCTGTGCATGTAACGAAAGACAGGCGACCATTGAAACAAATAAGAAGAACAGTTTTCTTTTCATAAATAAAATGATTAAGTTTTTATAAATATATGCGTTTTATGATTATTCTGTAAATGTAAGACGTAAAAGCGGGTTGGAAAGTTGCAATGCTTACCGTAGAAAATTCGGTACGTGATATATTTATCCGTATTGCATTCTATGTCTATCGTCCGTAGATGTTGTGTCTATGAGCGATAAAAGACTGTCTATCTAGATTGACAGTACAGGATGTTACCCACAGGCAATAAAAAAGGCGGAAGGGATCGGCTGAATGATGCCGTAAATCTTTGTGTCCATTGTGGGAATATGTAGTGAGTTTGCTTGAAAAGGCGTTGGACGAACATGGTCAAATAGATGTGCTAATTGAGATATAGAAGCCCCGTCGTTCTTGAAATACTCGTATTTATAACCCTTTGTCACCGAGATATCGGCAGAAGAATGAGAGAGTAATGAACAAGGAAGAGTGAAAGTCTCTTCAAATTCTATTTAAAGAGAGGTAATAAGGATGAAAGAAGAGTGAATGAGGGTGAAGATTTAATGGCAGCAGGCCCAAAATTTTGTTTATATAGAAGGTTTTCCATGAAAGTTGTCATACAAGAGTTTTGCAGACGTTCAGTTGCTATATCGTCTTCGGGTGTGACTTGCGGCGCACCTTGAACTTATCGAAACCTTCGCCATACACACCGATGACGGCACTTTGGGAAACGAAGGCAGCAGGATCGATCTCATCAATAAGACTGAAAATTTTGTCAGATTCACTCTTTTTTGCCAATACAAAAAGCATTTTCATCTCACGTCCGGAGTAGAAACCACTGGCATTGATGACTGTACAACCACGGTGGGGGTTCTCATTGATGCGATGGCCGATTTCCTCATACTTATCGGATATGATGAAAAACTGTACCGAACGGCGCATAGAATTGACAACCTGATCTACACAAAAAGCCGTTACGAAAAGTACGACATAGCCATAGATAACCTTTTCCCAATCGTGGAGCACAAAATAGCTTGATGAAATAATGAAGATATCGCAGATTAATATTACCCGCCCTAGCGATATATCGCGGTATTTGTTCACGATAGCAGCGATGATATCCGTGCCGCCTGTGCTGCCATTGGCCGACAGCCCGAGTCCTACCCCTGTACCGCAAAAGGCTGCACCGATGACACTTGCCATGAATGGTTGGTTATGGAGTAATGCCACTCCCCGTAGGTTTTGTGTAGCAAGCGATGTAAGAAATGTTAGAACCAAGATGGCAAAGATAGTTTTAATGCAGAATTTAAGCCCCAAGATGCGCAGGGCGAATATCATCAAAATAGCATTGATGATGAAATATGAGACTTCTACATGAGTACCAGTCCACCAAAATATAACGGAAGAAATACCGGGCACCCCACCTGTAGCAATATTGTTGGGCAACAAGAACACATTCCAGCCGATGCAATAGAACATCATTGCGATGCCTATAAAGATATAATCGCGCAATTCTTTAAATAATGCAGTTTTATCAAATTTCTTCATGAATGGTCATAAATGTTTTTAGAAGCAAAGTTAAATGAAGAAAAGGAAATAGCAAAATAAAAAGATTAAAATATCACATGGGCAGACAAACGCTTTTTAATAAATGTAATAGATATGGATTATAGGATTATTGTATCTTGTTCTTAAATTATACGTCTGCTATATATGTCTGACTTATCGGATGATATTGCTGTTTCTTTCGGAGTCGAAATTCCTTTTACAGAGAACAATGATTATCTCTGTTTTCTGTCAGAAGGAATACGAATGATTTAGAAAGTTGACTTAGGGATTATTGTAATATTTTCTGTCAGTTTTCCCATTACTTGTTTTTTTTATATTGTCTACTTGCTGATAGAGCGTGGGCACCTTGAAAGACTCCAATTTTGATTTAAGGAATTGTGCAAGACGTTTTTTGTCTAAAACCTTTCCTGTATGAAGAACAACCAAAAGTTTCAAGTTATTACCCAATAGAGAATGGGGAACAGAGATACAAATGCAGTCGACGATTTCCGGTAATGACAAGGCAACATTCTCAACTTCGGTAGGGGAAACTTTAAAACCGCCCACATTGATAATGTCATCTTTTCTGCCTGCCAGATGGAGTTGCCCCTGTTTGTCGAGCCATCCTAAGTCTGATGTGTGTATACGGCCATTGCATAAGACCTTTTTCGTTGCCGTGATATCGTTGATGTATCCGCTCATGATCATCTTACCTTTACAGATAATAATCCCTTGGTCGGATATTTCTACAGAGGTATGGCGCATTGGAAGCCCGACGCAACCGGCATCATATATGCCTGTATTAAAATCTTGTGTACAGACAATTCCTGTTTCGGTAGAGGCGTAGGTGTTGTATAGACTGCTATGGGGTAGTAATTTACGCAGCAATTGCATTTCGGATTGGGCAATGGGGGCTGCTCCCGTCTCTATGAAGACTATTTTTTTAGCATATTTTGCGAGGCGATCCGCACCTAATATCAAAAGCATTCGAATGGCAGAGGGAACCAAGAAAGTAGCCATTTTCTGTGTAGGATGATCAAGAGCATGGAAAAATTGGTTTATATCTTTCATACCTTTGGTCAGATAGAGCGTAGCGCCTTGGATAATGATAGGGTAGACTTTCGATAGCGAGCCTATATGATTGAGGGGCCCAGTAATAATAAAAATGAGGTCGTGACTAAACTGCTGTGCATCGATTAGATTTTCTGCATTGGCAATTATTGCTTCGTGACTGATCATCACACCTTTGGGAACACCGGTTGTACCCGTAGTAAAGAGCACGTCGGCGATATTGTCTGGTACGGTTGCCACTTTGAATAATTGTGAAACAAAAAGGAAACGGTCTTCCGGAATATCTTTTTCGAGCGGTACGGCGACACATCCTGCAAGATGAATGGCAAAGTACTCAACAAGAAAATCTATAGCCTGTGAAGCTCGGAATACTATTATACGTCTATCAGACGTTTCTGATAATTCAGAAGCTCGTAAATATGTTCGTTGGTAGAGTTCAGCATAAGTGCATTGCTCTGTATCGGTAATTACGGCTATTTTATTTGGATATAGAGTTGCTGAGCGCTTAAGATAATCTTCGATTTTCACAGATGTTTTGTAAAATAGGGGGTTGTTTATATGGATTGTTTTGTTTTAATCAAGTCGACTAAGCTATCTAATGATTTGAAATTTTTTGGTGTAACATCAGTAGATTCCAACTTTATTCCGAATTCATCGGAAAGGATCATTAGGATGGTTGTTATCTCAAGGGAGTCTAACTCGCTGAAGAGAAATTCAGAATCAAGGTTTACCAAAGGTAATGCTTCTTCTAACAGGGTTCTTATCTTATCTTTCATTTTTCTTTATTAAATTGTTGTTTTGTACGAAATGAAAAAGTATCAGTTTTTACTTTATTCTTGATTTATATTGATAATATCGTTTATTTGAATGATTTTGGAGAAATTTATAGTCGGACATTTATATTTATCAACGCTTTTGGGATTTTTTATTTATAGAATTATTATTGTTTATTCATTAATCTATAATGGTAGGATGGTATTTTGAAAAGAAACTTTTATCCTCTTCCGAAGGGTGTAGTAAGAAGACTTTTGCGTTACCGATCAATTTTTGTACTGATGGATGGTCAACAGAGGATACTGTTTGAACATTTCCAACCAAGCCTATTGCACTGTATTGTGCAAGTGTTGCGACAGCTTCGTCAGCTTCAACGGCAACGACCATTACATTTGGATGTACGAGTGCATAAAGGAGGGTAAATTCTCCGAAACCATTGTTCAAGACGATGACGTGTCCAGTTTCTATCGGCTTATCGATCCATTGAGAATAATTGTCATAGCGTGATAAGTTTTTCGATACGGTGCGTGTCACATCAACGCCTTTATATAGATAACGATCCTGAACAAGACGACTGAAATATTGCGCATTCTCTATGGAGGCTGTGAGTGCATGATATTCTTCAACATAGTAGCGATGGAATTTCTTTGTACGTTCCAAATACCCCTTACCCCATGATATGTCTGAAGACTTAATACGATTATTTACTTTTACGGTTATGGTTCCGGAAAATACTGCCATACTATTACGAGGCAAGATTTCGTTCAGTCCGTGCAGTAAGACAGGTATGATATCGAGTCCCAGCTGTTCTGCAATATAAAAGGCTCCTTTATGGAAACGAAGTATAGACGAAGTGGCATTACGTTCACCCTCTGGGAAGATAACAAAACTATAGCCTTTTGCCTGATAGATTTTTAGGAGTTCTAAATTTATGGGATATTCCTCGGAGATTGTTATGAAGTCTAACCATTCGAAAACTTTTTTGATAACCCAATTCAGGCTTGCATTTTCATTTGCTATAAGTAAGATTTTTGGTGAAATTGCCATAAAGACGGCAGCATCGAGCATGGATTGATGATTGCTGATAAGAAGTGAAGGAATACAGAAATTTTCATTGGTGAGATTTTTAAAATGGAATCTCACTGATGGAATATGTTTGATGTCGAAACGGAAGAGATGGTGTACGTAACGATGGAAAAACGATTTTGAACGTTCTGTTGGATGAAAGAGAACGAAAAGTACAAAACCGATAATATGAACAGTTAATAGTTGTAAGAAGAAAACGGTGGTGGAAGTAAGCATTAATAAGAGCGGACATAATGAAAGTGGGCGGCGGCGATATTGTCCTTTAATACGTACAAGCCATCCATAAATTAGTGGAGGGAAGATGTATGCCATAAGTACAACGGAGAACATGCCAATAATGGTAACTTCGGCAAGTGAGTGAAGAGCAGGATGTTTTGCTAGAATAAGCGAACCTATGCCAATAAACATAATCAGTGCAGAGATGATAATAGAATTCTTATAAGAGTTCAGAATTTTTTGACGATAAGCATATTCATGACAAGAACCTTCTGTAATAAATATGGTATAGTCATCCCCTTGTCCAAAGATAAATGTGGCAAGGATCACATTGACAATGTTGAATTGAATACCGAGAATAGACATAATACCGAGTATCCATATCCAACTGAATGCCATCGGAAGAAAAGAGAGCATGGCCAACTCAATGCTCCCGAAAGAAAACCAAAGGAAAAAGAACACGAGGAGTCCGCACGCCCATCCGATATAATTGAAATCAGAGGAGAGATGATTAGCAATGGCTGAGTTCATAGACTTCACGTCGAAACTATAGATATTCGATGAATTTAGCGTTTGTTCTACTGTTGATATATGTTGTGGATGTACGTCAAGAATATCTATAACATTATATTTATTTCCTATACTATCAATACTAAGATAGCCTGTAAACACACTGTGGGCAAGGAGATCGAAGTCGCTTATCGGTCGTTTATGATAATGTTTGTTTAGAATAGACAAGAAATCATTGAAAGAGCCGGGTATAAAGCCTTCTTTGGCAGAATATTCTGTAAGTGTACGACAGATTGTTTTACTGTGACGATTAATAAAATCGTGCCAAAGGTATAGGCGTTGTTCTTGTTCTGTTTGTGAACATAGGAATTGAGTACAACTCAAATGTGAGTTTATTAACTTTGACTTGATTAGTTCATGAAAGCGGGGTTGCAGTCGTTGGCTCTTGTCTAAAGCTGAATCAATTGATGTGTCAGTAGATACAACGTATACTTTCTCTGAATTAGAATTTCGCTGCATAATGTGTTGAAAATAAGCCATGTCGGCTTTCTGCTCGTTGGTTATATAATTGAGGTGACTCATATCTGCATCGAATTTTGTGTGGAGACTAAAGTATCCAAATACTATAGTCAGCACAAGTATTATTGGTATAAGCCAATGTTTATTCTCGAAAGATGACGTTCCCATCTTGTTTATAAACGAACAAGTGGCATAAGATGATGGCTTTACTACATGAGGAAGATAGATGAGAACGAAGAGAATGGTGCCAATAAGTAGGAACGAACTAAAAAGTCCAAGGTCACGTAAGGCTATCGAATGTAGAGGAATAAGTGTGAGAAATGCACCTACCGTAGTTATATTGCCAATAATAAGGGGGATAGAAATCTCCTTGAGAGCAGTTCGTATGGACGTTGTATGTGATAGATGGGCAATAAGATGAAGCGGATAATTGACTGCAATTCCAAGAATAACAGACGATATTCCAATTACAATTATAGAGACATTATCGTGTACTAAAGCGAGACTTCCCATGGCAAATAACCATCCCCATCCCACAGAGAGCGCGATGAGTAGCAAGTTACGGATATTTCTGAACGAAAGGAACAACAGACACAGGATAAGTATAATGGCGAGTGTAACCGATAGAATGCTATCAGACTTAATTTGTGATGCGTTACCGACAGCAATAGCGGGCCCTCCGGTGATATGAGTTTCAAGATTGGGAAAGGTTGTAACGATACTTTCTGCGGAAATCTTTAAAAGGGTAATGAGTTGGGCATTACGCTCAGTCTCACTTGCCCCAAAAGGTGAATCTATGATAACAATGGCACGTTTCATGTCTGGTGAAAAGATATAACCATCGTATAACTCATAATTTATTCCTTCCTGCATCTGTTGTAGTTTTGCTACAATGGGTGTAAACAGATTAAGAGGATCGCGCCGAATATTTTCTGATAGTAGATTTCCGGCAGGAAACATAAGCATCTGTTTATCTGCTTGCAGTTGGTGTGCCACATAATTAGGTGTAGTAAGCAAGCTGTCAATCCGTTTATAGTCTGCTGAGGTGAGGAAGTATGGAATGTTGCTATAAACGAAATTGGTAATCTCTGCCATTTTCTCCATATCTATTTGCGTCGTCATCTTCTTGACAATACTGTTACTGTCGCGTTTTTCTACCTCGTCAGCAAAGTGTTCTATGGCCGATACCATCTCATCAGGATTTGGTTTCTGTGCTTTGTGATGTTGGAATATGACAAATATTTTGTTTGCTCCCGATATCTCCTGATACACTTTCAGTCCATTCTGATGGTTAGAATTCAGAGGCATGAAGTCAGAAATATCTTCTTTATAGTCAAGTCTGAGTACCAGGCCTATAAGTAAAAATGTAATTAATAGAAAAGAGATAATCCCTATTTTTTTCCTATTTTTTAAATAAGCGTATATTTTAAGAATGATATTTACCACGTTGCCACTATTTCTTGATGTCTATTTTATACTTGGATACTCTTTAGAAATTGATAATACCGTCATTCTACAGAATTTTCTTTTGTGCTTTGTCTTGTAACAGTTGAATTATCTACCGGATTGGAATAGATTGAAAGAAAAAGATCTTTCAACTGATCAAGATTGCATGTATCGTATCTGTCGAGTTCAGCCAGCTTGTTGAGAAACAATCTGTATTGTTTATCGGAATATTTGGCAGAATATTTTGTATTTCCGAAGCGCAGATCGTGTGCAATATAATTATTCGGATAGAGACGATAGGCAGTATTAATACGGCAGCTTATCAACTGGGCTACGGCTTTATGATAGTCGTTATTCGTCAGTTCTTCGAATTCCATAAGTTCGGATTTTTCAATGGGGTGGCACAATTCAATATGCACCCTACCTTTTGGTTGTATGATTCCGGTCAGAATACTGTTCAAGTCTTCTCCCGGTTTCTTCGTATATTTAGTATATTGTGACTCATAGAGTTCCAATGTCTTAAGTATGTCACACGGTTCCCATTCGTATGAGATGGAGACAGGAATAATGTTTAGCTCTGCCAAAGCTTTGATTTTTTCTCCGTTCCCGCTCATACAAAACATTTTTATGATACCTTGATCTGTGGCATCATAGCCGTTTTTTGTACGGCCGTTACGTTGTGCAATCCATACGCTTTGTTTTTTTTCACAGATTGCATAACGGATATATTCAGATAAGTGCATCGAACTATTGTAGAAGTCTTTTACACTTCCTCCCGGTCGTTCTACCTTGAACATTTTGTTGCATTTACCGATATCGATGACGAGTGGATTTATCATCAGATTTGCACCAAAAGTTATTTCTGTCGTATCAAAGCCATTCTGCAGAAGAAAGTATTGCAGCAGACTGGAGTCGAGCATGATATCACGATGGTTTGACACATAAAGATATGATTTATCTTGAGTCAATCGTTCCAATCCGCTGCAAGAGAAATCCGTGATACTGTTTTTAATTATCCGCTCATTGACCAAACTCATTGTCTCTGACTGAAATTCTCTGACTGTTTTGTATCCTGCTATACGTTTGCGTACCTTTTCGAGTGGTTCTCCGGGATAAACATATGAAGCCAATAATGGAAAGGACTTGCTCTCAGCAATACGCTGCATCGCTGCAGGAATTTCGTCTTCGTAATAAGGACGTATATCATCAAATTTAGAACTTTTCATTATCTGTAGTTTTGCATTCTTTTTTTAATAGAAACGGAATTTATATTAATCAACAGTCACTCTTTTGCAATATATCTTTTCACCCAGTCCACAAACTCCTTACGCCATGTCCGACATTCAGCCGTACCTTTTACAGCAGATGCTCCAAAACCATGTCCCCCAGTTTGATAGCGAATATATTTATGAGGAATACGGTTTGCTGTCAAGGCTGAATCAAGGAGAATGGAATTTCGATAGTCTACTATCGGATCATCGGTGCAGTTCACGAGAAAGACGGGCGGACAGTTGGCCGGTACATGTTTCTCCAATGAAAGCGAATCGCGCAGTGCCTTGTTTTGTTTTCTACTTTCACCAAGCAAAGCGCGTCTTGAACGCTTGTGTACGCATGGTGCTGTCATCGTAACGACGGGATAAATTGCGGCGATAAATGCCGGCCGGTCGGTTTTATCGAAGAATTCCGCCCCCGACATAACGAGATGTCCACCTGCCGAAAATCCCATTGCACCAATATGTGTTACGTCGATTCCGTATCGTCTGGCATTTGCCTTTATGTATCGGATGGCTTGTCTTAGGTCGTTCTGTGCATCTGGATATCGGTTTCCGCGGAATAAATATCTGAAATGTGTGATGAAAGCCGGTACATATGCAGTGCGATATCTTAATACAAAGGCTGCAAACCCTTGTCTCTGCAGCCAGCGGGCAACCTCTGTTCCCTCTGTATTCATATCATGCCAAAAGTAGCTTCCTCCCGGACATACAACGACAGCAGTGGCATTTCTTTTCCCTTCTGCCGGAAAGGCTGTCATCCATACTCGTTTAGTGCAGGACGTTTTTGCCCAGATGTTTTCTTGGGCTGTCAGCTTCATGCAATGGAATGCTGTGAATAGGAAAAAAAGCAAGAGTAACTTTATTCGCATTGTCTGATCTTATTAATGATATAGTTCTTGCCTAAAATGGCTTCACATGTATTGATCGCCGTAAGCGGAACTCCGCAAAAACCGTGCAGATTGTTGTTCTGTCCCGTAAGATATAGGTTCTGAATTTTTGTTACGACGGGTACTTGTGAAAGAGCAATATTATTGCAGTCTTTACTAAAACCGCAGATGCTTCCTTCTTTTACACCATAAAAGTCGCGGATGGTGAGTGGCGATGAAGAATTTATTTGTTCTATACAGTTGTGGAACCCCGGATGGATTTCTTCGACAAGTGTAAGGAGCTTCTCCGTACACTGCTTTTTCCACTGCTTATAGTCTTCTCCACGTTGCCCGACTTCAGTTTTTTCCCAATTTCTGACTCTTTCAAAACTCATCGGAGCCGTTATGAGTACTTTACTACTGTATTTCCCTTGTGCTTCATTTGGTGGAGTCATGAAGAGAAAGCCCAACGGCCAGTCATGATCCGTGCGGCCAAATTTCCAAATGTCAGCATACCGAGTCATGTAGTATTCGGAATGATTGATATAAGAAAAGGTGCCGTCTATCATCTTTATATATAGCGAGAAAGCCGAATAGGCATTAGGTATAGATTCGATACGCATGCGGTATGATTTCGGTAGTGCTTTTTCGTCCATCAGCGTTAGCATCGTGCAAGGATGAATGGCCGATATGTAATAGTCGGCAGTGTATTGCAGGTTCTTTCGTGTGCGGACGTATTCCACATTACGATTTTTTACCTCAATCCAGTTTACTCCGTCATTTGATATGACTTTTCCTCCAGATTTAGTGATCACCGAAGCCAAAAGATTGGCAAAATGGCTGCTGCCTCCGACAAATCGGCTTGCTCCTTGTATATACAGCGCGCTGATAATAGCATGGATGTAGGCCGGAGTTTGATTTTCTCTGCCGCCGTAAAGCGGATTCATGTAAGCCAGCACGCTACGCAATTTTACATTGTTTATATGCTTGGCAATGAAGTCTGGTGCCGATATCATGAATTCTTCGGAGTGTGTATACATGTTATTTCGTACAGGACGCAGATGAAACATATCTACTTCATCTACTATTGAAAAGACCGCATCTACATATTTTTTTAGATTACTCTCTTCATCAGGAAAATATTGTACGAGTGATTGTACGAAGGCTTCACGTCCTTTGGATATAGTATAAAACGTTTTGTCTTCTGCAAAGTATAGCCGGTCGGTACATGTTTTATCTACATCTTTTATTTTAACCTTATCGGCAATATCTAAGTATTCGCAGATTCTTCGAATATTTCCGTCTTTTTGCATGCCGCCAATGACATGCATACCAGTATCGAAAAGTTCACCAAATCGTTTGAAAGTCTGAAGTCCACCACCGATGGTAGCGTTCTTTTCAAGAACGGTTACATGAAGTCCTTCTTTCGCAAGGATTGCTCCGGCGAAAAGTCCGCCGAGCCCGCCGCCTATTATTATAGCACTTTTATTCATTTTATTTGTTGGCTTCTATAATTTGGTCGTAAATGCGTTTCGCTGTGAGCAGTTCGCTGCATGTTACGATAGTGCCTACTATCACTCCTAACATTCCATGTGAGTTGATATTCTGGCCAGTTTGTAATACATTAGGCACTCTTGTGCGGTGGGGAACGCGACATGTCGCCCCCAGTCTAATGTCTTTTGCAATGCCATACATGGATCCACCTTCGGTTCCTGTGTAGTCGAAATAAGTCAATGGTGTAGATGTGTAATAATGATCTATTTGCTGGCAGATATTTGGAAACTGAAGTTCCAATGATTTCAGCAAGCGTTCCGCTTTCCGTTTCTTGAAAGTTTCATATTCTGTACCTCGCTGGCCGACTTTAGTACCCAGCCAAGGCTCCATTTCTTTTATTTGCATATAAGAAAGGATGACGCCAGTGTGTGCGAACTTTGGTCTTTCCTCTTGACAAAAATGCATATAAAGATAACCTTTCGGCCATGTATCTTCATCATAGTATTCACAATTCCAAGGTGTTCCTTGATTGTAACCATAGAAGTTGTAGTTCATGTATGGAACGACATTAGGTTTAAATTGCAGATATATTGAGAAGCCACCTACGGTTTGCGGTATAGAATTGATACGCTGACGAAATGCAGGACGAATGAGTTTTGTATCAAGCAGTTCCAAGGTACGCATAGGGTGGACATCAGATATAACCACATCTGCGGGAACAAATTCGCAGCCATTCACTTCAACGCCAATTGCTTTCGTATCATTGCATAAGATTTTAGTTACTTTGTGTTTTGTCAATACTTTGCCGCCATATTTCCTAATGGTCTTAATCATGGATGTCGCCACTGTATCGCTCCCACCCACGATACGGAAGGCGCTTTGGTTATAAAAATCCATTATGAATGCATGGGTGGAGAATGGTGTCTTGTCGTGTTCGGCGGCATAAAGAGGCAGGTTGCCTACCAGAACTTTTGCCAATAAGGGATCAGAAATGATTTCATCAATAACATTATTGATAGATCTGAGTTGGTATTCTGTATTTATGGCTGCATCTGATTCTGCATACTTTAGTGAGTGGAGTGATGAAGCACCAGCTACATTCTTTATCAAATCGTAATAGTGTGCAATATTATCACGCTGATGTGG
>CAUUQE010000035.1:0-18354 GCA_963547065.1 uncultured Prevotella sp. | reverse complement strand
GAATTTTCTTATATGATAGGCTGTCTGAAAGAGATAATTATATACAGTTTGCTGCTATTCTTAATAGTAGGTTGTAATAGCAAAAGTAGTAGGATTAGGAATGAAAAATTCCAGGAAGATTATAATGCTAAACAGATGTTGCAGGGCATTTGGGGGGACGAAGATGAGAACGAAGTCGTATTTCGGGCTAAGGGGGATACCATTTTCTATCCTGATACAACGAGTCGACCAGTGTATTTTCAAATTATCAGTGATACTCTTGTGTTGCATGGATCAAATGTGATGAAGTATCCTATCGTTAAACAAACGGCACAACTCTTTGAATTTAAGAATCAAAATGGGGATATTGTCAGATTGATCAAAAGTAGTAATCCTGATGATATCCTCCAGTTTGAGCATCGTAGTTTGGTTGTATTGAATCAAAATACACTAATTAAACGTGACACAGTAGTAAACTATAATAACAAACGGTATCATTGTTATATCCAAGTAAACCCTACAACCTATAAAGTTATTAAGACCGCATATAATGACGAGGGGGTAGAAGTTGATAATGTATATTACGATAATATAATACACATCAGTATTTTTCAAGGTAAGACAAGACTTTATTCAAAAGATTTTTATAAAAAAGATTTCACAAAAGACGTACCTCAACAATTTTTGAAGCAGAGTGTCTTAAGCGACATTTCATTTATTGGAATAGATAGAATAGGGGTACATTTTACGGCAAACCTCGGTATTCCGGATTCATATCTAAGCTACGTTGTTGAAATTATTATCTTACTCAATGGTACAATGAGGATGCAAGTAAATAAATAATAAATTATTTAAAGTAATTGATGCCATATTACAACAAAGAGTGCTTAAAACACACGACTTGCATTGTTCTAAATTATTGGATTTACGTTAAATTTTGAGGTTCTTTATTTTACCTGTAAGACGCATGGTACCTGAATGAATAATGATGTCTTTTACTATTTCGCCGCCCATAATGAGACCTGCAGTAGCAGGAACAAAAGCATTGCTAGCAGGAATGGTTCTGCGTTCCGTACATTTGTATGTATTATCATCCGGATATATATCATCATGTCCCTCCGAGTTTTTCAGATCGTCATTTATTGGTGCAAGAGGTTTTTCCGCACTACAAACTACTTTCAGATGAGGAATATGAAATTTCCTGAGTTTCTTACGGATAATTTTTGCCAATGGGTCCATCTGTGTCTTATTGATGTCAATCACCCTGAAAGCTGTTGCGTCCATTTTGTTGGCTGCCCCCATACACGAAATGAGTGGTATATGCAAAACATGGCAACGTTTGATTAATTCGAGCTTGGCAGAAACTGTGTCAACGCAGTCTGCTACGTAGTCATAAACAGAAAGATCGATTTCATCAGCATTTTTGGGGAGATAAAATATCTGATATCTACGCACAACACAGTTTGGATTAATGTCGTGAATACGTTTTTCTGCGACGTCAACTTTAAATTTACCAACAGTAGAGAAAAGAGCATATATTTGTCTGTTGATATTAGTTAAGCATACACGATCATTGTCAAAAATATCGATTCCACCGACTCCGCTTCTTGCCAACACTTCGGCTACATATCCACCTACACCTCCCACACCAAAAACGGCGATTCTTGAACTTTTTAGAGTGTCTATAGCCTGTTTCCCTAATAATAGTTGGGTTCTTGAAAATTGATTTTGCATATAAAAGTACTTTGATATAGAGTGTAAAGTTACGAAAAGAAATGTATTTTATCAATATTCTTTCTCCATATTTTCATCTGTTTAATTCAAGAAAAATTATGTAAAGATATATTTCAATGTCATATAGCAAAAGACAAACCTTATCTTTTTATTTTTATGAAGTGGGTTATTTAAGTAAAATAGAAATATAATTTAAATGATATAAGTACACCACCTATACAACATAAGAGTACTGTCTGTCAGAAATAATTTTAGAAAGATGTTATTTCATTAAATTCACCAAAATCTCATAGAAATAATTCTATCTTAAATTAAATATTCGATGAAATGGGGTAAAATTAATATTTATTGGCTAATTTATATAATATATTCTACTGGATATCGGCCTAAATTACAAAATTCTTTGTATTTTTGCACAAAGAAAATTAATATGGGAATTTTCAGTTTATTTGATAGAAAAAATAAGGAAAAACTTGACCAAGGTTTGGAAAAAACCAAACAAAATGTATTTTCTAAGCTGAATAGAGCCATTACTGGCAAGTCTACTGTAGATGAAGTTGTACTTGACAATTTGGAGGAAGTATTGATTACATCAGATGTAGGCGTAGATACAACGCTTAAAATCATTCACCGTATCGAAGAAAGAGTTGCTAGAGATAAGTATGTATCAACTTCTGAGTTGAACAGAATATTAAAAGATGAGATTACTTCTTTGCTTGTAGAGAATCATACTACAGATAATGACAATTGGGAATTGCCATCTGATCATAAACCTTATGTTATTTTAGTAATAGGGGTGAATGGGGTAGGTAAAACAACCACTATCGGCAAATTGGCTTGGCGATTCAAGAATGCTGGTAAAAAGGTATATCTCGGAGCTGCAGATACGTTTAGAGCTGCGGCCGTAGAACAAATAAAGATATGGAGCGATCGCGTAGGAGTACCTGTAATCAAACAACAAATGGGGAGCGACCCTGCTTCCGTAGCATTCGATACATTACAGTCTGCTAAAGCAAATGATGCCGATGTGGTATTAATAGATACCGCTGGACGTCTGCATAACAAAATCGGACTAATGAATGAACTAAAAAAAATAAAAGATGTCATGAAAAAAGTACTTCCTGATGCACCGAATGAAATAATGTTGGTACTTGACGGTTCCACCGGGCAGAATGCTTTTGAACAGGCCAAACAGTTTTCTGCCGTTACTCAGATTACTTCACTCGCTATTACGAAGCTTGATGGTACAGCTAAAGGTGGAGTGGTTATTGGCATTAGTGATCAACTGAAAGTTCCTGTAAGATATATTGGGCTCGGGGAGGGTATAGAAGATTTACAACCATTTAATAATCAGGAATTTGTGGATTCTTTATTTAATAAATAGATGAAACGAAACCAGATTGATATTATCACGATGGGGTGCTCGAAAAATCTTGTAGACAGCGAACTGTTGATGAAGCAATTCGAGATAAACGGTTATCATTGCGTACACGATTGTGAAAGCCTGCAGGGTGAAATTGCAGTCGTGAATACATGTGGCTTTATAAAGAGTGCCAAGGAAGAAAGTATCAATATGATTTTGAAACTCGTCGCAGCTAAGAATGAAGGGCGTATTAAGAAGCTTTTCGTCATGGGATGCCTGTCGCAACGCTATAAAGATGAACTTGAGAAAGAAATACCTGAAGTTGACAAATTCTATGGCAAGTTTAACTATAAGCAGTTGCTTAGTGATTTGGGGAAAGCTGAGATTATGTCGTGTGGCGGTAAACGTCATCTTACCACACCGCGTCATTATGCCTATTTAAAGATAGCTGAAGGCTGCGATCGTCATTGTTCTTATTGTGCTATACCTCTTATTACGGGAAAATATGTTAGTAGGGCTAAGAGTGAAATTCTCCAAGAAGTAAAGGAAATGGTAAATAGTGGAGTAAAAGAATTTCAAGTTATAGCTCAAGAACTTACCTATTATGGGATGGACATTGACGGTAAACATCATATCGCCGACTTGATCAGAAGTATATCCGATGTTAAAGGCGTGGAATGGATAAGGCTACATTATGCTTATCCCAATCAATTTCCCATGGACTTGCTTGACGTAATGAGAGAAAAACAGAATGTGTGCAAATATTTAGATATTGCTCTGCAGCATGTTTCAAACAACATGCTTATTCGTATGCACCGACATATAAATAAGAGAGAGACTATAGAACTAATTAAGGCGATCAGAACAAAGGTGCCAGGGATATGTATTCGTACCACATTATTGGTAGGCTTTCCGGGAGAGACAGAACAAGATTTTCAAGAATTAAAAGAGTTCGTACGTTGGGCACGTTTCGAGCGGATGGGAGCTTTCGCTTATTCTGAAGAGGAGGATACTTACAGTGCTTTGAATTATAAGGACAATATACCTGAAGTTATAAAACAAAAGCGCCTTAATGAATTGATGCAGATACAACAGGATATTTGTATAGAATTGGGGAAACAAAGAGTGGGTACCGAAATGAAAGTAATTGTAGATCGAAAGGAAAGCAACTACTATATTGCACGAACAGAGTTCAGTTCTCCGGAGGTAGATCCGGAAATACTGATATCTGCCGATAGTCGAAAGCTCCACATTGGTTCATTCTACGAAGTACGAATTACAGGTGCAGAAGAATTTGATATGTATGCAGAAGTTATCTAAATAATTATTACGCTTTGAATAATAAAGAATTTATAGCTGAGCTTTCGCAGCGCAGTGGTTATACACAAGAGAAAGTCCAAAATCTTGTACGTGGTATTATAGAAGCCCTTGGTACTAGTTTTGACAATGGTGAAGAAGTGCATATAGGAGGTTTCGGTACTTTTGAATTGAAAAAACGTACCGAGCGCATTGTTGTTAATCCATCTACTGGGAAACGAATGATGGTTCCACCTAAATTGGTGCTGAACTTTCGTCCAACAGCCTCTGTTAAAGAAAAATTAAAAAAAGGAGGACATGAAGATGAATAAAGTTTCATATCTATCGGCTTTTATTCAAGAAAAATATGATCTTTCACAAAAAGATGCTGACAATTTCGTATCGCAAATGTTTGAGACACTTAACGAGGTGCTCCATACCGAAAAATCAGTTAAGATAAAAGGATTGGGTACTTTCAAGGTGATGGCAGTAAATTCTCGTGAAAGTGTAAATGTAAATACCGGCAAGCGTTTTATTATTGAGGCGAGGAATAAAGTCTCTTTTACTCCAGAAACATCCATGCGGGATCGTGTAAATACCCCATTTTCTCAATTTGAGACGTTTGTACTGAATGATGGTGTTGATTTTTCTGAAATTGACGAAAGATATGCTTCGTCTGATAAAGACAAAATGAAAGAATCTGACGAAGAATCATCTGTTACAGATGTAATCAAGGAAGAAATATCACCCGCTTCTTTACTGGAAGAGAGTAGAGACGCATTTGGTGGAACCAAAATAATGGCTCAAGAGAATCCCAAGGCCGAAACTACTGAAACAGCAGCTTCACTCAACATGGCTCAGCTGAATGTATTGAATAGCGAAATCAGCGATTGCACGCAACCTTCTGCCTCCTTGGATAAAGAGAAAAATACGAAAAATGTGGAAAATGTTCCAGAAAAAGCTGTGAGTTCTATTGTCGCTACCAGTCAGAATGATTTAAAAAACCAGCAGACACTTTCCATGAATAAGGCAGATATTATGATTGACGGAATATCCTATATGGAAGATCATGAAATGCTTCAGGAAGAGCTGTATAGAAGTAACAGACTTGCGAAAATATTAGGAGGTGTTATTTTCGTACTGTTTACAATCGGCTGCATAGGAGCTTATTATATGAGAAATAAGTTGTTCCAAAAAGATAACCGGATAGAACATTTGGAAGCTATGGTCGCCCGGCAAACTGCCACGAGCTCAAAAAAGAAACTTGTTACTGTGACAAAGCCTGTAAAAAAAGTAGAAGAAACGACAAAAGAAATTTCCACCTATGACCAAGAACATCCACGAGTAAAATCAACGGGAACCACATTTGCCTCATCTAAACCTGACGGATTGAAAAATGAAACAGCGAAAAATAATCAGCAGATATCCAAAAAGTTGCCGGAATTACCTGATTACAACAAGGATCCGCGTGTAAAAACAGGGGCATATCGTATTGTTGGTATCGCAAAAGAAGTAAAGGTTGGTAAAGGGCAAACGCTGTATTCTATTAGTAATGCCAACTTAGGAGCAGGTATGGAGTGCTATGTAGAAGCTGTGAACGATGGCAAGAAAGATGTTAAAGTAGGCGAGATTCTGAAAATTCCTGCGTTACAACTTAAAAAGAAAAGAAAATAGATTATTATATATGGGCTTTGCCAGAGATATAATTTGGAATAAGAGTTGTAACAAGTCTTTTTCAATATAATGCTTAGATTCTTTTCAATTAGAAGTGCAAAATCTGGAGATTTTTTCAGTATATGTATTATAGTTAAAATATTTTCTAATGCCATGCAGTAAGATAGTTTTACAAGGAATTGATAAAGATTATTGTAATGGTATTTTATTGATACGCCTTTGGTGTCGCCCCCCTTCGAAATCTGTATTGAAGAATTCATCCAAAATTTGTCTTGTAGTATTATGGTCGATAAATCTTCCCGGCATAACCAAGACGTTGGCATCATTATGCTGACGTATTAAGTGCGCTATCTCAGGTGTCCAAGCCAATCCGGCTCGGATATGTTGGTGCTTATTCAACGTCATGCAGATACCTTCACCACTCCCACAGATACCAATTCCTGGATACACTTCGTGGGTTTCGATACCCTTGGCAAGGGCATGCCCAAAGTCGGGATAATCGCATGACTCTTCATTGAAAGTACCATAGTCTTTGTATGGGTAGCCTTTTTCGTTTAGATACTGTATGACGAATTGTTTCAATCGGTATCCAGCATGGTCACTGGCTAATCCTACTGTCTTGATGTTCATATTGTATTTTCTGATTGAAATAAGAATTCTTTTACTTGTCGACATACATTTTCAGCAGTAAATCCTAATTTCTCGTTTAATATTTTGTAGGGTGCGGAATAACCGAAAGTGCGTAAACCGAAAACTTTGCCATTATTACCGACTAGGCTCTCAAGTGTCACAGGAAGTCCGGCTGTAAGACCGAAAATTTTTGCATTAAGAGGTAAGACTGTCTTTTGATATTTTGGGGATTGCCTACGGAAAAGACCTTCGGATGGAACACTAACAATTCTTACTTTGATATTGTTTGATCTAAGGAGGGAGGCACTAGCTACAAGTGTAGACACTTCTGAGCCAGAAGCCAGCAGTATGACATCATAGTCTTCGTCAGAGCCAGCAACAATATAGGCTCCTTTTCGTGTCAGGTTATAATCGTTGCCTTCAGGAAGATTATCAATAGGTTGTCTTGATAAGATGAGGGCCGTTGGCGTTTCCATGTTTTCTATAGCCATTTGCCAACAAACTGTAGTTTCGTTGACATCAGCGGGACGGAAGACACGGACAGAATCTTTGCCATGATGGTTCTGTAGTTTCTCCATAAGCCGTATCTGTGCCTCTTGTTCAACAGGTTCGTGTGTGGGACCATCTTCGCCCACACGAAATGCATCATGAGTCCATATAAATTTAATGGGGACTTCCATAAGGGCTGCCATTCGTATAGCAGGCTTCATATAATCAGAAAATACGAAAAAAGTACCACATGCAGGTATTATACCTCCGTGTAGATACATACCGATACATATACATGTCATTGTTAATTCGCTGACTCCTGCTTGGAAAAATGCGCCTGTGAAATCATCTTTTTGAATATTATGTGTCTTTTTTAAAAAGCCATCTGTCTTGTCTGAATTACATAAGTCGGCTGATGAACAAATCATGTTGGTAACTTGTTCTGCAAGGAGAGAAAGGCAGTTCGCTGATGCTATGCGTGTAGCAACATTAGCAGGTTGGACAATATTACTCCAATTCACAATTGGTGCTTTAGTCGAAAACCATTCTTTTAACAACTGTGCTTTATCCGGATTTGTCTTTGCCCATTCGCTTTCTTTTTGGTGACGTTTAGCTACAATGTTTAGGAGTTCTCTATGTCTTCGTGCGTATATATTACATGTTTCTTCAAAGATTACGAATGGATCTTCTATGTTGCCACCGAGATTTTTTATTGTATTTTTGTAAGCCTCGCCGCCGAGAGGTGCCCCATGAGTTTTAATGTTACCTTCATAAGATGTTCCATCTGCTTGTCTAGCACCTTTTGCCATAATTGTTTTTCCTATTATGAGGGTAGGACGACATTTTTCTGAAAGTGAGGCATCAATGGCTTGACGTATTTGGTCTATATCGTTACCGTCTATTATAATGACATTCCATCCCCATGCCTTATATTTCATAGCTGTATCTTCAGCCATCACCACATTACATTTAGTTGATAGCTGAACTTCATTGGCATCATAGAATAGGATAAGATTATCAAGTCCTAAAAGTCCGGCGATTCTTCCTGCGCCCTGTGAAATTTCTTCTTGTATACCTCCATCTGAGATATAAGCATATATATTATGTTGCATGACCTCATGCCCGAGATGTGATTCGAGAAATTTCTCTGCAATAGCAGCTCCCACAGCATATGTATGTCCTTGTCCAAGTGGTCCGGAAGTGTTTTCAATTCCACGTTCGATATGACGTTCGGGGTGCCCAGGGGTAGGGGAATTCCATTGGCGGAATTTCTTCAGTTCGTCCATAGTATATCTTCCTTGTAAGGCGAGGACAGAGTAAAGCATTGGAGATAAGTGGCCAGGATCTAAGTAAAAGCGATCTCGTCCTTCCCATGTGGGATTTTGAGGATCGTATATGATATATTCAGAGAAGAGAACGTTAATGAAATCGGCTCCTCCCATAGCTCCTCCAGGATGTCCAGATTTCGCATTTTCTACCATTGAGGTTGCGAGTATGCGGATATTGTCAGCCGCTTTTTGCATTTGTCTGTTATTGTTCTTCATATTTAGTATTCTATAATTATAATACAAATATACTACATTATATTGAGAGTAGCGATATCGCTGACTATAGATTTATTTGTTTTTATGGTAATCAAGATATTTTTGATTTATGTTAACGTAAATCAAATATCAAATGAAATTTGGGCAAGGGATTAATTGTAGATAACGAAAAATGTTATGAATTTGTGCTATAAAATGGTTTGAATCATTAGAATGGCTTCCGCTGTAGTAATTGAAACTATTTTTATAAAGATTTGTTATTAAGTTATTTGCGTAAAAAAACTCTTATAAACATACAAATGTATATAAATATTTTGTATCTTTGTCATCAAATTTTTAAGTATGAAATATTTGGTAGTTATACTTATAATAGTTTTATTGGCATGCTCGTGTAACAATAAAAGAACATTAGCAATTAGTAATGGTAACTTAGAACTCGATTCTTTTGGCATAGACACAACGTTTGTTCTTACTTCAGATATGCAATCACCCAGGTGTAAGATATCGTTACACGTAAAATATGTAAGAGGAAAAAATGCAGATAAAATCAACCGAGCCATTATTAATTCTGGTATATTAATTTCTGATTATATTCTTGATAATCCTAAACAGATTGATGTGCCTATGGCTGTTCAAACTTTTGCAAACCAATATTTAGCTGATTATAAGAAAGAGTATGGCAATTTGTATCTTGAAGATAGGCAAAATACTAATTCGTACAATTGCTCTTACATATTGAAAACAGAGGTTAGCATACCCAAGGGAGATATTATGGCCTATATGTCTACACTATATATATACGGTGGTGGCGAACATGGTATACATCAAACGCTTATTAAGAATTTTGATTTAAAAACGGGAGATGTCATCAAATTAAAAGATTTATTTATAACAGGTTACGAGGCGACACTTAAAGATATTATAGTAGCACACTTACAACAAAAATTTAAGACGTCTAATTTTGATGAATTAAAGAAAAAATACATCTTTGCCAATGATTACATCTATATTCCTGAAAACTTTATAATTGATGACGATGCTATCACGTTTATCTATTGTGAAGATGAGATTTCCCCTCATAATGTAGGTGAAATTAGAATAAAAATCGACAAAGATGAAATCAACAAATTACTTAAATAATAATGGAAGTCATTACGAAATATTTCCCTAATTTGTCTGACGTACAGTTACATCAGTTTGAGATGCTTGCATCACTCTATCAAGAATGGAATACTAAAATTAATGTTATATCTCGTAAGGATATTAAAAATCTCTATGAACATCATGTATTACACTCACTTGCAATTGCCAAAGAAATTAACTTTTCAGAAGGAACAGTTGTACTTGACTTGGGTACTGGAGGCGGCTTTCCGGGTGTTCCATTGGCCATATTTTTCCCAAAATGCTATTTTAAATTAATCGACAGCATAGGTAAAAAGTTAAAAGTAGCTACTGAGATAGCAACTTCTATTAATTTGAAAAATATTAAAACAGAACATCTACGCGGTGAAGAGGAAAGGGGGCAATACGATTTTGTTGTAAGCAGGGCTGTTATGTCATTACATAAATTAGCTAAGTTGGTTTGTAAGAACATATCATACAAACAGATAAACCCGCTCGCCAATGGCTTGTTATGTTTAAAAGGTGGTGATTTATATGAGGAATGTCGACCATTTAAAAATATCGTACAAGTTATACCGATTAGTAATTGGTTCGAAGAAGATTGGTTTAAAGAAAAAAATATAGTATATTTACCTTTATGACATTCAACTGTATTCATAAATTAAAAATATAAATATGCTGAATATTAAGTGTATTGTATGCAATATGATGCAAGAAAATTGCTACATTGTTAGCGATGAATCTAAGGAATGTATTATCATTGATTGTGGAGCTTTCTATGAAAATGAGCGACAGGCTGTTGTGGAGTATATTTGTAAGAATGAACTTATGCCAAAACATCTTGTTGCTACTCATGGACATATTGATCATATATTTGGCAACAATACCATCTATGATACATTCAAATTAAAATTAGAAGTACATATAGCAGATAAATTTCTAATAATGCAAGCAGCGTTACAAGCAGAACAAATAACAGGCATAAGACTCGAATACGCAATGCCACCAATTGGAAAATATCTGACGGATAAAGATGTCATCGTTTTCGGTAGCCATATATTTACGATTATTGAGACACCTGGACATTCGCCTGGAAGTATTTTTCTGTATTGTGAAAAGGAGAATGTCGCTTTTTCCGGTGATACATTATTTCACTATTCTATAGGTCGAACCGATTTGGAGGGCGGTTCCATGTTTCAGATGATGCAAAGTATACGTACGATCAGTCAGCTCTCTGACAATACTATTATTTATCCCGGTCATGGTAATGAAACTACTCTTGGTGTCGAATTGGTGGGTAATCCCTATATGGAAAGGTAATTATTTATAAAAATCATGAACAGTAAACAATCTGAGAAAATTATATTGGGTATTGATCCCGGTACAAATGTTATGGGATATGGTGTAATCAAAATATTTGGTCGGAATGCACAGATGGTGGCTATGGGGGTGATAGATATGCGACAAGAATCTGATCCATATATCAGGTTGGGTAAGATTTTTGATCGTGTTACAGGTATCATAGATGAATATTTACCTGATGAAATGGCTATTGAAGCACCATTTTTTGGTAAAAATGTACAATCAATGCTTAAGTTGGGACGAGCACAAGGGGTAGCTATTGCAGCTGCTATCCATCATGATATCCCCATTCATGAATATGCTCCTTTGAAAATAAAAATGGCTATTACTGGACAAGGACAGGCTGGTAAAGAACAGGTTGCCGGTATGTTGCAACGGTTGCTACATATCAATAACGATGATATGCCAAAATTTATGGATGCGACAGATGCTTTGGGTGCAGCTTATTGTCATTTTATGCAAATGGGAATACCACAAGTAGTAGGCAATCATTACCATGGTTGGAAAGATTTTATACACCACAACCAAGATAGAATAATAAAGTAACTGTCGGTTAGAATAATGCAAAGAATTATTAATATAAAAATAGATGGAAAATCTGATTGATATTATTTAATATAACAATATCTCTGATAATATCAAATATTAAAAAGTGTCCTTTATTATATAAAGGCTATAAATTATATTGACAGAAAAATTTATTTACAAAATATCAAAAGAAAAAATTATGAAAAAAATAGTTTTTACTATTGTATTGGAAATATTGACGGTTTCTAACATCTCGGCACAAGCAATATTCAATGAGGTTAAAAATATCATGAGACAACAAGAGACGCTTAAAAATGATACAACAAGAGATATCGAAGAACGGAAAATAGCGACATTCAAATGGGCAGCCATTTATTATATGTTTATGAAAGCTGGCGAATCTGAAACTTTTACGGAATACGATCTTGGGCAACAGACTGATGCTATGATAGAGTTTATAAATTTGTATATGAAGCGTCTTTCTGCTGCTAAGAAAAATAGTGAAAAAGAAAATGTTATGACTAATTTCAAGAATGCTACTACCCATAATGCGTTGTTTAATGATATGGATAAAGAAACTGTTTATGCTTATGTAGATAATACTAAGTTTTTAACTCGTTTCTCAATTGATACAGATTGGGTAAAAGCACTTGAAGAAGTTAAAAAGTAACGTACTGATAATAATACCAATATGTTTTTCCATATGTATCCCGAACGGCATTTATTCTTACTGTTCGTTCGGGATATATGCGGTTTAGGTTTTGGAAATCTTGAAAATCAATATCCATTACATTATTGTGATAAACAATTTTTGGGTTTGAGCGCAGATGGGTATATAGTATTAATGCCTCTTTGTAATGTTTAGGAAGAGAATCTTTTATATTATAATATTTTGAGATATTATCAACAAAGGCGTCAAGATCTTTATCGAGCAAATAACCACAAAGCAAATAATCACCTGCAATTTTCTTGGCAAGATGGTGTTTCTCTATGTACATCATATATTTTAATGGGCACATCGTTTGTTTCAAAACTACACCGAGATTGTGATATATCAATGTCTCTGGTAGTATATAAGTTCTGACATTGTTATGTGGAAGCATGGCATCAGAACCTCCGGTTAAAGGTAATTCAAAGAGAGTCTCACCTAGATTGCTCTCCTTAGAAAGAGCGTAAATCCTTAGCATAGTCAACGAAGAATCTGTTTGTAACGCATCTTTACCTGTTAACAATGCGTTTTTAAAGTCATTGTTTAGAAGCCTTTGTTCCATGTGGACACGATAGTGGAATATATCATTATGACTGCTTATAGTCCCCACCATAAAAAACATAAGAAACATCATTAAAAAATCTAACCATGCAAATCTAACAAAAAAGTTCTTTTTACTTCCTTCACTTTCACTCAAGCCTTTCTGTTGTGAAAAAAGCCAAAGGAGCACTCCGTATATAGTTATTAGCACCCCAAAAAGCCATCCCGACACTCCGAAGCAAATATGATTGTCAGACGTAATTTCCACATCTGTGATAAAAGCCAATATCAGCAATGAAGGAAAGAAAGTCAAGGGATAGCCAATTTGTTTGTCTTTAAATAAAGATGTGACTCCAAGGTGAAGCAGGTAAAGTATAACAGTAATGAGCGTAGCTCCTATTTTTCGATTGTATTGTGTATGTCCGTCAGACAAAATATATTGAGTAACAGCAAGTACATCTGCCTGATAATATAACAAATAGATAAATACAAAAGCAATAAAAAGAATGGTACATAACAGTCTTATTGCTTTTGTACCGTTTTTAAGTTTTATAATAGAACCACTCAAAACTTTATAATTGTGTTTTCTAAATCTTTTTCAATACTACAGCTGACCGTGCTGGCAAATACAGCTTAAGCCATTCTTTTTGTTCATTGGCATAAAGAGGATCATAGTTTGTCAAATGTATTAGGGTGTCATCTGCTAATCCGTTACCACCAAAAGTCTTAGCATCCGTATTTAACAAGCTACAATAGCTACCTGTTGGAACGAGGAAACCATAATCTGTATAAGATCGTACAGGAGAGAAATTAAATACAAATACTAAATTCCCTCTCATGAAGCAGAGTATCTGGTCGCTGTCGTTATGCCAGATTTCATTTATGGCGGTCTTATTAAAATCACGTATACTTTTCAGAACTTTCAACATTTCTCTATCAAAGTCTGCCAAATAATGGTAATCTAATTCTTTATTGTCGACCAAATGCCATTGGCGCCTTGCATATTTATAGCTCCAGCCGTTGCCTTCGCGTGGAAAATCTATCCATTCTGGATGTCCGAACTCATTGCCCATGAAATTAAGATACCCTCCGTTAATTGCCGCGGCTGTAACTAATCGTATTATTTTATGCAAAGCTATACCACGGTGGACACGTTCGTTTTCATCACCTTTCTTGAAATGCCAATACATATCTGCATCGATAAGACGAAATATGATTGTCTTATCTCCAACAAGGGCTTGATCATGGCTTTCGCAATATGAAATTGTCTTTTCATCCGGACGTCGGTTTTTTACTTCCCAAAAGATACTGCTTGGCTTCCAATCTTCATCGCGTAGTTCTTTGATAGTTTTTATCCAAAAATCAGGAATATTCATAGCCATGCGATAATCAAAACCGTAACCACCATCTTCGAATCTAGCAGCCAAACCGGGCATGCCACTTACTTCCTCTGCAATTATAAGGGCCAAAGGGTTCACTTCATGAATAAGTTTGTTGGCTATAGTAAGATAGCAGATAGCATTATCGTCTTCATGACCATTAAAGTAATCGCCATAATTTGTAAAGGCTTCTCCCAAACCATGACTGTAATAAAGCATTGAAGTTACACCATCAAAGCGAAAACCATCGAAATGAAATTCAGAAAGCCAATATTTACAATTACTTAATAAGAAGTGGATAACATCGTCTTTTCCATAGTCGAAACAAAGACTATCCCACGCAGGGTGATTATGCCGGTCACCTTGATAGAAATATTGATTAGGATCACCAGCAAGATTCCCTAAACCTTCTACCTCATTTTTAACAGCATGTGAATGTACTATATCCATAATTACGGCAATACCGTTATCATGTGCTGTATCTATAAGTTCTTTTAATTCTTCTGGGGTGCCGAAACGAGAGGAAGGAGCAAAGAAAGAACTGACATGATACCCAAAACTTCCATAATATGGATGTTCTTGAATAGCCATAATTTGTATGCAGTTATAGCCTGCTTTTACTATTCTTGGTAATACATTATCCTTAAATTCTCTGTAAGTCCCCACTTTCTCTGCATCTTGACTCATACCTACATGGCATTCGTAGATTAATAATGGAGAAGTTTTAGGCTTGAATGTTTTCTTCCTCCAAACATATGATTTTGCTGGTGACCATACTTGTGCAGAGAATATCTTCGTATGTTCGTCTTGGACCACACGTTGGGCCCATGCAGGGATACGTTCACCATTTCCTCCATCCCAATATACATGCATTTTGTAAAGATCACCATGTTTTATGATGTTGTCGGGTAGTTTCAGCTCCCAATTCCCTGTACCTTCTATCCGTATAGCTTTGAATGTGTCGCTTTCTTGCCAATCATTGAAGTCTCCCACCAAATAGATGGCTGTGGCATTTGGTGCCCATTCTCTAAACACCCACTCATTCGATATTTTGTGAAGACCAAAATATTTATAACCATTAGCAAAGTCTGATAACGATATTTTTCCGTTTTGAGTTAATATATTCAACTTCCATAGTATATGTTCATGTCGTCCTCGAATAGCATCCTCATAAGGTTCCAGATATATATCATTATTTACTATTCCTATATGTCCAGACTGTTTTTTCTGAATAGTATTCTTTCCCACCATAATTTTCTTTGAACCCTTTTTTATATTGTTCGTCGTTGATAATTGTCGATTAATCTTCAAAACGTCGTCCTGCATCATAATGTCCTTTTCGGGTTATTTTCCCATTACGATCTTTTTCAACAAACTTACCTTCCCGTCTATCGTTACGGTAAGAACCTTCAAAACGAAATCCGTCTTTCGTCTCTTCTATTGAAGGTCCATTACGTAAACCATTCTTATAGGTGCCTTTAAACTTACTTCCATCAGCATAATGAATGATTACTTCACCGTTGACTTTCCCGTTTTTGAAATCCCCTTCGAAAACATCACCATTTTTTTTTGTCAACTTACCATGTCCGTTTTGTTTATCATTTTTCCATTGACCTGAATAAGAATCTCCATTTTTCCAAATCAAAGTGCCTTTTCCATCCTTATCTCCTTCATTGAAATGGCCAGTGTATTTATCTCCATTGGCATATTTAAAGATTCCTTCCCCCGTCCGTTCACCTTGATTGTAGTCTCCTTCGTATACATCACCATTCTGGAACTTATAGACTCCACGCCCGTTTTGTATATCATTTTCCCAGTCTCCATTATATATATCACCGTCTGCATATCGGTTTATACCTTTTCCAGAGCGTTGGTTATTTTTCCACATGCCGTCATAAGTTGTGCCGTCTCCCCAATCAAAGAAACCTTTTCCACACTTTTGATCGTTTAGCCATTGGCCCTTATAGTATGCACCGCTTGAAAAAGTGTAGATACCTTTCCCCTGCCGTTTATCTTGAAACCATTCTCCTTCGTATTTATCGCCATTATAATAGTACATTGTGCCACGTCCTTGTTGGTAATCACGAAACCATAATCCTACATATTTATTATTATTGGCAAAGTAAAATGTTCCTTTGCCGTGCTGTTGGTCTTGAAACCATTGACCTTCATATTTCTCTCCGTCGGCAAAGGCATAAATACCATATCCCTGACGTTTGCCTTTCACGTACTCTCCTTCGTAGGTGTCACCATTCGTCCACAATGTATTACCTTTGCCATTTGGCTTTCCTGATAGCATTTCGCCTCTATATTCTCCATTATCATGGGTAATACAGGAGCCCAATGTTACCTTTTGAGAAAAGCAGTATACTGGGAAAAATAGCAGGAATGCTATAGCTGTCTGTTTTTTCACTTGTACAAGTCTTTATTTTTAATTTTCAAAAATAAGAAATAATTATCATATATACAAATAGATTAGTATTTTTTTATCATGTTTCCACTTTGTGCACATTCCTGGTATCTGTGCCTGCTATCATGTATGGGGGATATGTATATCTTTCATAAATCGTTAAGTTATCGTCGATAGGGTATACCTTTATTTTTCTAAGGCAGAATGTCTATTATCAACGTATCAAAACAAAATAAGAGAGAGCCCATTTTTTAAGAGCTTTCTCTTATTCATTTAATTACAAATAGAAACTCAACAAACTTTCTCCAGCCGCCGCATCATGATAAACATAAACATAGCTGCTGCCAAACAAAGTGCAATAAGAATGCCCCAAATCGTTACTAATGGCAAGTCTCCCCATAAACGACCGGTTACTTGAACAGCATAGTTACCTACAGCAGTTGCTGCAAACCATCCACCCATCATTGCTCCCTTGAGTTTAGGAGGGGCCACCTTGCTGACAAAAGAAATTCCCATCGGACTCAATAACAATTCGGCGAAAGTTAGAATTAAATAGGTACCGATCAAAAGATTTGGTGAGGCTGGATTGGTAAGAAGATTTGCATCGGTTTTCAAATCAGTTGGTGTAGGCATGCCGATGCTACCAAATGTGAGTAGGCAATATGCTACTGCTGCCACAAGCATGCCTAATGCAATCTTGCGAGGTGCTGAAGGTTCTTTACCTTTTTTGGCAAGAGATGAGAATAAAAGTAATGAGAGTGGCGTCAAAGCAACGACGAAGAACGGATTAAACTGTTGAAACTGTTGTGGAAGTATATTGATAACACTGTCCATATCAAAGTAAATGGCACCAATGCCCACCACACACAGCACACTCACCCCGCCTGCTATGATGCGTGCATTACCAGTTTTAGACTGGAACACGGCAAATAATGCA
This sequence comes from uncultured Prevotella sp., assembly GCA_963547065.1. Classification (GTDB taxonomy): domain Bacteria; phylum Bacteroidota; class Bacteroidia; order Bacteroidales; family Bacteroidaceae; genus Prevotella. Next base: position 658 of record CAUUQE010000035.1, on the reverse strand, counting down.
TAAACAAGAACGGCAATGAGCGCAATGCTCCACACATTGAAACCTATTCGAGTAAGACCAGTAACACTGTTTGCCGTATAATCACGTGCAAAATAAGTTAATGTGAGTCCGTTCTGATGGAATGCCATCCAAAAGAAAATAACTACAACAAACACCAATATCAAGGCAATGATGCGCTGCTTGGTTTCTGCCGGAGTAAGTTTTTCCTCCGTTACATTTGTATCGTTCCCACCATTTGCCACAGCTGCCATCTGCTTCGAATTACTCTCTACGTGCTTGAATGTACGTCGACACGTGAAATAAATCAGTGCCGAAGCAATGAGTGAGATGCACGCAATACCGAAACCGTAGTTATAAGCTTGCGAGAGACTGTCGATATACTGATGGGAGAATGTAACTAAATCACCCGTAAAATGGGTGGCGATCTTATGGCTGTCGATCAATCCCTGCACGAGTTGGCGATTTGCTTCTGATGCACTATTATCTATGATTTGGTGGGCAATAGCCGGAATACGACCATCGTAGATAAAACCGTCTTTGCCCATCATCCAATTAGTCATAGCTGTTGCAGCTGTTGGAGCAAACATTGCACCGATGTTGATGGCCATATAAAATAGAGAAAAAGCTGTATCACGCTTAGTACTATAGCATTTGTCAT
>CAUUQE010000034.1:0-18430 GCA_963547065.1 uncultured Prevotella sp. | reverse complement strand
CTGGACTCGAACCAGCGACCTCGCGCCCCCCAGACGTGTGCGCTACCAACTGCGCCAAATCCCGAATATCGCCTTTCAGCGATTGCAAAGGTACACACTCTACTACAATCTGCCAAATTTAAACGATACTTTTTAATTTTTAAATCATATTTTTAAGGATGTAAACCAGTCGAGTAATGGAGGTAAACTCTGTATAAATATGCTTCTATCGGCCGTACATCATTATAAGATAATGGATATACCTTCATTATACGAAAGGTAAACATTGCCTTCTGTGGCTGTAAAAAGAGGTTCTGACAGCAGATTGTTGTCATGCTATCATACTATAAATAATTGTATTCGAATGATAGCCAACATTCTATAAAGATGCTGGTATGTGACAGAAAGAATATAAATATTTATTTTATTGTATTCTTTTATTCCAAAATATCGTATAGTCTATATTATTTCGTAACTTTGCATCATCAATATAATGTAGAAAAATGAAGATATATCTGTATTTGTTGTTAGTAACAGCGTTGTTGGCTGCTTCCTGCAGAAGCGATGACAATCTCGAGGACGAAAAACAAGTACACAATACTGAATACGATCAGGATGATGATAACACCACCCAAGAGATCAACGACAGCTATGTGTACAAGCTTCCTGTAATATTCCATGTAATTTATAACAATAGAACAAACTCCAAACAATACGTCTCGCAAAGCAGACTGGCAACCATTCTTTCTCGTGTGAACGAATTGTATAAAGGAAATATTTACGGAAAGAGCGAGAATATAAATGTCGAGTTCCAGCTTGCCACAAACGATGAGAAAGGAAATAAACTTACGTCACCGGGTGTTGAGTATATCGAATGGGATGAAGATTATCCAATCAATCCGTACAAAATCATGGGAAGCAAGGGAAGGGCATACACGAAATATATTTGGGATCCGAACGAATATATTAATATAATGGTGTACAATTTTGCTACAGATGAAGATACCGACGGTATTACTTTGGGCATCAGTCATATGCCTTATGTTACAAAGAACGGTTCGGCTTTGGCCGGTTTAAATGTCGTTAATCAGACCACACTGTCTAAGGAAAATCTGGGATACGCCTATTGCTCCTCCATCAATAGTCTGTATATCGACGAAGAGTCTACAAGATACGATGCCGATAAGGGAAAATATTCTTACAATTACAATTCGTCTGACGTGATTGTTACGCTGGCTCATGAGTTAGGACATTACTTAGGACTCCATCATACATTCACACAACGGAATCAAGACCAAAGCTATGAAATGGTTGACTCGTGCGGAGACACCGATTTTTGTGGGGATACTCCGACCTATAACCGCATTGCTTATCAAAAAGAATTGAAGAATTATTTGGCATACTCTAAAGATCATATCAACATAAATTACCTTTTAAGGCGGAGCAATTGTAATGGCAGTGATTTCTATTCGGAAAATCTGATGGATTATTCCATCAGCTATAGCTTCAGTTTTTCGCCAGAGCAAAAGCAAAGAATTAGAAAAGTGTTGTATTACAGTCCGCTTATACCCGGCCCGAAACTACAGATAGGAACAAATAAACGGCTGGTTACTACCAAAGCTTCGGACAAACAAACCGCCAAGGTTATCGATCTGCCTATTATGATTGTAAAATAGATTTATATTATCCGCTGATATGCAATACGCTATTTATGCTCCCGAACGCATCGATACAACCATCAAACTTCCGGCATCCAAAAGCATCAGTAACCGTGCATTGATTATACACGCACTATCGGGTAGCAATTTGTTGCCCGAAAACATTTCTAATTGTGACGACACATCTGTGATTGTTCATGCATTGCAATATATGCCCGAAATAATAGATATAAAGGCATCCGGCACTGCCATGCGGTTTCTTACGGCTTATCTGGCAGCAACGGATGGGCACCACATCATAACTGGAACCGACCGAATGCAACAGCGGCCCATCAAAATATTGGTGGAAGCACTGAGATATCTGGGAGCCGATATTACTTATTTAAGCAAAGAAGGCTATCCGCCACTTGAAATTAAGGGGAGACAGCTCGATGGGGGACACTTAGAGATAGCGGGCGACGTAAGTTCACAATACATTTCGGCATTGCTAATGATTGGTCCGGCATTGAAGAACGGACTCGAATTGAAACTTAATGGTGAGATCGCTTCACGCCCGTATATAGACCTAACGCTCTGGATGATGAAAGAATTCGGTGCTGATGCGGAATGGAGCGATGTTGACACTATCACCGTTATGCCAAGAACTTACCAAAATAGATCTTATACAATAGAGAGCGACTGGAGCGGAGCTTCGTATTGGTACGAGATAATGGCATTGAACAGTAAGGATGCAAAGCTTAGATTGGAAGGCTTGGCCGATGGCTCGAAACAGGGAGATTCCGTAGTGAAATATCTTTTTTCGCTACTTGGTATCAAGACGACCTTCGAAAATAAAAAGGAAAATGGTACTGCTGATGTTATATTGACAAAACACGAAGGTGCCGTACCAAGATTAGATTATGATTTCATTAATTCTCCTGATCTTGCACAAACCTTTGTCGTATGCTGTGCACTTATGGAAATTCCATTTCATTTTACAGGCCTTGCCAGCCTACGCATTAAGGAAACAGACCGTATAGATACGCTACAGATAGAACTGAAAAAACTCGGATATGTAATAAAGGAGAAGAACAGTAGTGAATTGGTATGGGGTGGTGAGCACTGCACACCGACGCTGGAACCGATAGATACTTACGAAGATCATCGCATGGCGCTGTCGTTCGCTCCGGCTGCGTATAAGTTTCCGGGCATAACGATCAACCATCCGCAGGTGGTAACTAAATCTTATCCTGCTTTTTGGAACGATCTAAAAAGTGCCGACTTCTCCATTATCGAAAAATAAGAAGATGATCTATCTCATTATCTCATTGGCCGTACTTGGTGTTGTTTGTATACTCGTAGAGGTTCTTTCCAAACATAAAAATGAGAATGAAGAGAGGATAATATCGCCATTGCCGACTTGTGCTACTTGTACAGGAGAAGACGAGCGGTGCGAGCAAGTATGCATGATGGAAGCATTGCTAAAAGATATCGAATATTATGATGATGAAGAATTGGATGCCTTCAAAGGTCGACAGTCTGACAACTATACGAATAACGAGGTAGAACAATTTGCAGAAGTTCTGCACACCATGCGTCAAGATGATGTAAAAGGATGGAATCGAAGTCTCATACTTCGTGGTATCAACCTGCCCGACCAACTAAAAGATGAGGTTATTATGATTATAGGCAATGATTAAGATGGAAATATTGCAATACACTTTCTTTCAAAATGCGATTACAGGTTCGCTACTGGCAAGCATCCTTTGTGGCTTTATAGGAACTTACATTGTTACGAGACGCTTAGTATTCATAAGTGGCGGTATTACTCATGCATCGTTTGGAGGCATCGGTATCGGTATTTTGTGCGGTGTTAACCCCATCGTATCGGCCTTGATTTATGCTATCCTCAGCGCCTGCGGCATACAATGGATGTCGCATAAAGGTAATGTTCGTGAAGATTCGGCCATAGCTCTATTCTGGACATTCGGTATGAGTATCGGTATTATATGTTGCTTTCTTACTCCCGGGTTTATGCCCGATCTTCCTTCATATCTTTTCGGCAGTATTCTTACCATTACGCAGCAAGACCTCTGGTTGCTTGTTATCATCACACTGCTCGTGATATTAACATTCGTTCTGCTGTTCAGAACCATTCTTTGTATTGCTTTCGATAGTTGCTTTGCACAATCTCAAAAGCTGCCTGTAACGGCAGTAGAATATTTGATGATGATACTCATAGCCATGACAATTATTGCCATTTTGAGAATGGTAGGTATCGTGTTGGCCATTAGTTTGCTTACCATTCCTCACATGACTGCCAATATATTTACCGACAACTTTAAAAATATGATATCGATGAGTATATTGATAGGATGGATAGATTGCTTGTGCGGACTCGCCATCAGTTATTGGCTGAATGTACCTTCCGGTGCTGCAATCATCTTTATAAGCATCATTATTTATGCTCTGGGAAAGGCAATAAAAATGCTACAATCAAAGTTTTATAAAAGTGAGATTGTCCGATAAGCAACATATAGCTTCATTGTTCTTTTCAGCATTGGCAATAATACTGCTGATAGGATGTTCTACGCAGAGAAATACTGCCAAGAACCGTTGGTGGCACTCTTTCAATGCACGGTATAATATTTACTACAATGGTTCGCTTGCCTATATCGAAGGTTCGCTTGAAAAAGAAAACGGAAACAAAGATAACTTTACGGAATTGATACATCTCTATACCGTAGGCAACAAGAATAGCATAGAATTAGGGAAAGAAAACTTTGATAGAGCCATTGAAAAATGTGAGAAAGCTATCAAGCTCCACAGTATTAAAAAGAGGCCGGAATGGACGAAAAACAGAAAAAAAACAGAAAGAGACATCGAATGGCTGAACCGTAAAGAATATAATCCGTTTCTATGGAAAGCATGGCTTCTTATGGGACGTTCGCAATTTTATCAAGGAAAATTCGACGAAGCTGCCTCAACCTTCTCTTATATGAGCCGTCTTTATCAAACGCAACCAGCCATTTATGGTCGAGCACGTGCATGGCTTGCCAAAAGCTATATCGAACAAGGATGGCTATATGATGCCGAAGATGTTATCCGAAATATGGAACGAGACTCCATTCATTGGCGTGCTCAAAAAGAATGGGACTATACCTATGCCGACTATTACATTCATACCGACAATTACGAAAAAGCCATTCCTTATCTTCGGAAAGTGATCAGACATGAGATGCGAAGAAAGCAAAAAGCACGCGAATGGTATCTCATGGGACAACTCGAGAACGCATTGGGACATCGAGAACTTGCTTATAAAGCATATAAACATGTCATCAGATTGACTCCTCCTTATGAAGTAGAATTCAATGCCCGTATTGCCATGACTGAAGTAATGGCCGGAAGTCAGTCGAAGCAGATGATCAATCGTCTTAAGCGTATGGCTGCTTCAGACAATAACAAAAACTATCTCGATCAAGTATATTATGCTATAGGAAACATCTATCTGGCACAGAAAGATACTACCAATGCCATTTCTGCTTATGAAAAGGGCAATATAAAATCTACTCGTAATAGCATAGAGAAAGGTGTACTGTTATTGAAGTTAGGCGATTTGTATTGGATAAAAGAAAAATTCAGCGATGCCCGACGCTGCTACAGCGAGGCCATTGGCTTGCTTGATAAAGAAAGAAATGATTACGAACAATTAGAGAAGCGCTCCCAAATACTCGATAAACTTGTACCCTATACAGAAGCTATTCATCTGCAAGACTCTTTGCAAAAACTTTCTAAAATGAATGAATATGATCGTAATATAGCCATAGACCGCGTAATCGAAATGCTGAAAAAGAGAGAAAAAGAAGAAGCCAACCATCTTGCTGAACAAAACTCTCAAGCCATACAATCGGCTAATAGTGGTATGAGAGATATAAATCTCCGGCAGAATACTTTAGAATACCAATTGTCTACTACCACAAAACAGGATGGGGAATGGTATTTTTATAATCCGATAGCTGTAAGTCAAGGCAAAATAACCTTTCAAAAAATATGGGGGAAACGCGAAAACATAGATAATTGGCAACATATCAACAAAAAAGTTGTTGCTCATACTGGAGAAGTTGATGCCATGACCGACGCCATTCGTGATTCTCTTGCACGCCAAGGAGAAATAGAAGACTCGCTGAAACAGTTGACAAACGATGCACAGAACGATCCTCATAAACGAGAATATTACCTTGCACAGATACCTTTTACCCAAGAACAAATTCAAGCCAGCAACGAAATTATTGCAGATGGGCTCTATCACTCTGGTGTCATCTTCAAAGATAATCTTGGCAATTTTCATTTAAGTGAAAAAACTTTACAGCGTCTCATCAACTCATACCCTAACTATGCACACATAGATGAAGCATACTATCACTTGTTCTTACTTTATTCACGATTCAATAATCTGACAATGGCAGAAAACTATCTAACTAAACTTAAACAACAATTTCCTAAGAGCCAATGGACTGGTATCCTTACTAATCCTTATTTTAAGGAGAACGCCATATTCGGCACACATATCGAAGATTCGCTCTACACAGCAACCTATGAAGCATTTAAAGCAGATCGTTACAATGAAGTAAGCACTAACATACATATATCCAACACACGTTTCCCTCAAGGGAAAAATCGTGATAAATTCATCTTTATTGACGGCCTGACAAAACTGAATAACGGTAAATCCAGTGAATGTGTCAACAATATGCAGACAATAGTCAGTCTATATCCTCAAAGTAAATTAAGTGAAATGGCAGACAGGATTATTGCTGGAGTGAATGCTGGTAAAAAACTACATAGAGGAAAAATCGATATCGGCGATGTTTGGAAACACCATACCGTCACTTCAACCGAAAACGATTCCGATACTGTTATCAAATTCTCTGATGACCGCAATGCCGACTTTATTTTCATGCTCGTATATTATCCCGACTCCGTAAATGAAAACAAACTTCTTTACGAAATAGCTAAATTCAATTTTTCAAGTTATCTTGCACGAAACTTTAACATTAATATCGAAGAAGCAAATGGATTACATCGTATGCAATTATCTGGATTTCGCAACTATGACGAAGCCCTACAGTATGTGAGAGTACTGCGTAATCAACATGGAATTGCTGCACAACTCAGCAATAGCCATATAATCATTATCAGTGCTGATAACCTCAAACTACTCGGAACGACATACAGCTACGATGATTACGATAATTTCTATAACGAACACTTTGCTCCTCTAAAAATAAGTACTCTCAAATTGCTTTCTGAACCAGTTGAAATCATAACGGAGAAAGAATCTAAAAGTAATCCTCCTACACAACCCAATATCAACAATGTACTTGATAATGGTACTTTCATTGACGATGAAACAACTACAACACCCACAAGTAGCAGAGATATTATCGTATCCGACGAGGAACAACAAACACCTAAAACAGATACGAATACGATAACTATACACGATACCCCACAAAATAAGACAAAAATACAAATACCGACAAAAACTGCTGTTGCCAAAGAAACGAATGACAAACAGATAACATCAGACAAAATAACAGTCGTGGACGATGGAGTCGAGACGAAACCAAATTCTGAAACCAATAAGTCTACAACATTTATCAACGACAAAGCCAACATTCAATCCACTCCAGCTGACACTAAATCCGTCACTTCCATTGTACTGCAAAATAAGGAACAACCACGCTCAGCCACAGAAAAGAAAAAAAATACAGACATCTATTTTAACGATGGATTGAAGATAGAAACGGATAAAAGCAATACAGAAAAAACGGATAAAAAGAAAAACGAAGCGAAGAAAGATAGACAAAAACAAAATACAAATAAACAGTTTGACCTTGAAGACGAATATTACGATTTAGATGGATTTTAGAATATGAGCAACGGATTATTACTTTGGATAGACGATGAGATAGAACTCTTGAAAAGTCATATCATCTTTTTAGAAAAGAAGGGATACAATGTAACAACGGTAAGCAATGGAACTGACGCCATTGAACAGTGCATGCAACGCACTTATGACCTCGTTCTATTAGACGAGATGATGCCCGGTATTTCTGGGTTAGAGACACTGCAACGTATCAAAGAAATCAGTCCTGCAACACCCGTGGTGATGGTTACTAAGAGTGAAGAAGAGAATATTATGGATCAAGCTATTGGCTCGAAGATTGCCGACTATCTAATCAAGCCTGTCAACCCTAACCAAATACTGCTCACACTGAAGAAGAACATTCACCGCAAAGAAATAGTAACAGAAGTTACCCAGAGCGGTTATCAGCAGGATTTCCAAGACATTGCAATGAGAATCATAGACTGCCAATCCTTTCAAGACTGGGTAGATGTGTATAAACGCCTTGTACATTGGGAGCTCGAACTTAGTTCTACCGACAGCAATATGAACGAAATGCTCAAGATGCAGAAAGAAGAAGCTAATAACGGATTTACCAAATACATTAAACAAAATTATCTGGATTGGGTAGATACAACAATGCAAGAGCGCCCTTTAATGAGTCCCGACATTTTTAAGAAGAAAATTTTTCCTTTGCTCAACGATAGTAATAAGGTCTTCCTCATTGTTATCGACAACTTTCGCTACGACCAGTGGAGAATGCTTGCGCAGGAAATTGGCGATATGTTCGATATCGAAGAAGACATCTACATGAGTATTCTTCCCACCGCAACCCAATATGCCCGTAACGCTATCTTCAGTGGACTGATGCCGAATAAAATAGCGGAGATGTTTCCTGACTTGTGGGTTGACGAAGATGAGGAAGAAGGTAAAAACCTCAATGAGAGCCCACTCATCCAAACACAGATAGAGCGTTTCCGGCGTCATGATACTTACAGTTATCACAAAATCAACGATTCTATAGGTGCCGAAAAGTTCTTGGAGAAACTAAACACTCTGCAAAAGAACGATCTAAACGTGCTGGTTATCAATTTTATAGATATGCTTTCTCATGCACGCACAGAATCTAAAATGGTACGCGAGCTGGCTAATAACGAATCTGCCTATCGCAGCATTACGCTCAGCTGGTTCCGTCATTCTATACTGTCGGAACTTTTCAAGCAACTTTCACAATCCGATTACAAAATCATTATTACCACCGATCATGGCAGCATCAGAGTATCTAAGCCTATTAAAATCATAGGCGACCGTAACACCAACACTAATCTAAGATACAAATTGGGGAAAAATCTCAATTACGATTCTAAAGAAGTGCTTACCATCAAAGAACCTAAGAAAGCACTGTTACCGGCACCGAACCTTAGTACATCATATGTATTTGCATCAGGCGACACGTTCTTCGCCTATCCAAACAATTACAACTACTACGTATCGTACTATAAAGACACTTTTCAGCACGGCGGCATCAGTATGGAAGAAATGCTCATCCCGTTAATAACTGTTACACCGCGAAAGAGATAACCAAAGTCGATGACAGCAAATACTCTTATGGTCTTCTTTGTAGCTATCATAGAATTGCTGATTTTCACCACATTGGCAGACCTCGTGTGGCGTATCATCAGTATACGTCGTTCGTTTACACCGCTGCCAGTACATAGAAAGATAAATAAAACAATCGTCTGCCCTTATCCCAATAGTTTGTGGATATATCTCAAATTAGTCTTTTTCAATCCAAAAGATATGTACTTCCGAACACTTTTCGCTTTTATGAGTGTGTTGGGTGGGAGTATTGTACATATTGTCTTAGGACTTATTGCATTGCTTATCACTATCTGCATCTGTTTCTTTAAAGTCTTAAGAATGTCGTGGCAATACAATCAAATAAAGGAAAAGTGGCCTACTGTGGAACTCTCCGACAAAGGCGTATCACTGATTTTCGAATGGATAAGACCAGCAGAAATAGTATACGAAACGCCATGGCAGAATATCACACAAGTTTTTCTGTACAGTCGTTATGCCAAAATTATAAGTAAGGATCACACTTATTACACCTTTTATAATACCGGTGATATGGAAGTGAAAGATAAGATAGCAATGCACTTTTTGCATCACGGAAATATAAGGGAAACTACCGTTATAGAACAAGACAAAATATCATGGATATTAATCATAGTGTGCTTATTGTTCGGCCCACCGGCCGGTATCATATGCGCATTGCTTTTTTATAAAAACAAACCGAGAAGTACGCGTATCTATCTTTTCGCAAGTTTTATCTTCTTATGTATTGCATTGGTTATCCACTTACTCAACATTTTAACATAACATATAAGATCATCAATATGAAAATTAATATCAAATCTTTAGACAATATTCACGAAGCAGCTCGGCAGTTTCTCAAGCATAAGGGTACCGCAACTGTCTTCGCTTTCTATGGAAAGATGGGTGTTGGCAAGACTACATTCATCAAAGCTTTATGCGAATGTTTGGGAGTAGAAGATGTGATCACCTCACCTACATTTGCCATCGTCAATGAGTACAGTTCTCATCAAAACAACAAGCATATTTACCATTTCGATTTCTACCGTATCAAAAAACTCGAAGAGGTGTACGATATGGGGTATGAAGATTATTTTTACAGTGACTGTCTCTGTTTCATCGAATGGCCCGAACTAATCGAAGAGCTTTTACCGGCAAATGCAATGAAAGTAACAATTACTACAAATAATGACGGCTCCAGAACCGTTGAGTTTTAAATATCAAACAAGAAAGTGGAAAAAGATATTTATCTCCCCATTTTCTTGTTTGATTATATTTTTCAGAAAGGAACGCATCCAATTTAACTATAAGCAAGAAAGATTTTTTCATCTCGTTTAGACGGAAATTCTTGCTATCAATAATATATTTCTACTTTCTCAGGAAACTGCCCGAACTGACGTCACAGGTCTACTTTTAAGCCAATGACACCTACTTCCTAAATATTATAAGTCATGGCAATGAGATAAAGTCATATCTCATTTTTTCCTCATATCTCATAAAAAGAGTATTTCCACACCACGAACCGGCATTCTTCCCTACAAAATCTCCGCTGCAATATCTTCCTATCGCGCTTTATCTATTGCGCAAAAGCCTGCCAAAGACGATCGTCAGGCAAAGGAGCTTCTACGGAAATTATTTTTTTAGATACCGGATGTACAAACTCTATCTTACGAGCAAGTAATGAAATACTGCCATCAGGATTACTTCGCGGTGCTCCATACTTCAAGTCCCCCCTAATGGGACAACCGATACGAGCCATCTGGCAGCGTATTTGGTGGTGCCGACCTGTCATTAAACCCACTTCAATGAGCGTATAACGCTCCGATCTTCTTACAACACGATAACTAAGTACGGCTTTTTTCGAGTTTGGCACTTCATGATCGTAGGCATAGCTCTTATTTTGTTTCTCATTACGCACAAGCCAATCAGTCAACGTCCCTTCAGTCTGCTGCGGACAGTTCTTGGTAATAGCCCAATAAGTTTTGCACACCTCGCCGTCTCTAAACATGATGTTCAACCGCGAAAGCGCTTTCGAAGTCTTGGCAAATACCACAACACCAGCTACAGGACGGTCAAGCCGATGTACTACCCCCACGAATACATTACCCAATTTGGCATATTTTTCTTTAATATGCTGCTTTACCGTTTCGCTTAGGGGCATATCACCAGTCTTATCGCCCTGTACAATTTCGCCGCTACACTTAGAAACTATAATGATGTGATTATCTTCGTAGAGAACCTCCATAGAAGGTTTACATCACATATTCATACCGCCATCTACCTGTATAACCTGTCCACTGACATAACTGGAAAGGTCTGAAGCAAGGTAAAGAGCTGTATTTGCGATATCTTCCACCGTACCTCCGCGACGCAAGGGTATCTTACTGATCCACTCCTTACGAATGTCTTCCGGCAATGCCTGCGTCATTGCAGTGTCAATGAATCCCGGCGCTATGGCATTGGCACGTACACCTTTCGGTCCCATTTCCTGCCCCACACTTTTTGCAAGGGCAATAAGACCAGCCTTAGAAGCCGCATAGTTGGCTTGTCCAGCATTACCATGTACCCCTACCACAGAAGCCATATTGATGATGGAACCGCCACGCTGCCGCATCATCACCGGCACACAGGCATGGATGAAATTGAATGCACTCTTCAAGTTCACGGCAATTACCACATCCCACTGGGCTTCTGTCATACGCAACATCAACCCATCTTTAGTAATACCAGCATTGTTCACCAAAATATCTATAGCACCGAATTCGTCTTTCACCTGTTTTACAACCTCTTCTGTCTGTGCAAAGTCAGCCGCATTACTGGCAAAACCTTTTGCCTTTACGCCCAATGCAGCAATCTCACGTTCAGTAGCCAAACCTCCGTGTTCATCATCTATAAAGAGGTCGGTAAACGCTATGTTTGCACCTTCGGCTGCAAATTTCAATGCTATAGCCTTGCCAATACCACGTGCGGCACCTGTTACAAGCGCCGTTTTCCCTGTTAATAATCCCATTTCTTAAATCGATTAAATTGTTTATATTGATGTTATTATTTCAATGCCACTTTCCCCAAAGCCCCATAAACCACCTTGGCAACCAAAGGCTTGCTTGCTTCTTCTGTGAGTCCGTGCCCCAGCCGACCGTAAATAAACGGCACCTCAAGCCCCTTAATACAATAATGTGTAATATCTGCTACAAGTTCCACATTATCGATGTCGAACTCCCCTTCAGCCTTGCCTTCTGCATATACCTTGCGAAAAAGTTCTATTTCATCCTCATCGAAGTTCTTCCGAACTTTCTCGACCATCCATATATTACGGAAAAACTCGGCACGCAGGTTTCCATTCCGCACCACAGTCTCTCGTATCATGCTCAGGTGAGTGTAAATAAGTTCTATAATTTTATCCTGTGGCCGCATCTTCATGGCCGCCACCTCGTCAAGTTTATCGGATAATCGTTCCAATTCTGACTCGATAACCGCCGAATACACATCTTCTTTCCGACTGAAATAGGTATACAGCGTGCGGCGACCTTTGCCGGAAGCCACGGCAATATCATTCATAGTTGTATTAGCTATCCCGTTTTTGGCAAATAACTGACGGGCAACATCCACTAACTTTTGTCGTGTCTTAGATACCGACATATTCAATTCCTCCGATACTTTACACAAAATGCACATACACTATTGCTGTGCAAAAATAGAACATTTATTCGGAATATCCAAACAAATAAATATTTTATTATACCAGTTCAAACTGAATTATCGACAAGAGCAAACATTTTTTATATGTATTTTACAGAAGATAAGAATTATATAGAATGCCAATAAACATTCTATTTGAGCTATCAATCTACTATCCTGTCACGCTTATTTGCAGGGTATATTTGGCATATTCGTTTTTTTTTCATACCTTTGCACCCGATAAAAATAAGGGTAGCATGTTCCTTTTGTTTCGGAAAAGCTACTTGGTAAAGTATCTAAACGGAGTTTAGACCGTCAGCACGACTTATTCTCATACAGGCTACGGTCGCGAGTTATCATCATTTTTCTTCTTACTCAAGGCTCCATAAATGATTAAATATGAAGAGATTATTAAAAAATGTAGTAGTAATTTTAATTGTTTTTTCAGGATTTCCAAATACTGTTTTAGCAGCAAACAAAGAAAAAAAGGCAGATAAAATCGACTGGAACCCCGTGATAGAGGCAATCATTTACGTAGAAAGTCGCGGACAACGTTTCGCTAAACATGGCAATTCGGTAGGCGCAATGCAGATTACACCGATACTGGTAGCTGAATGTAATCGGATATTAAAGAGAGAGAAAAGTAAAAAAAGATATAAACTATCCGACCGATTCAGTATAAAAAAATCAAAAGAAATGTTCCTCCTTATCCAATCGATTTATAATCCGGAGAATAATATAGAGCGGGCTATCCGTTCATGGAACGGCGGTCCTCACTATAAAGTGAAGCGAACACAGCGCTATTACGAAAAGGTTATGCAAGCTATGAAATAAATGTCTGCAAATTATAAAGTCCGACTGTTCAGATCTTTCATAGGATTTGAATAGTCGTTTTTTCTTTTTGTACGTCATACCTCGTATTTGTTGTCTCCCTTAACTCGTCTTTGTAGTGGGAGATAAGGTTTGAGCAAATACTTCCCACACCCTCTCCAACAGGAAAGAAGACCTACCTTGAAGCGGGTATGTCTATAAAGTATCTTTGTTAGATGTACGGACTATGCCCAATAGGCATAATATCTATGCCAGATAGACATATGGACTATATAAACTACAAGGCCTTAGTTTATACAGATGCTCATACGAATACAATCGAAATTGGTTTGATCGGGTATACTTAGACGAACCTAACCTCTTCATTCCCTACTCCATTCATCTACTTTCCGCAAGGCACTTTCCTCCTTTGGAGAGACTAAGGTTTATCCCTATCCTATTATTTTTCTTTGTCTTGGCGATACCTGCAATTCAGCTCGAAGCTCGTTACAACGGTACCGGTTGAGTTCACTTCAACGCTGAAATAGTAGTGGCTCCAAAACAAACCGGCACCTGGTCCGGTCTTTACCACACCATATTGATTAGCTATTTGCTTATTATCAGAGTAGAAAGGACGCGAATAAATGCGTTTATCGAACGTGGCTTCGAACTGTTTAGGGTGAAAACGAGTGAGCGAGACCTTATCGATAGACACATCAACATTCGCTTTTCGTAGTGCCGATAGACTGCTCTGATACATATACAACTCTTTTATAGCACAGCATTCTAATGATGATGTTTTCCCTTCTTCGGGATAAAGAGCGACAAAACATACCACTATACCGTTTTTAACAAAGGCAAAATCGTTGTCTCCAGCTGTTTCCTCATGCCTGTAAGTAAATGTTACAGTTTCTTTCTGCGGGTTGTATGGAGCCAACACAACGAAACCTTGGTGACATTCCGCATGTATGGTATCGGTGATATCGGAAGTTTTCAGATAAAGCGTGTAGCCCTCCTGCAGCAGTTCTTTTACCGTAGTATGGCCGACGAGAATCTCGGTTTGACCGATTCTAAAAACAGGAGACTTAACCGGAATGCCTATAAAGAGATAAACAAACATAGCACTTAAAAATGCTATAAGTAGAAAAAAGCTGACAATCAACGTACGCATATCGCTGACAGCACGATGACCGATATTCGATGTTTTGCCATCAGATGCGGCATTGACATAGGGATCGATGCCGAAAATGGTATCCCATTGCGATGTTTGATGCCCCGTTTCGTCTATTCGAGGACGTCTCAGAAAGCGGTAAAAAACATATCCCAAGGCACCCATAAGCAACACTAAGGCCACCGAAATGGCGATGAAAAGGAGTTGTACCTGCGTCATATCAATTATAGAATTACAACTGTTTATGATAGAATGACATGTCTACTGCACAATATTAAGGTGATTAACCGGTGTCAAAGGTACAAAAAATAAGTTTACCCTTTGGCTATCTAAAGCGCATGGGCTGTTAATAAATCTTATCTGTGGCGTTTTTCAGAATTAAATCGTATCTTTGCAAGTAATATATACATCTATTCTTGCAACGTGCCACGTGCCGGCTGCCTGATGAAATGATGCGATTTATCAATTAAAAACAGAATATTATGACAGGAATTATCATTTTGGTAGTAGTGGTGCTACTGGCTCTTTGGGCAATTAGTATTTATAACAACCTTGTGAAGCTGCGCAATAATCGAGAGAATGCTTTTGCAAATATCGACGTTCAACTGAAGCAACGCTACGACCTTGTACCGCAGTTAGTGGCAACGGTTAAAGGCTATGCCGAACACGAAAAGGAAGTGTTCCAGCGTGTGACCGAAGCTCGATCTGCCGCAATGAGCGCTACTACGATCAATGACAAGATGGCCGCAGACAACGCTTTGACCAATGCATTGGCCGGGCTCAAGGTGTCTTTAGAGGCTTACCCCGAACTGAAAGCCAATCAGAACTTCTTGCAATTGCAGGGAGAAATATCAGATATAGAAAACAAACTGGCTGCCGTGCGCCGTTACTTCAATTCGGCAACACGCGAACTGAATAATGCCGTGCAGACTTTCCCGTCGAACCTTTTCGCCAATATGTTCGGTTTTAAGAAAGAACCCATGTATGAGGTTCCGCAAGAACAGCGCGACAATTACGAAAAGGCGCCCGAAGTAAAATTCTGACACAGGGCAAATGCGTTTTTCGCAGAACTGCATTTATAGAGAAAAAACACACTCTTGGGCTTTTACAATTCAAGAATGATGGTGTTTCAACGTATTTGTTTATTTAATAAAGAATTAATTCTCATACGATGGAATATGTAGGCATACAAACTCAGATACGGCGCAACAATATGAAGAGCATGCTTCTACTGCTCATGTTTCCCATCATTATCTTGGCCACGGTATGGGTGTTTTTAGCCTTAGTCAACTATTTTGGCGGCGGATACTACGATGTCGATGGCAATGTGGTACATACGCTTGACTTGGAAACGGTGAACTACTATTTCATAACTACCATACCTTGGGTGATCGTGGGCGTGGCATTGTGGTTCACGATTGCCTATTTTTCAAACACAAGCATGATCAATCATGCCACCGGATCGCGCCCGTTGACGCGAAAGGAGAATCCTCGGATTTACAATATCGTGGAAAATCTCTGCATGACATGTAATATGGATATGCCGAAGATCAACGTTGTAGACGATCCGCAGCTGAATGCTTTCGCCAGCGGAATTAATAAGAACAGCTACACTGTAACCGTTACAACGGGCCTGATGAGCCGTTTAAACGACGAAGAATTAGCAGGCGTCATCGGCCATGAGCTCACCCATATCCGCAATCACGATACACGATTGCTCATAACGAGCATTATCTTCGTGGGCATCGTATCCACTGTGATGAGTCTGGCTGTACGTATGATGTTTAATTCCATGATATACGGCGGAGACAGACGCAGTAGCAACAGCAATGGCAAAGGCGGAGGAATTTCTATTATCGTAATATTTCTCATCGGTATAGTGTGCTGCGCCATCGCTTACTTTTTCACGTTGATTACCCGATTTGCCATCTCTCGCAAACGCGAATACATGGCCGACGCGGGCGGGGCGGAACTTTCGGGCAACCCGTTAGCACTGGCTTCGGCGCTTAGAAAGATTTCTGCCGATCCCGGACTCGACAATGTAGGGCGCGAGGATGTAGCTCAACTGTTCATCATGCATCCCGACGAAATGAAAACCGGTATAATGGGATTTATGAACTCGCTGTTCAGTACCCACCCAGATCCTGCAAAAAGAATAGAAATATTAGAACAATTCTAAGGATGAAAAAAGGTAAAATAGCACTCTGTATGCTATCTTTGATAACTACAATGACCACCCACGCCCAACATGTTACATATCAATCGTCCTCGCATTACAATGAACGGGTGATTGAATTTGAGAAAAATCGCCCTATAGACAGTACTGACGTAGTGATGCTGGGCAACAGCCTAACGGAGTTCGGAGGAGATTGGAATAAATTGCTGCGAGGAAAGCATATCCGCAACCGCGGTATAGCTGGCGATGACGCAGCAGGTATCATGGGTAGATTAATACAGGTGTTGCCAGGAAAACCTAAGAAACTGTTCCTGATGGTGGGCGTCAACGACCTTAGCCACAACCTGTCGCCGGAACAAGTGGTAGAATTGTGTAAGCAAGTGATTGAAAAAATACGGCGAGGCACCCCAAAGACAAAACTTTACGTACAGAGCCTACTACCTATAAATGAATCGTTCGGTCGGTGGAAGACGCTGGAAGGAAAAACTGATGACGTGGCGCGCATCAACCGTGCTTTGCGTATTTATTGTAATTCACAAGGTATCACATATATCAATCTCTTTGCTAAATTCGTGCGACATGGTACCAATGAAATGCGGAAGGAGTTTACTATAGACGGCCTACACCTAACACCTTTCGGCTATAAAGTATGGGCGTTCGAACTCCGAAAATATTATTTGGAATAAATACATATATAAAAAGTGCTCAGAAGTCATACATAATAAACATTCTGAACACTTAGAGTTGCGGAGGCAAGACTCGAACATGCGACCTCCAGGTTATGAGCCTGGCGAGCTACCAACTGCTCCACTCCGCGATATTTCCTAATTGCAGGGGCAAAGATACAGCTTTTATTCCACACCTCCAAATATATCTTGATATTATTTTTCTTTAATTGCAAATTCACAAGTCCCACTTGCGAAGTGCCAATAGCGGCTCTCGGTAAGGCAATGCGATGAAAACGCTCTGGGAAAGAGAGGGTTCCCTGCTCGCCTTACGTCTTAATAACCGCATTACCGATAGTGCAGCAATAGCTTCACCGATAGGAGTTCCTTTGCAAATATATAGGGAGGTGTCGAATTACCTACGTGTAGATAATTTCATTTCTATGTGTGTACAATATAATTATACAAACGTGTCTAATAAATTGGACAAACGTGGAGAAGAAGAAACATAAAGACGGGCGGAATGAGTGTGTCTTATTGATTAGAAGTGTAACTGATGTAATAGAAAGTAAGTGATTGTTTATATCTTTGCTGCCGTGAAGATGTAATAAAAGGCAATGTAAGAGGAAATACATGAGGAGATGTTCAGTCATCTTTTCTTAATCGCATAAGTGCGGGGGAATGTTCTTCATAGCGGTAGAATTCGATGGCGGCATCGTTGTGGCCCATTTAAAGCCTTTGCAACACTTTCGTTTTAACACGTTTTGCTTCAAATCTTTTTTAGTACCTGTATGGTATGGAATATCTCTG
>CAUUQE010000033.1:0-18580 GCA_963547065.1 uncultured Prevotella sp. | reverse complement strand
TTGGCAACTTCATCACGCTGGAACAGTTCTTTAAAGGTACGCACGAAAGCCTTTCTCAGGCCTATTCGCCGATGACGATACGCTTCTTTATCCTTTCTGCACACTACCGCGGAACGGTAGATTTCTCGAATGAAGCGCTCATAGCGAGTGCAAAGGGACTCGACAGACTTATGACGGGCATTGCCGATATTGCCCGTGTACCTGTATCGGGAGAGAGCGATGAGGCTACAAAACAGTTCGTCGGCGAGCTTCGCCAGAAGTGTTACGATGCCATGAATGATGATCTTCAAACGCCTACCGTTATCAGCAATCTCTTCGAGGCATGCCATGTCATCAACTCGCTGCTCGACCATAAAGCGCATATTTCCGCTGCAGATTTAGCCGAACTGGCCAATACGATGCACTTATTTACTGTCGATCTCTTAGGCCTAAAGAGCGAAAAGGGAGCTAACAACGATGCCCGAGAGGCAGCATACGGCAAAGTAGTAGACATGGTTCTCGCTTTAAGAGCCAAAGCAAAGCAGAATAAAGACTGGACAACCAGCGACCAAATACGCGATGCCTTGGCTGAAGCCGGCTTTGAAGTAAAAGATACCAAAGACGGAGTAACGTGGAAGCTGAATAAGTAAGTATGCACAACAGAACGAAATGCCACATCTGCGTCTGTAAGGTGTGGCATCTTGGTTGATTAGCCGGCTATTCGTTATGAAATGAATAGCCGTTTCAATCTGTAATAAAATACAAAACTCACCGATGCAGCTATAAAACGATTGAGACAGAATATCCACCTAAGCACCTTAGGTAATCTGTCTAATCGGCTTAGATAGACTGTCTGTCGGGCTTAGATAGCATATATTCTGAAAACATCTGTGCAATGTGGTTTGCAGAAGAATAGTTTTTACGGGCGTAATTTCCTTTGTTTGTATATTCTTCCGGAAACGGTCGGGCTGTATTCAACCAATATATTTTCATGTTAAAACGCAGAAACGACTACTTTTATTGATAAATGTTTTATTAATCCGATAAATAAATATATCTTTGTCTTTGTAAGTTTTCATTGGTTGAGTAACACCTTCGATCTTTAAAAGGAAAAGAGGTTATATCTTTAGGATTTTCTTTAATGAAGAGAAAAGATCGCACATGTATGTATTTAAAAGTGGGTGTAAAGCCATTTTTAGTGGAGTTTCTGACTCGATCGGTTGATAATTATAGAGTTTAACGGGCACAAAAGCAAGAATACTGCTAAGATAATATAAGATAATGGATAAAGGTTTAAACAGCAATACCGATAGCATATCGGCAATCGTGTTAATGATCAATGCCCAAAGAATGTTGCTGTCGGCAGGCAGAAACAGTTACTTTTCCTTAAAGAATCGTATTTCTTGGATGCGTGATACTTCTGTCAATGGAGAGTTGAATATCAGAATGCGCAGAGGAAGTGTATCTTGTTGAGCGAAAGGAATAACCTAATATCATGCATAAATATTTTTTTGTGGCAGTACTCTCGATTTGTTCGTTTGCTGCATCTGCACAGAACAAGTCTGATTGGGAGACTTATTACGAGCAGCTAACCGGCCTCGAAGATGCGGAAGATGCATCGTGGGAAGACACTTATGAACTACTCTCCGATCTCGCAGAGCATAAGATAAACTTGAATACCGCCACGCGTGAAGATCTCGAACGGCTGATATTCCTGACCGATGAGCAGGTGGAAGAGCTGTCGGAGTATTTGTATAAGTACGGTCCGATGCGCAGTTTGGGTGAACTTTCTATGGTTGAAAGCTTGGATGAGCCTCGGCGTAGGCTACTTGCATGTTTCGTTTATTTGGGTGAAGAGCCTCGAGAAAGTTTCCCGTCTTTGGCAAAAATCTTGAAATATGGTGGCAACGAATTGGCTGCATCAATACGTTTACCCCTCTATGAACGACGGGGCGACCGCAGCAAATATCTTGGTTATCGCTACAAACACTGGTTTCGTTACACGTACAACTATGGTCAAAGTGTGAAATTCGGCGTGGTTGGCTCTCAAGATGCGGGTGAACCGTTTTTGTCGAAGCACAATTCGTGGGGATATGATTATTATTCTTTCTATCTTATGTTGCGCGACTGGGGTTGTATGAAAGCATTTGTAGCAGGGCGATACAGACTGAAATTCGGTATGGGGCTTATCATGAACACCGGTTATAGTTTTGGGAAAGCAGCCGTACTCGCCACTTTAGGGCGTACAGGCAATAGCATCCAAGCGCACAGTTCGCGCTCCGAAAGTAACTATCTACAAGGGGTAGCAGCAACGGTGGGCATTTTTCGCGGTTTTGACCTAACATCTTTTGTGTCGTATCGTAATATAGATGCAACGCTGACCAAAGATAGTTCGGGCATTGCAACCATCCTGAAAACAGGCTACCACCGCACGCTGAGTGAGATGAAGCATAAGCATAACGCTGTCGAAAAGCTTTTCGGCACCAACATACGTTACTTTCGAAATGGTTTCCATGTAGGTGTAACAGCTCTGAAAGTCGTTTTCGACAAACCGTTATGTCCCGACATCCGACGAATTTATCAGCGTTATAACCCCTCGGGCAGTCGCTTTTGGAATATAGGTGCCGATTATGGCTACGCAAGCGGTAGGCTCTCGTTCAATGGAGAGGTTGCAACAGGCGATAGTCATGCCTTTGCTACCGTGAACAGCCTTAGCTGTCGGCTTACGTCTTCGCTCTCTCTGATGGCGCTGCAGCGATTTTATTCTTATCGTTATTATTCGCTTTTCAGTAGGAGTTTCAGCGACGGAGGCAGCACACAGGGCGAAAGTGGCGTGTACATAGGTGCCGACTGGCATGCTTTCAGGCATCTATGGCTGTCGGCATATACTGACTATGCCTATTTTCCGTGGGCACGCTATCGGGTTTCTAAGTCCTCTCGGTCGCAGGATCATCTGTTATCTATCGTCTATCAACGGCGGAGTATCGCCGTCACAGCGCGTTACCGTTTGCGCAACAGGCAGCAGGATGACGATACGCATACACAACTTATCGATAAAACAGAGCATCGCGCCCGGCTCTCTTTTGCTTTTGAAGACGGTGTACACTGGCTGTGTAAGACGCAGATAGATGGCGCTTGTTGCTATTGTATACGAAACAGCACAGGTCTGATGATTACGCAAAACATCGGCTACCGGTATCGTTGGCTGACGTTGAACGGCAGTTTCGGTTACTTCAATACCGATGATTATGACAGTAGAGTGTACAGTTACGAGCGGAGTCCACGCTATAATTTCGCATTCCCAGTGTTCTTTGGAGACGGTATCCGCTACATGCTAATGGCCAATGCTACCCTCTCACCGAAATTACACCTGTATTGTAAGATCGGAACAACCGATTATTTCGATCGTAACCATATCTCCTCATCCTACCAACAAATCGATCGAAGTTCGCAAACCGATGTGGATATGCAGGTTATATGGAAGTTCTGATACAGACGTATTCGACATAAATTAAAGACATGATATGGAAATTCATGCGATAATACCCTAAAAGTACGAATGCTCTTGGTATTCTAAAATTAATAAAAAACGAAATATAATTTATATACTTTTAGTAATTTTGCAACATATATATTATTTCAATCTAAAATTAATGAGGTATGAAAATTAGAAAATTATTGCTTCTATGCCTGCTGTTTGTAGTAGGAATGGTACACGCACAGATGGAAATGCCACCGATTCCTACAGATACAGCCGTGAAAATCGGTAAACTACCGAACGGACTTACGTACTATATCCGCTATAACAACTGGCCCGAACATCGTGCGAACTTCTATATTGCACAGAAAGTCGGTTCCATTCAGGAAGACGAAAGCCAGAGAGGATTAGCTCACTTCCTTGAACACATGTGCTTTAACGGTACGGATAATTTTAAAGGAAACAACCTTATCGAGTATTGTCGATCTATCGGAGTGGAGTTCGGTGGTGATCTTAATGCATATACAAGCATTGACCAGACTGTCTATAACATAGATAATGTGCCTACGAACCGCCAAAGCGTGCTCGACTCATGCTTGCTCATCCTGCGTGACTGGGCCGACGGATTAACGCTCGATCCCAAAGAAATAGACAAAGAACGTGGCGTAATCCACGAAGAATGGCGCTTGCGTACGAGTGCATCGAGCCGTATGTTCGAACGAAATCTGCCGAAACTCTACCCCGGAAGTAAGTACGGCGTGCGTTACCCCATCGGTCTGATGAGTGTAGTGGACAACTTTAAGCCGAAAGAACTGCGCGATTATTATGAGAAATGGTATCATCCGCAGAATCAAGGGATCATCGTTATTGGCGATGTAGACGTGAACCATACCGAACAGATGATCAAAAAACTATTCGGACCTATTACGAATCCCAAGAATGCACAGCCCATTATAGACGAACCGGTGCCTGATACACCGCAACCGATCGTTATCATTGATAAAGACAAGGAACAGCGAACAAGCGACGTAGAGCTGATGTTCAAGCACGATGTATTCCCCGATTCACTGAAGCATACCATTGCTTATATCGTAGCTAATTATGTAAAAGACGCTGCTACTGCCATGCTCAACAACCGTTTTACCGAGGCTGCACAGAAAGACGACTGCCCCTATACAAACGCTTATGTAAGGGATGGCAACTATATTTTTGCCAAAACGAAAGACGCATTCGATTTGGATGTCGAACCTAAAGATATCGCACAAACTGCTCAGGCCCTCAAGGCTGCGTTCATAGAAGTACGCCGTGCAGCCGATTTCGGCTTCACCCCGACCGAATATGAGCGCTATAAAGCCAATCAATTGAGTGCACTCGACAAGACTTACAGCAACAAAGACAAGCGTCCGAACCGCCAGTTCTTCCGCGAATGTCTTGGTCATTTCCTCAATAACGAGCCTATGCCGTCCATTGAGTATACTTATGAAACAATGAAAATGATAATCCCTGCCATTCCTTTAGAGGCTGTTAATCAGGTGATGAAAGAACTAATTCCCGCCAATGACAGCAATATGGTGATCGTTAGTTTCAATAATGAAAAAGAGGGAAATATATATCCTACCGAGACTGGATTGTTGAATGCAGTGAAAGAAGCACGTGCAACTAAGATCGATGCATACGTAGACAATGTGAAGAACGAGCCACTCATAAAGACGCTGCCCAAGGCAGGTACTATCAAAAGTGAGAAGAAAAATGTGAAACTGGGCTATACAGAATTGAAACTGTCCAATGGGGCTACCGTGCTTCTGAAGAAGACCGATTACAAGAAAGATCAGGTTATACTCTCGGGAGCCGGTTATGGCGGCAACTCTCTCTATGGTGCGAAAGACTACAAGAACTTGCAGATGTTCGACCAAGCAATAGGCTTCAGCGGACTTGGAAGTTTCTCCAATACCGAACTTACCAAGGGTCTTGCCGGAAAGATTGCCAATGCCGACCTGTCTATGTCCGACGAATATGCCAACATCAGCGGCTCTTCTACGCCGAAAGACGTAGAGACCATGCTACAGATGACCTATCTCTATTTCACCAATATCAACAAGGATCAGAAAGCATACGACCAGTTGATCAGCCAATACGAGGTAAATTTGAAGAATCGTGCACTATCTCCGGAGATCGCACTCAGCGATAGTCTCACCGCTACCATGTATGGACATAACCCGCGTCTCACGCCGTTACAAGCAAAAGACCTGAAAGATATCTCTTACGACCGTATTCTGCAAATCGCTAAGGAGTGCACTGCAAATGCGGCAGGGTGGCGTTTTACCATCGTTGGAAACTACGATGAAGCCACCATTCGCCCGCTCATCTGCCAATATCTTGCCTCTCTGCCGGCGAAAGGAAAAATACAGAAAGGTCACAGAGTAGCGTTCTTGCAGAAAGGGAACATAGAGAATAAGTTCTTACGCAAGATGGAAACGCCCAAATCTATTGCCTATATGATGTGGTACAACGATGTTATGCCTTATTCTGTCGAAACCTCTATCAAGGCCAATATCGTCGGACAAGTGCTTTCAATGGTATATCTGAAGAAGATACGCGAGGATGCCAGTGCTGCATATGCGTGCGGTGCACAGGGATCGGCCATCATCTCTGACAACTATCACAACGTGCAACTCTTTGCTTATTGCCCGATGAAACCCGAGAAAAAGGATATCGCAATCAAGATAATGAATGATGAAGTGCCCAATTTGACCAAAGATGTAGACGCAACAATGATCGATAAAGTGAAAAAACTCATGCTGAAACAAGCCGATGATTCCGAGAAGACCAATGGCTATTGGATGGGTGTGATCAATGAATTCTACAAATACGGTATTGACAGTCATACCGATTACAAGAAACTCGTCGAAGTACAAACACCTCAATCTATTACAGCTTTCATGACTGAGTTCCTGAAAAATAAGAATCATATCTCGGTCATTATGCTGCCGGAAGAAGCAAAATAAGCACTCAAATACCGAATTCATAACTATAAAGAGATGCGCCGGAAATTATTCCGGCGCATTTTTTATGATCTTACCCCTTATATCTATCGTGCATAGACCTAAGAAATAACCTGCTTAAAAGATACTTTTATGAATAAAATCATTATCTTTGCAGAAAATAACCAGCATTTAGATAATTTCAAGCAAGTTTGATTACATTCGATTTACACTATATTTATTGAAGACAGCTACCGTTCGGAAATTCGAAAATAAGTATTTATTACTCCCATTTGTATCATTTTTTCAAAAGATAAACAACCCGCCCGATTATGCAAGAAACAAGACAAAACCGCATAGCAAGACTCCTGCAAAAGGAATTGAGCCTTATTTTTCAGAACCAAACCCGCATGACACACGGCGTTATGATATCGGTAACACGCACACGAGTATCACCCGATTTGAGTATATGCACGGCATATTTGAGTATTTTCCCGTCAGAAAAGAGCGACGAGATAATCCATAATATCACTAAAAACGAAAAGACCATACGCTATGAGCTCGGCACACGCGTGCATAACCAGTTGCGGATTATACCAGAACTTCGCTTTTTCATCGACGACAGCCTCGACTATATCGAACGCATAGACGAACTGTTAAAAAAGTAAGAGCCGTCTGTCGAGACATCTATCCTGTCGCTTATCCCGAAAGAAATGAACTTCCCGTTATTCGTAGCACGCCGCTATCTCTTTTCAAAAAAGAGCACAAACGCCATCAATATCATCTCGATTATTTCTGTAATAGGTGTTGCCGTGGCCACTATGGCCCTTGTTATCGTGCTGAGTGTGTTTAATGGATTTTCGGATCTCGTGGCCTCTTTCCTTACTAACTTCGATCCTCAACTGAAGATTGTGCCCGTACAAGGCAAGACGGTCCCAGCCGACGATCCCATACTTGGGCGCATCAAGCACTTCGAAACCGTAGCCGTAGCCACCGAATGTATGGAAGATCAAGCGATCGCCACATATCAGGATAAACAGCAGATGGTTACGGTGATGGGCGTAGACGATAATTTCGCCGAACTTACCCATATCAAGGAAATACTTTATGGTGATGGAGAATTCGAATTACATGCCGCCAACTTGCAGTATGGGGTGATAGGTGTACGCTTGGCGCAGCTGCTGGGTACCGGTGCCAGATGGCAAGACTATATAAAGGTATATGCACCGAAACGCAACGGTCAGTTAGACTTATCGAACCCTTACGACGGCTTCACAGTAGACTCGCTCTTATCGCCCGGCGTTGTTTTTGCCGTAAATCAAGCCAAATACGATAAAGATCATATCATCACATCACTGGCGTTTGCCCGTAATCTCTTCGGTCAACAGGGCCGGATATCATCGCTCGAACTGCGGCTGAAAGCCGGAACCGACCTCGACAAGACCAAGAAACAATTGCAACAGATAGCCGGAACAAAGTATAAAGTTCTCGACAGATTCGAGCAACAGGCAGATACTTTTCGCATCATGCAAATAGAGAAAATCATTGCCTATATATTCCTCACATTTATTCTTGTCGTGGCATGTTTCAACATCGTGGGGTCGCTCTCTATGCTTATTATCGACAAGAAAGACGACGTAGTTACGCTGCGTAATCTCGGTGCCAACGATAAACAAATCACCAAGATCTTCCTTTTCGAAGGACGGATGATATCTATAATCGGCGCAGGCATCGGAATCGGAATCGGCCTATTACTCTGTTGGCTGCAGCAGACCTATGGCATCGTGGCCTTGGGCAGCAGTAGCGGCAATTTCGTAGTGAATGCCTATCCCGTGAGTGTGCACTATTCAGACGTGCTAATTATCCTTTTCACGGTCGTTGCCGTGGGATGGATGGCCGTTTGGTACCCCGTTCGTTATTTCAGTCGCCGCCTTCTGACCGACTGAAACAGATAAACACCCGTTTTATACCATAGACCTATGCCGATTAGATGTGCTACCTGTCGGACACAGACTGGCTTTCTATCCGAAATAGAAGCCATATTTAATGATGCTGCCCCTGCAGGAAAAATGTTATTCCCTGCAGGGGCAGCACCGGCACGCTACGTTTCTACGTGCACTATCTCGCTTCGCTGTAAAGCACTTGCACCATCACTTGCCCTATAGCTTTCAGTGTATTCTTATCGATATAGTCCATATTATCGTTAATAGTGTGCCACGTGGGGCCGAACGAACTCTGCGGGCAGTCTGGATAGAACGGAATAATATCGATGGTGGGTATCTTTGCAACCTCGTTGACAGGCACATGATCATCGGTTATCATGCCTCCCTCTTGTTTCGGAAAGTAACTCCCGTAACCGATAGCCTCGGCAGCTAACCACACTTTATTGACAATTGCGGGAGCAAACTGGCGCGAAGCACTCTCTTGAAAGAATCGTGCACCTTGTCCGCCTACCATATCTAACAGTATTCCGTAGCGCGCTTCGTAGCCTTGGGGCAAGTTGGCAGCCCAATATTGTGCACCGAGTGCCCAGCTTTTCTCATCATCCTGCAGACCACTCCAGCGCGGTATACCCCAATCTTCTGCATCGAAACACACGAAATCGACACCTATGTTGAGCCGCCTGTCGGCATGTATAATGCGTGCAAGTTCCAACATAACGGCCACACCACTGGCACCATCGTTCGCTGCAAGTATGGGATGTCGCCAGTTGGTACTGTCTGGATCATTGTCGGCCCACGGACGCGAGTCCCAATGAGCGCACAAAAGAATGCGTGTAGTAGACTGGGGATTGTAAGAAGCCATTATGTTCGTGCTCTTCAGAATGGTGCCGTCGTAGCCTTTTAAGTCCACCTTCTGCGTGTTTACCGTGCATCCGTATTGCTTAAACTTGGCAATTATCCACGCCGCACAGCGTTCATGTCCGGATGAATTCATATCTCTTGGGCCGAAATCACACTGCGCTTTCGTAAACAGATACGCCGAATCGGCGTTGAACACTGGTCCTACGGGGTTCATGAGCATTGTATTTTCTTCGGTTTTCGCTTTGGTATCATTGGCATGCAGATACACCCCAATGCCGATACCTACGGCCAATAATGGTATAATCCCCATCACGATATGTTTTAGTTTCATTTTTATAATTATTATGGAAAGAACACGTGTCGCCCTTTCCGTTTGGTCTTGTTGTCGTTATCTATTTCCTATGATCCTGCACAATAGCCATCACGCGCAGCCAGTTGCCACCCCATATCTTGGCTATGTCGTGCTCGTTGTAGCGACGTTTCAGTAAACTGACGGTAAAATTTATCAGCTCCGAGGAGTCTGCAAGGCCCTTGATACCGCCGTCTCCATCGAAATCGGTACCAATACCCACATGATCTATGCCCATTACGTCGATGGCATGTTCCAAATGAGCGATGGCATCGAGGATGGTAGCCTCTCCGTTTTGCCTTAGAAAACCGGCATATAAAGTGGTATGGGCGATGCCTCCCTTAGCAGCAAGTGCACGCATTTGGTCGTCTGTAAGGTTGCGCGGAACGTCACAAAGCGCCTTACAATTGCTATGACTGCACACTATGGGCGTGCTACTTATATCAAGTGCGTCGTAAAAACTCTTCTCTCCGCCGTGACTGAGGTCTACCATAATACCGCAATCGTTCATCTCTTGGATCACTTTTTCGCCAAACGGCGACACTCCATTATGGGTGTTGCAGCCACGAGCACTATCGCAAATATCGTTATCTCCATTGTGACAAAGCGTTATATATGTCACCCCGCGCTGCGCAAAGTGCTTCACGTTGGTGATATCTCGACCTATAGCCAAGCCGTTTTCTATTCCTAAGACAATCGATTTATATCCCTTACGCTTGTTTTCATACAGTTCGGCGGGCGTACGTGCTATATTCAGATAGTTTGCATTGGCTTTTACGATGGTTTCTATCTTATCGAAAATAAGATCGGCATACTCTGTAGGACCGGTAACAGCGAAGTCTACTTTGCTCGAAAAGTTTTCTTCCGGCTTCGGTTGCGGCAAATAAGCCACCATGGTTACTGCATCTTCACGCCCATCCGTCATCTTATGCAGGTCTACAAGTATGCGTTCGTCGCGATGATCGAACCGAATGCCCATGGGAAAGAACATAGGTGTGTCACAATGAGTATCAAGGGTAAGTACACGTTTGTGCACTTCTTTTGCCTTATAGAATAAGTTTGCTTGCTCTACCAGCCATTTGAACAGCTTCAATCCGTCGCCTTCAAGCCACTCTGGATGCCACTGTACGCCCATTATAGGTTTATACTCGCAACTTTCCATGCCCTCTATGATGCCGTCGGGTGCCGTTGCTGTTATCCGGAAATGGGCTCCTACATCCTTTACAGCTTGATGATGAAACGAATTAACGAATATTCTGTCGGTACCATATACCTTATATAATATAGAGTCTTCCGCAATGTGGATAGAATGGGTAGGCTCGTTGCGCGCCGCATCTTGACTGTGTTTCAACACATCGGGGATGCTGTTGATGTCTTGTGTCACCTTTCCGTCAAGGGAGAAAGCCAATGTTTGCATACCACGGCATATACCTAATATCGGTATCTGGCGGTTGTAAGCCAAACGGGTGATCAGTAATTCCGGCAAATCACGCATAGCATTCACCGAATGAAGCAGCGGCAAAGGTTCATCGTTCCCCCATAGAGGATTGATATCTGCACCGCCCGTGAGCAGCAGACCATCTATATGTTCGAGCGTATTGATGATTACATTCTCATCGCCTATAGGAGGTATGACCAGCGGAATGCCTCCTGCTTCGACTACCTGCATGTAATAACGGTCGCGAAGCGTAAGGTCGCCGTTTTCATAATTGCCGGTTATGCCAATAATTGCACGGTATTCAGCCTCAGGAAAAGACGAATATATGCCATTCAGACGCGCCTGCAAATCGAAAGTCTCCATCATCCTTCTATATTTATGGGTATCTCTCGTTTAATACTCTGCTCAAGAGAAATGAGTGTCTCTGTGGAGACTACTCCCGCTATACTCTGCAACTTATTGTTGAGCAAGTCCATTAATTGCTCATTATCCCGTGCATACAACTTCACCAGCATGGTATAAGGACCTGTCGTGAAGTGACATTCAATCACTTCAGGGATATTGATAACCCGCTCTACAACCTCTTTATACATATTTCCCCGCTCAAGGTTAAGTCCCACATAAGTGCAGGTGGAATAGCCTAAACTCTTAGGATTGATATCGAATCCACTGCCTACAATTACACCATTGTCTATCAAATGCTGCACTCGTTGGTGTATCGCAGCCCGCGAAACGTCACACTCGGCAGCCACATCCTTAAAAGGTATGCGTGCATTTTTAGACAGAATACGCAGTATTTTCCTATCAAGATTATCGATCTTCTCCATTTCTACGTCCTATTTATTGATTATCTGACGTTAGCAAAAGTAGACAAAATAAATGATACGGACAACGTTTTGTACTGAAAAAAGTTATTTTTTGCACAAAATGATATTATATCTACGGTTTATTACTGTGCCTCCTACCAAAAAGGGGAACACACTGCAATGGAGCATGTTCCCCTTTTATGGAAAATATACGATATATCCGTATTTATTACTTTTTCTTTTTAGTTGGTTTCTTTACGGGTGTAGACGGCTTAGTGTTTTCTACTGCTGCTTTTGGCTTATCTACATTCACCAGTTCTACGGTAAAGACAAGTGTTGAATACGGCTTGATTTGTCCTGCCTGACGCGCTCCATAGGCCAGCTCTTGCGGAATGTAGAGTTCCCACTTGCTGCCTGCAGGCATCATGGTTAGTGCCTCTGTCCAGCCTTTGATTACGTTATCGCAGCGAAATTGAGCAGTCTGCGGATCACGTTTGTACGAACTGTCAAATACATTACCATCAATTGTCTTGCCTTCATATTTTACGGTAACGTTATCAGATGACTGTGGTGTTTCACCTGTACCTTGTGTAATAATCTTGTATTGCAGGCCAGTATCTGTGGTCTTTACACCGTCTTTCTTAGCATTTTCGGCAAGCCAAGCCTTGTTTTCATCACGCCATGGTTTGTTTTTTTGCTCGAATGCTTCTTCTTTTACTTCATTAAAGTAAGTTTCGGCGGTGCTCATAGTATAAAGAGTCGTATCTTTCAACACACCTGCTACGAATCCTTTTTCGAAGAGTTTACCGTCAATGGAGTTCTTGGATCCTTCGAAAACGCTCTTTACCTGTGGTAAAATTCTTTTCTTCACCAAGTCGGCAATTTGAATACCCGCATTGTATGCACTGTAATGAGGATCATCTTTCCTACCCATAGCCTCTTCAAATCCTTTCACGAAGTCGGCTATGTAAGTTGAGTCTACACCGTATTGTTGCCGGATATAGGGCAGAAGCCCGTTAGTACTTGTCATGCCTGCAGCATAACTGATCGAGTCTAAAGCAGTGGTAAGCGCCAACTCTACCGGCACTGGCTGTTGTTTTTTGTCTTTTTTGTTACCAGCCTTGACAGTGGCAGACATTACACTTGTCACCAAGGCCAGTGTAATTAATAAAATCTTTTTCATTGCATTAAGTTTATAAAAAGGTAGAGATCGCATTCGTAATCCCTACCTTTATTATTATTTATCGGGCGGACATGTAGCCCACCATATATGTTTATTCTATGCCGAGCAACTCTATTTTGAAGATAAGTGCCGAGAATGGCTTTATATCATTGCCCTGTTCGCGCTCTCCATAAGCCAGTTCCTGCGGGATATACACTTCCCATACCGAACCTACAGGCATACGAACGAGTGCTTCCGTCCAGCCTTTGATTACCTGATTCGCACGCAACGAAACAGGCTCCTTGCGCTTATACGAACTGTCGAACACCTTGCCATTGATAGTACGTCCTTCATAGTTAACTTTTACCATAGAAGTATCTTTCGGTATGGGACCGTTTCCTTCCTTGATCACTCTATACTGTACGCCCGACGGAAGAGTCTTCACGCCTTCTTTCTTCTTGTTTTGAGCAAGGAATTTCTCACCGGCTACCTTATTTGGTCCATACTGTTTCAACATGTTATTAGAACGTATTTTGGTAATCATGGTGTTGGCTGTCTGCTGAGCTTGTTCTACATTCATCAAACTTTTCTTGCCCGTAGTGCCGGTAATGAAGCCTGCCATAAAGTTTTTAAGCGATATACTTTTAGTAGAATCATCGCCGAAAACCTCTTGATTGATACCCTTTATCATCTGGTTACTAATCTGCTGACCGATTTGTATACCTGCATAATAAGCGGCTTTTCCCTTATCGTCGCCTGCATTGGCGCCGTCATTGAGACCTTTGATAAACTGTTCTATGTAGGTGGTGTCGATACCCATACGCCCTACGAGATACTCTTTGAGGCCTTGCGACTGTGTCATACCCATGGCATAACTCATGGTGTCCACGTCAGTCCTAAGATCTGCCTTCGGTGTTGAATTGCCGCAAGAAGAGAATATTGCGACACTGATAGCCATAGCGGCTGCGAATGTAAGTTTTTTCATTGTTGTTTTATAAAATAATTTGAGTTTTCTAAGTTCTGTTAGGCAGAGAGATGTGGGGAGTAAATGTGCATTGTCTGTGATATTATCCCTCATTTTGTTCGTTGTAGTCAAGAACTCTGCGACTTGGTAAGAACCTGTTGAGTTCAAAGTTTTGTGACTCTTGACTGTCGATAACTACCAATATCTCCCGCATATGTGCCAGTCCTGTTATATATTATTCTGTTCATATAGTTTCTTTTACCATGGATCTACAGCACTTCAAGAAGTTCCACATCGAAGATGAGTGCTGCAAACGGCGGAATGGAAGCACCTGCACCGTGCTCACCATAGCCGAGAGCATAAGGAATAAAGAAGCGATATTTGGCGCCTTCTTTCATAAGCTGCAACCCTTCTGTCCACCCGGCGATCACCTGATTGAGTGGAAATGTTGCCGGTTCACCGCGCTGTATGCTGCTGTCGAAAAGCGTTCCATCAATCAACATTCCCTCATAATGGCACTTTACTTGGTCGGTAGATTTGGGACTCCTTCCGTTTCCTTCTTTCAAAACCTGATATTGTAATCCGCTCGGCAAGGTAATAATGCCTTCTTTCTTAGCGTTCTCGGCAAGAAAATTCTCGCCTTTTTCCTTGGTAACTTTACCCTTTTCTGTGGCAACAGAGCGTTGTTTTTCCTCTTGTTTGCGGAAGAAATTCTGCACGATAGTTTGCGCTTCGTTCTCATCGAGCTGCAGGTTCTTGCCTGCCAAAACGTCTTTGATGGCTTGCCCAAAGTCGTCTACATTCAGGTTGTCTGCCCCCATTTGGCTGAGTTGACGACCGATGCCGATGCCCAAAGCGTAACTTATTTTATCCATAAAAAGCTATTTTGTTTTATGATTAATGATAATCTTATTTTAAAACATACAAAGTTACACATTTTTTTCTGATACATGTATTTAGCATTTAAATTTAACAGACTTATAATTATTTAAACACTTATGGACCATACGTATCCCGTTTTTCAGAAACCTTTTATGTAAAGGTTTTAAATAAATGCAACTTCTAAGAACGATAGACAGGCCTCCTAACGCCGACAGGCATATTCTCTAAAGGCGATAGAGATATCGTCTGTTTGCGCCAAGTGATTTTTCTTTGACAACAAGTACCGCATTTCGAGAAAAACAGTTATATTTGCGATATGATTAACAGATGTCATCATAGCGAACTGAACACAAGGTTTGCGATGGCAAGACAATATATATAATAGACATGAAGAAATTGGTTTTTCTTACAGGTGCAGGTATGTCTGTGGAGAGTGGTTTTAAGACTTTTCGAGGCAATGACGGCCTTTGGGAGAATTATCCCGTAGAACAAGTAGCATCACACGAAGGGTGGGAGGCCGATCCTACATTGGTGACGAACTTCTACAACATGCTTAGAAAGAAGTTGTACGCCGCACAACCCAACGACGGGCATAGGCTGATGAAAGATTTGGAACACGATTTCAATGTAACGGTGATTACGCAGAACGTAGACAACCTGCACGAGAAAGCGGGCTCTTCGCATGTAATTCATCTGCATGGTGAACTGTCTAAGGTATGTTCAAGTCGTGATCCGTACGATCAGAAGTACATTACAGAGCTGGCGAAAGACCATGCTGAGGTGACACCCGGTACACGTGCCGGCGACGGTTCGCTGCTGCGCCCATTCATCGTATTCTTCGGAGAAGCCGTACCCATGATAGAACCCGCTGCTGAAGAGGCTGCAAAGGCCGACATCTTCGTCATCGTAGGCACATCGCTCAACGTGTATCCCGCCGCCGGACTGGTGAGATATGTCCGTGCGGGAGTGCCTGTTTATCTAATAGATCCAGATACGACGATGCAAAACACGGCACAGGGTATTACTCACATCTGCAAAGGAGCATCGGAAGGTATGCGGGAATTGGCGAACAAACTGCGAGACGACGCAGAAAGACAACAAATAAATGACACATGCATATAAGAGAAGCGATGCTTGCAGACTGCCGTTTGATACACGACATGGCATGGGAAACATTTCCAAACACATATAAAAACATTCTTACCAAGGAGCAGATCGACTATATGATGGAGTGGATGTATTCTGCAGACAGTCTGAAAAAGCAAATGACAGAGGAGGGGCACACCTATCTGTTGGCTTTCGAGGGCGATACATGTGCGGGCTATGTATCGGTTCAACCGCAGGGCGACCACACGTATCACCTGCAAAAAATTTACGTGATGCCTGCATTTCAGAAAGGTGGCTGCGGCAAGCAGTTGTTCAATGCCGCCATCCGCTGGATTAAGAAAGTACATCCGTCGCCCTGCAAAATGGAACTTAATGTGAACAGGCATAACCCCGCGCTTGGCTTCTATGAACATTTAGGGATGAAAAAAGTGAGTGAAGGCGATTTCGATATAGGCAATGGTTACTTCATGAACGACTATATTATGGCAATGGAGATTTAAAATATTTTGCGCAGAAAGAATAACATTCGGATTTATTTCCTATCTTTGTAGAAGATAGGCGACATCTCGGCAAATTGAAGCGAGCTTCTTTGCACTCGGTTTGCACTATCTTTGTAGAAAATAGAAAAACGTTACTACTATCCGAAATGTAAAATATAGGAGGAATGCTTATGATGAACGATCTGATTGATACACTGCACACGGAACAATGTTCGTTGGTGTTGTTGCATGAAGGCAATGTACATAAGTTTAACGGGCGCGGAGCGAGAACGCTCTATAACCTGCTTACAGAGGCGCCGGAAGCCCTTCTAAACTCTAAACTTGCTGCTAAAGCTGCCGGTAAAACGGCCGCAAGAATGATGGTAAACGGCGGTGTATGCGAAGTGTATGCCGATGTAATCAGCGAACAAGCATTCTCTACGCTCAAAAATGCAGGCATTAAAGTTACCTTCGACCGTAAAGTAGACCACG
Source organism: uncultured Prevotella sp. (assembly GCA_963547065.1). Classification (GTDB taxonomy): domain Bacteria; phylum Bacteroidota; class Bacteroidia; order Bacteroidales; family Bacteroidaceae; genus Prevotella. Next base: position 1,659 of record CAUUQE010000033.1, on the reverse strand, counting down.
CAGCCTTTATCGATATCTGGAAGAAAATGGGCGAAATTACGGATTGAACGATATGTCTGCAGCCAGCAGATGCCGCTCCTGCCGTGCTTCATGCTATGGATAAACGATTTCGTTATCGGCATGAAAACAAAACGAATATGTCGCGTTTTTTCGGAAAATATTTATAACGCCCCAAATACTTTTACAAAATACAGTAATCGAATACATATCTTAACTGATATGTATTCGATTACTGCTTGATATGAATACTTAGTGTTCAAGCCTCTTTCTGGCGTGTTCCCATGCGGGCTTCTACTACATTGACCACGTAATCTCCGAGTTTTTCGCACTCTTGCACAATATCCATATACATCGTGCCGATGGCATACGTATATTCGTGATTGTTCACATCGTTGATATTCTGACTCTTCAACTGGTTGCGATAGTTGTTGATCTCGTTTTCGATATTAAATGAGCGGTTGGCATCCAGTTCGTCTTTCCGACCAAGGAACAATATCTGCATCTGACTGAGAGCATCGTCGGTAAGTTCGAACATCTGATGTAGGTGCTCGTATTGGCTCTCTGTAAAGTCTTCTTTACCTTTCAACTTGCGATTGAGTGTGCGGGCAATATTATAACAGCTGTCGCCTATGCTCTCTATTTCGGAAATTTCGCGCAACATGGCTCGTATCTTCGCCTTGGTTTCATCGCTTAAATGGGCATCGCTCACCTGATCTAAGTATTTTGCAATCTCTATCTCCATGTTGTCGCTGATACCTTCGTACTTTTCGATACGGGTAAATATCTTCACAAAGCTATTGGTGTCCTTGGTTTCGAGCAACTCTCTCACCATTCCGAACATACGGTGTATACGCTCCGAAAAAGATTGTATTTCCTTTTGAGCCTCAAGCACAGAGAGCTCAGGCGTAAGCATAAGGCCCGTACTGATGAACCTCAAACGGAAATCATCTTCCTCTTCGGCCTTGCGAGGCTTAATAACCTTGCACACTAATTTTTCTATCTGTGGAACGAACCAGATAAGTATAACGGTGTTGGAGACATTAAATATAGTATGAAAAGCGGCAAGTACGAACGACAGTTTAGCCGCATTAGCCATGAAAGCTGGTGTCCCTTTGACCAAATTTTCGTCATATCCCACAATTGCGCATACCATATTAATAAATGGTTTGAATACACAAAGCACCCAAATTACACCGAATATATTGAAAAACATGTGGGCAAAAGCGGCTCTGCGCGCCTGTGTATTGGCAGTAAGTGCTGCAATATTCGATGTAACAGTGGTTCCGATATTCTCTCCCATCACAAGGGCAATACCCTGATAAATAGGCAATACTCCACTCGAACATAAAATCATCGTGATGGCCATAATAGCTGCAGATGACTGAACACACATAGTCATGGCGCTTCCGATAAGCAAAAAGATGATCGTTGTGTAGAAACTGTTAGGATCGAACGATGCAAAAAAATCAAGAACAGGTTGGTTATGTGCCAGATCCATGTCGATACCAGTCTGGCGAAGCGTACCAAGTCCGAGAAACATAAAAGCAATACCGAATAGAAAATCTCCTATACTCTTGCGCTTTTTGGAATAGATAAGAATAATGGCGATAAAGAATGCCGGATATACAAAGTCGGTAATATTGAACGAGAAGCCTGCAC
>CAUUQE010000032.1:0-18879 GCA_963547065.1 uncultured Prevotella sp. | reverse complement strand
ATAATAAATTGATAATGTATTTTGAAAGATTGAAACAGTATAAAATGACTTATAAGAACATTCCAATATACAGACAGTAAACAAATATATTAATTTTTAAGTAAAAGAGAGAGATTTTTATGGAAAAAAGATTAACAATGATTCTTGCATACCTTTTCTTAAGTGTAGGAGTGGCATTGGCACAGATGCATGTTACCGGAACTGTGACTTCTGCAGAAGATGGAGAGCCGGTTATCGGTGCATCCGTTAAGGTCGTTGGCACAAATACGGGAGCAGCTACCGGTCTGAATGGTGAGTTTACTCTGACTGTTGCTACCAATGCCAAGATTTCTATTTCCTATATCGGTATGCAGACACAAACGCTTACAGCTAAACCAACGATGAATATCGTACTCGAACCGAACGATAGAACTCTTGATGAAGTGATGGTTGTGGCTTACGGTACGCAAAAGAAATCGGCTTTTACGGGTTCTGCTGCTGTTGTAAAGTCTGATGATATCAGCAAGGTGCAGGTTACCAGTCCCGTTGAGGCATTGAAAGGTAAGGTCTCGGGTATCCAGATGTTGCAGGCATCAGGCCAGCCCGGAGGTACCTCCAAACTCTATATACGTGGTATAAGTTCTATTAATAGTGGTAGAACTCCATTGTATGTTGTCGACGGTTCTCCTTTCGATGGCGATTTGAACACTATTAATCCGCAGGATATCGAGAATATCACGGTACTGAAAGATGCAGCCTCAGCGGCGCTCTACGGCGCTCGCGGTGCCAATGGTGTAGTGATGGTTACGACAAAAAATGGGCGTACAGATCGTTCATATATAACAGTAGACGCTAAATGGGGTGTCACTTCGCGTGCTATTCCCGACTATGAATATATCAACGATCCCGCAGGTTATTATGAAACATGGTACAGAGGCTTGTATAACTATGCTAAAAATGCTCGTCAGTATTCAGATACTCAAGCAATGGAATTTGCTAATCAGCACCTTACAGCAAACGATAGTTTCGGCTTAGGATATAATGTATATAACGTTCCACAAGGCGAACACATGATCGGTACCGATGGAAAACTCAACCCAAAGGCTACATTGGGTAATGTAATTTCTTATAAGGGAAACCAGTATATGCTCTATCCGGATGATTGGACCAAGGCTACTTACAAACATAGTCTGCGTCAAGAGTACTCCGTAACGGCTAATGGTAGCACGGAGAAGTCTACTTTTTACACTTCTGCCAATTATCTGGACCTCGAAGGTATTACCAAGAATTCGGATTATAAGCGCTTTACAGCCCGTCTGAAAGGTGATTATCAGATTAAACCTTGGCTGAAAGTGGGTGCCAATATGAACTATGCGCACTATACGCAAAATTCTATTGCCAATGATGGCTTAGCCGGCAACTCCGGCAATATGTTCTCTTTAACAAAAGTGGCGCCGATCTATCCGCTGTATATTCGCGACGGGCAAGGCAATATTATGTGGCATCAGGAGTCAGGCATCCGCCTTTATGATTATGGAGACGGAAAGATCAACGGTGCTCAGCGCCCTTATTTGTCGCAGGCAAATCCGTTGTCGGACGTGCAAGTAAACCTGCGTTACAATGAAGGGAATACTTTCAATGGTGTCGGAACCATGGAAATACGTTTCCTGAAAGACTTCAGGTTCTCTTCTACCAATAGTGTATATTTGGATGAGTATCGTGAGAACCATACGACGAATCCTTGGTTCGGTCAGTATGCAAGTTCTAAGGGTATCGCCACGGTGGGCCATGAACGCAGATGGTCTTATAACTATCAGCAGTTGCTCAATTGGCATCATGTGTTCGGACAGCACGATGTAGAGGCAATGGTTGGTCATGAATATTACCGTACAAGGGTGTATTCTCTTTCTGGCGATAAGAGCAATATGTTCTCTAATGATTATCCAGAACTCAACGGCGCGGCTATTACGCAAAGTGCTTCATCGGAAAAGACAGATTACAATACGGAAGGTTGGTTCGGTAGAGCACACTATAGCTATGGCGATAAGTATTTCGGTGAATTTTCTTTCCGTCGTGATGCTTCCTCGTATTTTGATCCTTCATGCCGTTGGGGAAACTTCTGGTCGCTCGGAGGAGCATGGATTATCTCTAAAGAAAAGTGGTTCAACGCACCATGGGTAGACGAGTTGAAGTTCAAAGCCTCTTACGGTGAGCAAGGTAACGATGCTATCGGTGCTTTCAATTATATCAATACTTATACGATTACTCCCTCTGCCGGAAATATTTCTCTACTGCCTCGAAGAAAAGGAAATACTAAAATTTCTTGGGAAAAACAGGGGATGTTTAATGCCGGTTTCGACTTCTCATTCTTTCGTCAGCGCCTAACGGGTAGCATTGTTTACTTCAGTCGTCAGACCAACGATATGCTTGCTTGGTTCACACTTCCACCTTCTTTCGGTTGGACAGGTTACTATGCTAACATCGGAGATATGCGAAATACAGGTGTAGAGGTTGAACTTAACGGCGATATTCTCCGTACGAAAGACCTTGTTTGGTCTGCTCATATGAACCTGACTTCGTATAGAAATAGGATTACACGGCTTGCAGATCGGAATAAGACACTTACGATAGAAGGTAAACACGGTTATACCAGTGGCAATTATTTCTATGGAGAGAAACTTCCTATCTATACATATTATATATATAAGTATGCCGGTGTAGACCAAAATACGGGTGAAGCACTTTATTATAAGGATGTACCAAAGAAAGATGCCAATGGGCAGATTATGAAAGATGAGGCCGGTAATCAGATCATAGACCATCAGGAAACAACCAATAAAGTTTCTGATGCAACTATGTATCTGTGCGGCACTGCACTTCCCGATGCTTATGGTGGTTTCGGAACATCTTTAGCTTGGAAAGGGCTCGACATATCTGTGGACTTCACTTACCAGTTGGGCGGGCAAGTTTACGACCGTGACTATGCCAGCTCGATGAATCTCGACCGTGGTCATACATTGCATACAGATATATTGAACGCATGGAGTGCTGATAATAAAGGTTCTAACATTCCACGTTTACAGTTCAATGATAAATACATGACGGCAACAAGCGACCGTTTCTTAACAAGCGCTTCTTACTTGAGCTTGCAGAACATAACGATCGGATATACACTGCCAAAGAGATGGCTCCGAACACTGGGTATCGCAAAGGTGCGTGTATATGCTGTGGGAGATAACCTGTGGCTGTGGTCGAAACGTAAGGGACTCGATCCTCGTCAGAACATTTCAGGCACCGTATCCAGCGAATATTACTCTCCTATTCGCACAGTATCCGGCGGTATAACAGTTACATTTTAATGATTTTTTTAAAGAAGATATTTATGAAAAAAATAAATCGAACGATATTGGGTGTAGCATTCCTTGCTTTGGGAGTACCGTCTCTTGTGAGTTGTATAGAGGAGACCGAACCCATGAACGGCTATGCTACGACGAAACAAATAGAACGTTCGCCCTCAGCTACTAAGGCTTTGGCGAATGCACTACCTGCATATTTTAATTATGTATGGAGTCGTAATATGCATGCTTCTTTCGGATATGGTGCCGTAATGCATATACGTGATGTGATGACTGCTGATATGGCAATTGCAGAAAGTAATTATGATCAGTTCAGCAATTATGAGAAGAACACCTATTTAGGTACGGAGTATCGAAGTATAGGTTTTATTTGGAACTATTATTACGGTTTTATTCTTGCAGCAAATAGCTTGATTGGAGGTGTAAATCCAGAAAATGCAACCTCTGAACAGTTGGGGTATCTCGGTACAGGGCATGCGTTTCGGGCGTTGTGCTACTTAGATTTGGCGCGTATGTATGAGTTCCTGCCGAATGATCAATTTACTGATGGCAAAAATGAAGCAGGCAATGTGGTGACCAACCTGACCGTTCCCATCGTAACGGATCAAACTTCCGAGCAAGATGCCCGTAACACTCCGCGTGCTACACGCGACCAGATGAAAGAGTTTATCCTTAGCGATTTGAATAAAGCCGAGCAATATATCGGTAAATTAACCGATACTTCAGGCAAGATCATGCCCGACTCGGCATGTGTGTTGGGGTTGAAAGCACGCTTCTATATGTGGATAGAAGACTATCCTCATGCACAAGAATATGCGCATAAGGCTATCAATGCAAGCAAATTGTCGCCCATGACGCAGGAGCAGGCATTGAATACAACAACGGGCTTCAATGTAAACGATCCTTGGATGTGGGGAGCCAAGCAAACTTCTGATGATACAAGTGTAAAGACAAGTATTATCAATTGGACTTCATTCGCCTCTAATGAAACGAGCTTCGGATATGCTGGTGGTGGAGGAGTTTATAGTATGATAGGTAGAGCTGTGTACGATCGTATCAGTGATACCGATTGGCGTAAGCTCGAATGGAAAGCTCCCGCAGGTTCTGCATTGGCTGACAAAGTTTCTTTCTTGCGTTCAGCTTACAAGCAACAATTTCCTACTTATGCTTCTGTGAAGTTCCGGCCGGGCAATGGAGACGACCAAGAATCTTCTATTGGTGCAGCCACCTGTTACCCTATCATGCGTGTAGAGGAAATGTATTTCATAGAAGCCGAGGCTGCTGCCCACCAGAATGCAGCAACCGGAAAGCAATTGCTTGAGACGTTTATGAAGAGCTATCGCGATCCGAATTATACGACATCGGCAAATACAAAGGATGAGATTATCGAAGAAATCGTATTCCAGAAGCGCGTAGAGCTATGGGGCGAAGGTCAGTCGTTCTACGATATCAAACGTCTGAATTACTCGGTTACCCGTTCATATCAAGGAAATAATTTCTATGAATTGTGTCGTTTCAATACGAATGGTCGTCCGGCATGGATGAATATTGTTATTTCACGTAACGAAACAAACAATAATCCGACAATTGTAAATTATAACAATCCGAATCCTTCTGATAAATACACGCCTGCTCCATAATTACGAAAAATCTTTAACGAGTGGTGTGCCTACCGAATTTATGATACCACTTCGAAAGCCGTAACACTGAAAATAGCGATTACAGTTTCGGAGATTGGTTCTTTCGGAACAAGAAAAAACGATTGTGTTCACTTGATCAATTAACGACAGTTACCTTATATAAGGCCGGATGGGGAAATCCCCATCCGGCCTTTTCTTACACCGTTAATCACAACCCTTCAGCACAATCGGTCCAACGAACATGCACTGCTCTGTCTTCATAGGAGTGAAGATACAAATAAAAACCATTCTCTAAGGCTTTTTAAAGAATATTCTTTAATTTTGCAGGCAAATACGATAAACCTGTTAGAACAAATGAACAATACAATAATTCAGCACGGCAAAGCATTCTTATCCAAACCCTTTTTCCACCAACCCCGTACAATTCTCTGGCTTTGGATGCTGCTTTCGGTGATTGCCATGGTGCTTAAACTCCACCGATCCGATAACAATTTCCTTATTTTCCGTAGCGTCTTTTGGCACACCGTCAAAGGTCTGTCACTTTACGATGCCTACCCTGCCGAATATTTCGACGTCAACCATTATGGCCCGTTGTTCTCTCTTGTCATCGCCCCCTTTGCGGTTGTGCCCGAACCTTTGGGCCTCTTGCTGTGGTGCATCGCCCTTTCTCTTACATTATATCTCGCTATAAGGAGGTCGGGCTTCGAGAACGGACAGAAAATGTTTATCTTCTGGTTCTGCTCCGAAACGCTCTTAACCTCGCTGTTCATGCAGCAATTCAATATTACCATTGCTGCCATTATCATCGCTTCGTACTTCCTGATAGAAAAAGAATGCGACTTCTGGGCAGCTTTCCTCATCATCTTGGGCACATTCGTAAAGCTTTACGGCATCGTAGGCTTGGCCTTTTTTCTGTTTTCTCGGCACAAATTACGCTTCTCGCTGTCGCTCCTGTTCTGGGCTGTCGTGCTGTTTGTTGCCCCTATGCTTATCAGCAGTCCGCAATATATTATCGATCAATATCGGGAATGGATCATTTGTCTGGGCGGAAAAAATGTTGAAAACATCAACTCCATCGCCCAAAACATATCGGCACTCGGCATGGTTCGCCGCATTACGGGCAACATGTCTTATTCCGATTTGTGGCTTCTGTTGCCCGCATTGGTACTGTTTTTCATCCCTTACTTGCGGTTCGACCAATATAAACATAAGGCCTTCCGGCAGACCATATTAGCCTCGGTGCTGCTGTTTGTCGTTCTGTTCAGCACAGGCAGCGAGTCCAGCTCTTATATCATCGCCCTCTGCGGTGCGTGTATATGGTATTTCGCGGCGCCATGGCAGCGTTCTAAAGCCGACATTGCACTGATGATATTCGTGTTTCTGCTGTCGAGTATGGGTTCTTCAGACCTGTATCCGCGCGAATTCAAGCGCGAGGTAATACAGCAATACGCATTGAAAGCCCTGCCCTGTCTCATCGTCTGGCTGCGATTGTGCTACGAAATGAGCTTCAAAAACTATGCTTATGACAAAGACATTTAGCCCTCTGTCGATCGGATACGATGCTAAACGCATCGTCAGGAATGGCACCGGACTGGGCAATTACAGCCGCACGCTGGTTAACGATATGGCACATATCGTTCCCGAAGGCACCCGTCTGCGCCTTTACACACCCGACTTAGGGCAACAAGAACTCCGTTCAAAGATAATAGAAAGCCCTTCAGTGCAGTTCGTCTGCCCGAACGGTTACGGTTTCCCCATGGGCAAATCGCTTTGGCGCAGTCGTTTCGTAGTGAAAGACCTGCTGCGCGACGGCATTAACCTGTACCACGGACTGAGCGGAGAATTGCCCATAGGCATCAAAAAGGCAGGCATCAAGACCGTCGTCACTATCCACGACCTCATCTTTATGCGCCATCCGGAGTTCTATAACCCATTGGATGTTTGGATTTATGCCCGCAAATTCTACCGCACTTGCCGCGAGGCAGACCGCATTATCGCCATCAGCGAGTGCACCAAACGCGATATTATCGAGTACGGGAAAGTAGATCCGGAGCGCATAAACGTAGTGTATCAGAGCTGTGGACCGCGTTTCAGCATGCGCATAAGCGATGAACAGCTGCAACAGACCAACCGGAAATATCGACTGCCGAGGCGTTATATCCTCAACGTAGGCACCATAGAAAGGCGTAAAAATGCACTCCTTGCCGTGAAAGCACTGCCTTTCTTGCCCGCCGAAATGTCGCTTGTAATCGTGGGAAAGCGTACGAAATACGCCGACGAAATAACAACATATCTGCGCAAGAACCCCACTCTGCAACCGCGAGTACTCATGCTCCAAGGCGTCAGCGATACCGATTTAGCGGCCATTTACAGGCAGGCCGAGTGCTTCGTGTATCCCTCGCGTTACGAAGGTTTCGGCCTGCCGATCATCGAAGCCATACACTGTGGGCTGCCTGTCGTGGCCTGCACGGGCTCTTGTTTGGAAGAGGCAGGGGGTGAAGGCTGTCTCTATGTTTCGCCCGACGATGCCGAAGGCTTGGCACAGGCCATAGACCTATTGCTGACAGATGGTGCATCTAAGGCCGATAGATTGGCTACCTGTCGGGCTTATATACACCGTTTTGAAGGCAATGATGTAGCCTCTCAGGTATTCAGAATATACGAAGAGCTTATGAAGTAGTATGTTTCTGCCTGTGCAGAAACACGAAATGAAGCATCAAAAAGTTAATGGGAACGGCAATAGCCATTACCAATACGGGTGCAAGCCATTTACTGAAATCGAACCACAAGAACAGGTTAAGCAGCCCGATCTCCATAAGATAGTTCACTACATGACTTCCTACAAAGCCTGCAGCATTCATCTTCGTGGGCTTCTGCTTAAAAGTAAAATAGGTAGTGAGCGCATAATTGCACATCAGCCCCACTGCATATCCCGCCGTGTAGGCAATGTTGGCATCGGCGAACAGCAGGAACAGGCAGTATACCCCGTAATGAATGGCCGAACAAACAGTGCCCACGATGCCGAAACGCACTACGCGCCAGAAGTCTGCACGCACTTTGGGATGCTCCTGCCACAGCCGTTTATACCTGCTGTTGTTCATCTCCGATAATCTCACTGATATTGTATAGAGGTCTGTTTTTTACCTCCACATATATCTTTCCCACATAAATACCCACAACGCCGATAGACAATAAAATAAATCCTCCTATCAGCCAAATGCTCAACATGATGGATGCCCAGCCGGGATATGCTGTGCCTGCGATGAGCGCATGCAGCACGTAAATGCCGATCAAGATGCTCATAACGATGAAAAATGCACCGAGATAGAGTATTCCATAGATGGGTTTCACCGAAAAAGAAGTAATACCGTCGAGGGCAAGATTAAGCATTTTTTTCAATGTATATTTGGAATGTCCGGCTTGTCGCTCGCTGATAACGTCGTCGACAGTCGAAAAAGGAAGCCCGAGCATAGGGATTAATCCCCTTAGATACAAGTTGCGCTCATGATAGTCTGCCAACATATCGAGCGAACGGCGGCTCATCAGGCGGAAATCAGCATGGTTGAATACGCCTTTAACGCCCATCCGTTCCTGCAATTTATAGAATGTAACGGCCGTGAATCGCTTTATAACGGGATCTGCCCTGCGGGATACCTTTACTCCATATACGATATCGCTGCCTTCGATGTAATGATCGATCATCTTGGGAATAGCCTGCAGGTCGTCTTGAAGATCTGCATCTATCGTAATAACGGCATCTGCCCAGTTCTTAGCCGTCATCATTCCCGCCATGATAGCATTCTGATGTCCTACATTGTGCGCCAGATTAATACCCCTAATAAATCTGTTTTCGGCCTGTAAACGGCGAATTACCGCCCATGTTCGGTCTTTGCTCCCGTCGTTAACGAATACGATCATGCTGTCAGGACTTATCTTTTCTTCTTTTATAAGTCCGCCGAGCAGATGTGTAAGGCGCTTCGAAGAGGTTTCCAACACCTCTTCTTCGTTGTAACAGGGCGAAACTATGGCTAACGTAATCATTTGCTAAGACTGTTTATGGTTAACAAAATCATTGAAAGTAACAAACTCTTCGCCACGTGCTTTGAGCATCTTTACCAATCGATCGAGCCTCCCGACCATCGCATCTCCGCTATTTTTCCGGATGATATAGGGCATCTTGTACTCACGATGAGCTTTCAGATCGTAAAATTCCCATGGATGAAAGTAGGTTACGAAGTAGCCGTCGTGGCGCAACACCCGTCGAACAAGAGCATGATAAAGCCTCTCTGGCAGGTTATGAAGGGCCAGCCAAAACAGCGGAAAGCGCATCCAAGGCGTTACGGATGCGGGAATTTGCATCACAGAATGCTTCATGAAATAAGTACGGGGAGCCGTCAGATGCATGTAACGCCCCGGTATAAACGCCGGATTAAGCGATGAGTTGTAGCGATATCCTGCCTTTTCGATATCGCTGTCTGACACGGGAAACATGCGTGGCTGGCGGTAGCCAGAGACCTGAACGCCGCTTATACGTTCGATAATTTCTTTGGATTTGAACACATCATCGGCTTTCGGACGCCAATGATCCACCCCATGACAGGCCACTTCGTGCCCCTCTTCTACAATTCTATGTATCACATCGGGCGCCTGCTCGGCAAAGTTTCCGGTACAAAAGAAAGTGGCTTTCACGCCGTTAGCTTTCAAACAATCGAGTATCTTACGGGTTCCATCTACGGAAACTCTCATACCTTCTCCTAACGAAATGTCTACTCCGTGCTCACGGGGCACATCAAATTCCTCTGTATCAAAGCTTAACAATACCATTTTGAGCTATATATGTCTATCGTGCAAAGATACGAAAAAAACTTCACGACACAAGGAAATGAGTAAAAAAGTGAATTCGTTATATTGGTAAAACATCGGTATGTTTTTCATAGCTTACGGATAAGCGTGAGCCCGTCGCGCAGCGGAAGGATAACACGTTCTACACGTGTGTCTGTTGCCACGAAGTCATTGAAGGCTTTGATGCCGCGTGTCTGACTGTCGTTGTCATAAGATCGGTCTACTACATGACCATCCCACAGTGTATTATCGGCCAAGATGAAACCGCCTTGGCGTAGCACTGTAAGTGTCATTTCGTAGGTCTGCAGATACATGCGCTTATCGCCATCGATGAAAGCCATATCGAATGTTACGCCTGCCCGCGGCGCCAAAACGTTGGCATCGCCTATGATAAAATTGATTTTATCGGAAACTGCAGAGCCTTCTATCCACGGGCGTGTGAACTCTTCCATCTCATCGTCGATCTCATATGTCCAGACTTTGCCTCCTTCTTCTAATCCTTCGGCCATACAGATGGCGCTATAGCCACTGAAAGTGCCCACTTCGAGAATATTATTCGGCTGTATCATACGCACAAGCATGCGGAGCAGTCGCCCTTGAAGGTGTCCGCTCACCATTCGTCCGTGCAGCGTATGGATGTTGGTGGCGCGGTAGAGGCGGTACAGATAGTCGCCCTCGGCATCAATGTGGCTGTCGATGTATCGGTCTAAGGCTTCATCCATTATCGGCAGACGGTTCGTTATTGGCCAGCAGCCCTGCGATGGCAAGGCTGTAGGAATGTAGCCCGAAGCCAGTGATCACGCCGATGCAGGCACTTGCAATCATGCTTTTGCGGCGAAACTCTTCGCGTTGGTGCACGTTAGAGATATGAACCTCTACCACCGGACACGCCAGCGACCGGATACAGTCGTGCAGGGCAATGCTCGTATGTGTGTATGCACCGGCGTTAAGCACGATGCCGTCGACCGTAAAACCCACCTCCTGCATGCGGTCAATAAGCTCTCCTTCGATATTGCTTTGGTAGTATTCTATTTCTACATCGGGATACTGCGCGCGCAATTCAGGCAGAAAAGCATCGAAAGAGCTACTGCCATAGATATCCGGTTCGCGTGTCCCGAGCAAATTTAAGTTAGGTCCGTTGATAATTTGTATCTTCATAAGCGCTGAGGGGTGAATGGTATACTTTATTTGTATACAGGCAAAATTACGAAAAATATCTGTTATTTTATATGAAAACACCCTATTAAAAGGTATTTTTTCATAAATAACTTTACTTTTTTCCTGTTTTTATTTGATTTCTAAAATGTTTGACTTATATTTGCGAAAAATTAGGAATAATACCATTCTATTAATTAATAAATAAATTAAATTATGAACAAAACAGAATTAATTGAGAAGATCGCAGCAGGTTCCGGTTTGAGTAAAGCCGCTGCAAAGAAAGCATTAGATGCAACGACAGGTGCTATCAAAGAGGCTCTTGTTGCAGGTGATAAGGTTCAGCTTATTGGTTTCGGAACATTCAGTGTTACGAAACGCCCCGCTCGCGTAGGCGTTAATCCTGCAAAGAAAGGACAGAAAATTAATATTCCCGCAAAGAAAGTTGCCAAATTTAAGGTTGGTGCAGAACTTGCAGAGGCTGTAAAATAATTGTAAAATCAATTTACAACTAAAAAAGGCGGTCTTAATAGATCGCCTTTTTCTGTTGTCCCAGGCGGATTCGAACCACCACTGACAGAACCAAAAACTGTAGTGCTACCATTACACCATAGGACAATTTCGGATGCAAAGGTAGTAGATTTTTCATCTACTACCAAATTTTTTACATATATTTCTTATCCCTTCACCGTGATAAGATAGTAATTTTTCTTGCCTTTCTGCACAAGTATATATTTACCATCAATAAGATCATCAACTGATATGATATGATCAAAGGCTTCCAACCTCTCTTTATTCACTGAAACACCGCCACCCTTTACCAATTTACGCATATCACTCTTACTTTGGAAGATATCCATACTTTCCAAAGTAAAAAGATCTACCGCTTGTTGCCCAAGCTGATCTTTTCCTACCACATAATGTGGAACACCGTTAAAAATATCAAGCAGCGTTGCTTCATCGAGCTTCAATAAGTTCTCTTTTGTAGACTTACCAAACAGAATATTTGAGGCTTCCACGGCCATATCAAGGTCTTCTTTCGAATGAACCATAGTGGTAACTTCCTCGGCAAGGCGTTTTTGCAGTACTCGACGTCCTTGATCTTGCTGGTGTTCTGCTATTAATGTATCGATAAAGTCTTTCTCAAGACTGGTAAATATCTTGATATATTTCTCTGCATCGTCATCACTCACATTCAGCCAAAACTGGTAGAACTTATAGGGTGTCGTGCGGTTACGGTCAAGCCATATATTTCCGTTCTCTGTCTTGCCGAATTTTTTACCGTCAGCCTTGGTTATCAATGGACAGGTAAGGCAATACGCCTCTACATCATTGCCGAGTGTGCGATGTATAAGTTCTGTTCCCGTTGTCATATTCCCCCATTGGTCATTACCACCCAGTTGCAGTTTCACGCCGTATTTGCGATACAGATGCAAAAAATCATACCCCTGTAAAAGTTGGTAAGTAAACTCCGTGAAAGATAACCCATCGCGTGCTTCACCGTTAAGTCGTTTCTGCACGCTGTCTTTTGCCATCATGTAATTTACTGTGATATATTTTCCAACCTCGCGGGCAAAGTCGAGAAATGTAAATCCTTTCATCCAATCATAGTTGTTTACCATCTCGGCTACATTGTCATTATCAGTCTCGAAATCAAGAAATTTAGCCACCTGTGTTTTAATGGACTCTTGATTATGATAAAGTGTATCAGCATCCAAGAGATTTCTCTCCTGACTTTTACCCGAGGGATCTCCTATCATACCGGTAGCACCTCCTACAAGAATGAAAGGTTTATGCCCGCAATGCTGCAAATGGCGCAGCATCATAATACCGCAGAGATGGCCTATGTGCAGAGAATCTGCCGTCGGATCAATTCCCAAATAGGCTGAAACTGTTTCTTTTTGTAGCATTTCTTCCGTTCCCGGCATCATCTGAGCCAGCATTCCGCGCCACTTTAATTCTTCTACAAAGTTTTTTGTCATCGAATGATTATTATTATTGCATATTAAAAATAAGTTTGTGATACCCCCGATTAAGGAAACTTACGGCACCGGATCATATCCGCTGCCACCCCACGGGTTGCATCTTAATACCCTCCAAACAGCAAGTACCAGTCCTTTTATAGGTCCATACTTCAGAAGTGCTTGCCGGGCATACTCCGAACAGGTAGGAAAGAACCGACATGAAGGTGGTGTATAGGGTGAGATAAAGTTCTGATAAAATACAATAGGTAGTAATAACAACCATGTAAAGACAGCTGAAATTCCTTGAAATATATACTTCAGAACTTTCATAAACGTTCACTTATTCTTGTTAAAAGCCCAGTTATACGTTCTTCAACAACCTTTGTATCGTAGAGTTTATTGCCAATCCATATAAAAGCCATAAGCAACAAACTCCCCTCGGGTACTTTCTCTATAACTTCATATTTATGTTTGCGATAGGTTTCGCGTATCTGTCGTTTCACGCGATTGCGTTTGATCGCTTTTTTTAAATGCCTTTTAGAAACGCTGACCATCATCTGGGCCACTGCTTTACCGGTCTCTTTCCGTGGTTCGAGCCTGTAAACAACCCGTAAGGGAAACGCAGAAAGCGCATGGCTATCGCCTCCCTTAAAGAGCGATTCTATCAGTCTGCGACTGCAAATCCTCTCTTCTTTACCTAATGTGAACGCCCGGGGGTCCGGCATTTATATTTATATGTGCTTACTTCTTATTCTCACCAAGATAAGCTTTCAGTGCACTCGTCATTGAAGGATACTCTTTGCTCGGTGCCTGAAAATCGAGCCTGAGTCCTTCGTCTATCACAGTTTTTGCCGTAGCAGGGCCGAAGGCTCCTATCCGAATATCGCCCTGTTTGAATTCGGGAAAGTTCTTTTGCAAGGCTTTCACGCCAGTTGGACTGAAAAACAGCAGCATATCATAATTGAAGTTCTTGATCTCATCTTCCGTAAAATCATTACTCACCGTGCGATACATCACACATTCAGTGTGCTGAAGTTTCTTTGCTCCGAGTAAAAGACCTATTTCATCATTGTGTACACTGCTCATTGGCACGAGATACTTTTCAGTCTTATGCTTGGCCATTACCGGTATCAGATCGGCAATCTTACCCGTTGATCCGAAAAACACCCTACGCTTACGATACTGTACATATTTTTGTATATAGAGCGCAATAGTCTCTATGACGCAAAAATATTTCATGTCTTCGGGTATAGTGATACGCATTTCTTTAGCCAAATTGAAGAAATGATCTATTGCATGGCGCGAAGTAAATACCACAGCCGTATAATCAAGAATATTTATTCGCTGTTTCCGAAATTCTTTTGCCGTCAATCCTTCCACTCTGAAAAACGGACGAAATATGCATTCAACGCCAAACTCTCTCTCTATGTCATAATATGGCGATTTATCACTTGCCGGTTGTGGTTGTGAAACCAAGATCTTCTTCATCATCAGTTATACTAAAAAATTACCTTCAAATAGTTGCTTATCATCGTTAAAACGCCACGAAGGGCCATGAACGGCATTACTTCAAGAGCGCAAAAGTACAAAAATATTTGCAAAAAAGCGCCAGTTCGGCGGAAAAAGATGATATACTCCTTGTATAAGGTGAGCAATTTAAACAAAATGATGACTACTATAGAATAAATAAAAGCGGTATTCAACGGCAGGTTGAAGTATACTTGCACCATGACAAGAGGAAACAGTAGCACTCCCTCACTCGATATCATAAATAAATAGGTTTTCAGCCATCGGTTATTATCTTTGCTGCTAAAGAAAACCAAATCGGCTATCGAATAGAGCAAAGCCTTGATCGAAAAGTAAAGACCGAACACTCCAGTATAGATCGCAACGATCTGATATTGGTTGAGAATAAAGGTTCTGCCCACCGATGTCAGCGTATAAAAAAAATAAGTAAGCGAAAACAACAGACACGTTTGCAGCACAAGAAAGAACTGGAAATACAATTCTGTCGAAGTTTCTGCAACGTCCGTCACTTTTCCCTGAGGCTCATAAAAGAAATGCTTTGCCTGATTGATTATAAATTTGCGCGACTGGGCGAAAGCCACCATGCCTACTATAAAACATCCGAGCAGCAAACCTGTTATCAAACTGTCCCCTGCAATGGTATAAGGCACTGGGTCGCCTGCTACTCCAAGCCTACCCCCTTTCAATTCGGGATGAAAAAAAGGACTTTCAGAGAAAAAAGATTCACGATAATACTGCGGCAAACTTGCGTCGTAAATACTCCTTCCAATAGGATGCCCCGGCAGGTGTAGCGTATCCGGACGATGGCTCCAGTGTATTTTGCTCGGTTTGATATTAGCCTGAATAGCCGAATCTTGCTGCTCGGGCGTGGCTCCTTCAGGCAGCCATTTCAGTATTTGTGCGGGCGTAGGTTGCTCGTGTCGTCGCACTACAAGTGTATCAGCACGTACCTCCGGCGCCTTTATCGTTATGGAATCTGTCTGTAACAACGTTTACGGTTTACAGTGAGAATGCCTTTTTAATATCGTCTACACGGTCGAGTTTCTCCCATGTAAAGAGTTCAACCTGCATAGTTTTTGTAGGATGATAGCGGCTGCAGAAAGTCTTTTCCACTACTTCGTTGCGTCTGCCCATGTGCCCATAGGCCGCTGTTTCGAGATACATTGGTTGCCGGAGTTTCAGATTGCGCTCTATCATCTTCGGTCTGAGGTCGAACATCGTGGCTATTTTTTCTGCTATCTCGCCATCTGACAGTGCTACATGGCTACGCCCGTAAGTATTTACATAAATGTTTACCGGTTTAGCCACACCGATTGCGTAACTTATTTGCACCAACATTTCGTCGCTCACACCCGCTGCAACCATATTCTTTGCTATATATCGTGCCGCATAAGCCGCCGAGCGATCCACTTTACTCGAATCTTTACCCGAGAAAGCTCCGCCCCCATGCGCACCTTTGCCGCCGTAGGTATCTACGATAATCTTGCGTCCGGTGAGTCCGGTATCACCATGTGGTCCGCCTATAACAAACTTCCCCGTGGGGTTGACAAAGAATTTAATATCGTCGTTGAACAGTCCGAGCACCTTATCCGAATGGATTTGCGCCTTTACACGCGGCATGAGTATGTGTAACACATCGTCTTTAATCTTGGCAAGCATCGGTTCGTCAGCATCGAAATCATCGTGTTGCGTAGATACAACTATAGTATCGATACGCTGGGGGATACCTTCATCGCTGTATTCTATCGTTACCTGACTTTTAGAGTCTGGACGTAAGTAAGTCATTTCTTTACCCTCTTTGCGAATACTGGCAAGAGTTCGCATAATCAAATGGGCTAAATCGAGCGACACAGGCATGAAGTTCTCCGTTTCGTTCGTAGCATAGCCAAACATCATACCTTGGTCTCCCGCCCCTTGGTCTTCTTCCGTGCCGTTGTCTACGCCACGGTTGATATCGTCGCTCTGCTCGTGTATGGCCGAAAGGATGCCGCAACTGTCACCGTCGAACTGATATTCGGCCTTGGTATAGCCTATATCTTTAATCGTGTTTCGGGTGATAGTCTGCAAGTCTATATAGGCATCAGACCTCACTTCACCCATAATTACCACCTGTCCTGTGGTCACAAATGTTTCGATGGCACACCGTGCATGATCATCGTAAGCTAAAAATTGGTCGAGCAATGCGTCTGAAATTTGGTCTGAAACTTTATCTGGATGTCCTTCGGACACCGATTCCGATGAAAATAAATATGCCATATCTTTGTTTTTTAAGAAACTTTTTAGATTGACAAAGGTACCGTAAAATCTACAAACAGCAAAATAAAAAACATTAAACATATATAAAGAGGTGGAAGCAGCCCACGGAGCAATTTGCCTTTCTCTTCTTAAAAAAGAAAGACGAAGGGGGGATCCGTCATTAGAAAAACACAAGTTTTGAAAAAACAGGGAATAACTTCATAGCACACAAACCTATTGTTTAATGGCGATAGATAAGCTCTCTATCTGTTACATACAGTCCATGTAAGCCGAATAGACCTACCATCTAATACCACCAGAGAAAGTTTGCATGTAACAAAAGCGACAGGCTTTGTAGTCAAAGACATCCCCAATACTTCTGAACCGAGTATAAAACAAGGGTCCGAAATCTATCATTTAAAACTAAATATCCGGTTTTTTGTCGACATTCTTTTCACTATACATAATATTTCGGGGATGATGGTTGAGTATCTCTTCGCGCAGTGTGGTTACGTCTACATGTGTGTATATTTCGGTTGTCCCGATGCTTTCGTGCCCCAACATCTCCTGAATGGCACGTAGATCAGCCCCGCCTTTCAGCAGTTCGGTGGCAAAAGAGTGGCGCAAGGTGTGCGGGCTGATAGTTTTGTGAATACCGGCCATCTCGGCCTGGCGCTTAATCATAATGAGTATCATGGTGCGTGTGAGCTGATGCCCTCGGCGGTTTAAGAATACGAAATCTTGTTCTCCGGGCTTTATCTTCATCAGGTTACGGTCTATGAACCATAGTTTTAATTCCTTAATAGCCTTAGGCGAGATGGGCACTAACCGCTCCTTGCTACCCTTGCCCAGCACTCTAACGTATTCTTCTTCTATATATAAGTCTGACAGTTTGAGGTTTACCAGCTCCGAAACGCGCAAGCCACACGAGAAGAGCATCTCTATAATGGCTTTGTTGCGTTGCCCTTCCCACTTCGAGAGGTCGATGGAGTTTTCGAGCATATCCACTTCGGTAGTAGAAAGAACCTCGGGCAAATGCTCTCCTTTATGAGGAGATTCCAATAATTCGGTAGGATCGGCGGCAATATACCCATCGAGCACAAGAAACCTGTAGAACGAACGAACGCCGCTCAGTATGCGTGCCTGTGTGGTAGGGCCTACGCCATGCTCATGTATCTGCACGGCAAAACGTTCCAAGTCGGCGAGTTTAAGCTCGAAAACTTTCAGGTCTTGCTGTGCGCAATAGTTGAGCAGCCACGACAAGTCGTGCCTGTAAGCCTCCAAAGTGTGGGGAGAATAGTTGCGTTCCAGTTTCAGATAACGCACGTAGGCTTTCACTACATCGGCGCTGTTCGTAATTGTTTTCTTTTGTTGCATAACCATTTATCCGCAATATGAATTATGTGCAAAGATAGTGCAAGCCGAGTACAATGGGCCTTGTTCCTTATTGTTAAGGCGCCTCCTATCTTATGCAAAGATAGCACAAGTACTCTTAAGTACCAAGAAATGGCTGTTTAAATTGCTTGTTTTATACGTATAAGAATATCGAAAGCAACTTCCCTACGTACAACATTCACCGAAAAGGCTTTGTGTTTTAATTTATTTTCACTAATTTTGCTGCTGTAACAATAATTCTTCAAAACGATTATCATGTTCAAAATACCGGTTGTAACAAAAAACCTGCTTATTATAAATATTATAGCATTTATTATATGCATGTTATATGGAGTAGATATGTATGATGGTGGAACGGTTTATCGGTTGAACCGTATTTTGGGACTTCATTTTGTCTTGGCGCCTGATTTCCACATTTACCAATTATTCACTTATATGTTCATGCATGCAGGAATTGAACATATATTCTTTAATATGCTTATGTTATGGATGTTCGGATGTGCAGTAGAACGGGCGTGGGGAGCAAGAATGTTTGTTTTCTATTATATATGTTGCGGTGTCGGAGCCGGTTTATTCCAAGAACTGGCACAATTCATACAATTTTATATTTTTGCAAGCAATAACTATCCAGACGTGGAGTTCCTCTCGATCGTAAACGTGGCTGGTCCTGTGTTGAACGGATGGACTACCGTGGGAGCCTCCGGAGCCATTTATGCGATATTACTCGCTTTTGGTATGACTTTTTCAGAAGAGAGAATGTTCTTCTTTCCGCTTCCTATTCCCATC
>CAUUQE010000031.1:0-19277 GCA_963547065.1 uncultured Prevotella sp. | reverse complement strand
CATGTACTCGTTCCCAGTTTGTTTGAATTGAAAGGGAACTATTACGGTGTCGCTTGTCTGCCACTTTATCAAAGTATTTGATGAAATTTTGTTGCAATCGTTCTTTCTGTTCTGCTTGTGCTGTTTCTGTGTCACTATACAAACTTGCATTATCATATTCACGCTGCCTAAGTTTTCTAACACTGTCAGCATAAATGCAGGCTTCTTGGTCTATTTCGCTTTTGCACAGGATAATTCCGTTCAAATCTCGTTTAGGTTTGAATGTTTGGGTTGCTTCGGTTGTACGAGCAGTTCTACTTTTATCCCAAATAGGAGTAGTGATTGTTCTGTTTAGATACTCACGCACTCTTTGTGGAGAATCTTTTCCAGCTACTCTTACAGGATAGCTTTCTATATACAGGTACCATTCTTTTCGATAGGCACTCTTTCGCAATCGTACTGTTGCCTTTGTATTATCAAGTTCCTTTCTCATTGTATGTCGTGGGTTAGTGTTTATACAAATTGTCTATCTCTGATTTTGGCGCATAGACGTAATTACCAATCTGCCTTGTTGGAATAGAATATTTGCGAATATGCAGATATACAGTACTATCATGGATACCAAACTTCTTAGCTATTTCTCCAATCGTATAACAATCTTCAGGCTCAAGCCGATAAGTCTTTACTTCCGATTGTTTTTCTTTTCTTCTTTCATCGTAAGGACGTAGATTAAAGCGTTCTTGTAAATCAGCTTTGCAAATACGTATCATCCTTAGTCCAAGGTTATAATAACGGATTTGCTTATTCCTGATTAAGCGATAAAGGGAGTCTCGTCCAATATCAAATAATGCAGTTGCATCAGCTATTGAGAGATAGGGCTGGTTTTTCGGAACTCTTGCAGCCTTTTCTCTTTTCAATGCATCTAACAGTTCTTCCTTTTTTCTTTGTTTGTATGCAGCTTGAGAACAGTTCTTAGAGCAATATCTAGAGGTAAGCGTCTTTGCAATAAAAGATTTACCACAAATTTCGCATTTCCGCTCTATTTGAAATTTTGCACTCGCCATACTATTTGTATCTATTTGATTATCAATCTATCTTTTAAATTAAGTCGCACTTTATCTCCCATTAAGTCGCGGCACAAATATGGTACAAATATAAGCACAAAAACGATTAAAAACGATAGTATTTAATTATTATTAAGAAATAAAAATCCCAGCGACTTATTATGTTACTGGGATTTACTTATTTTTGATTAGCGTTTATTAGCACTTTTACTTCACTTCCTCAAAGTCGGCATCTTGGACGGTGTCGTCTGTGTTGCTGTCTTGCGACTGATTGTCGGAAGCACCGCCTTGGAAGCCTTGAGAGGCGTTAGGGTCCGGCTGGGCGCCACCTGCACCTTGATACATCTGTGCACTGGCTGCTTGAACGGCTGCGTTGAGTGCGGCAGTTGCCGTGTCAATGGCGGCAACGTCGGCGGCCTTGTGAGCATCTTTAAGCTGCTGGAGTGCCGTGTCGATGGGTGCTTTCTTGTCGGCAGGAATCTTGTCGGCATTGTCTTTCAAGAAGTTCTCTGTGGTGAAAATCAATGAGTCAGCTTGGTTGAGCTTGTCAACTTTCTCACGTTCAGCCTTGTCGGCTGCGGCGTTCTGCTCGGCTTCTGCTTTCATTCTGTCGATTTCTTCCTGACTCAGACCGCTGCTGGCTTCGATGCGAATCTTCTGTTCCTTGCCTGTTGCCTTATCCTTGGCAGAGACATTGAGGATACCGTTGGCATCAATGTCAAACGTTACTTCAATCTGCGGAACACCGCGACGTGCCGGAGCAATGCCTTCGAGGTTGAACTGTCCGATGCTCTTGTTCTGCGATGCCATCGGACGCTCACCCTGAAGAACGTGAATGGTTACGGCTGTCTGGTTATCTACTGCCGTGGAGAAGATTTCACTCTTCTTGGCCGGAATGGTAGTATTTGCATCGATCAGTTTTGTCATTACGCCACCCATCGTCTCGATACCGAGCGTCAAAGGTGTAACATCAAGCAACACGATGTCGCCTACGCCACTCTCCTTATTCAATATAGCACCTTGGATGGCTGCACCCACAGCTACCACTTCGTCGGGGTTAACGCCTTTCGAAGGCTCCTTGCCAAAATAATTTTTCACCAAAGTCTGCACAGCGGGGATACGACTCGAACCTCCTACGAGGATAACTTCGTCAATGTCTGAAGTGGACAGGTTGGCATCTTTAATGGCGTTTTGGCAGGGTACAAGACAAGCTTGTATCAAGTCGTGGGCCAACTGTTCGAACTGAGCACGCGTGAGTGTCTTTACCAAGTGCTTGGGCACGCCGCCTTCAGCCGAGATATAGGGCAGATTGATTTCCGTAGAAGTAGAACTCGATAACTCTATCTTCGCCTTTTCAGCTGCTTCTTTCAGGCGTTGCATAGCCATCGGGTCTTTGCTAAGGTCGATACCCTCGTCGGCTTTGAAGCCTTGAACCAACCAATCAATGATTACTTGATCAAAATCGTCGCCACCGAGATGCGTATCTCCATTGGTTGAAAGCACTTCGAACACGCCACCACCGAACTCTAAGATAGAGATGTCGAATGTACCTCCACCCAAGTCGAATACGGCAATCTTCATATCTTTGTTGGCCTTGTCTACACCGTAGGCAAGAGCTGCGGCCGTAGGCTCGTTCACAATACGCTGCACGTTAAGCCCTGCAATTTCTCCAGCTTCTTTAGTTGCCTGACGTTGAGAGTCTGAGAAGTAAGCCGGCACCGTGATTACAGCGTCGGTGACTTCCTGCCCGAGGTAGTCTTCGGCCGTTTTCTTCATTTTTTGAAGTATCATCGCAGAGATTTCCTGTGGCGTATATTTACGGCCTTCTATATCTACACGTGGGTAACCGTTTTCGTCTACAACAGTGAAAGGAACGCGTTCCACCTCTTTCTTACACTGCTCATAGGTCTCGCCCATGAAGCGTTTAATAGAGTAAACCGTGTTCTTCGGGTTAGTGATAGCCTGACGTTTTGCAGGGTCGCCCACCTTTCTTTCACCGTCTTTCACAAATCCTACTACCGAAGGGGTAGTACGTTTACCTTCGCTGTTAGCTATTACTACCGGCTCGTTGCCTTCAAATACGGCCACGCAGCTATTGGTAGTTCCTAAGTCAATTCCAATAATCTTTCCCATAATTGTATATTCTTTGTTATTATGATTTTCTTTTTTCTTTTTCGAACAGGCCAAAGTGATTTGACGAGTCCGACGTTACTGTTTGTCCTCTATCAGACAAATGGCGTGCCAAAATGGAAACACCTTATTAGATATAATAGGCATTCTGCCAATGTGGCACATACTTCTCATTTTCGATAGCCATGATTGTGTGAGGGTGCTTAACTTATTTTAGCCGTTTTATGATATTAAATACCGTTCGCTACGGCTCTTCAATATCTTTATAAAATACTGAGAGAAAGCATCTTATAGATACCGACATCCTTGTGCCAATTTGTTCAATTACTGTTCAAGGGGTGTTTATTTCTTTGTCGGATCATGTTCGATAATTCAGACAAATATAGTCACACTCTGCTGATTACCGACCAATTGGTTCTCTCATCTTTCCTCTTTCGTCTTGCCGGTAGACACGTTTTCGCATAAGAGAAGATAAGAATCATCTGTCAATACCTTACGTCTTCCGGTTCTAATCAAATTTCTTCATCTTCTGAAGTATCATCGCAGAGATTTCCTGTGGTGTATATTTACGGCTTTCGATATCTACACGTGGGTAACCGTTCTCGCCTACAACAGCGAAAGGAATGCGTTCTACCTCTTTCTTACACTGCTCATAAGTTTTGTCTATGAAGCGTTTAATAGAGTAAACCGTGTTCTTCGGGTTGGTGATAGCCTGACGCTTTGCAAAGGAGGGTATCCCCATACTGTCGTAAATATAGCTATCATTAACTCCTTCTATCCCGAGGCATACCGGATTGGAACCTGTATTAGTAAAAATCCTTTGAGCCTCTACTTTCATTTCTCCGTCTTTCCCCCACAAATAGACCGTATATCTGTCGACAAAACTTGTCGAAGCGTTGATGATCCCCACATATTCCAAAGAAGTCAATTTGTTATAATTGGCCGTACGGAGTTTATCTATAAGCGCGTTTTTTCGGGCCATAGCCTTGCTGAACGGTTGTTCTTTGTCGATTACATAGTGTCCGTATTCGCCTTCTATCAACAGTTTTTTCGATGAAATGCAACCTATATTGATACATGTTCCGCCATACATCTGCTCACTTAGTTCCACCAAAATCACTTGTCTGCCGTGTTTAGCCAGATCGGCCGCCAGCGTTTTGCCGGCTTTACCGAAGTCGATAGTCAGATTTTCTATTTGTATTTTTCCATACATCTTATTTTTAAGATCCGATGTTCAAATAATAAATTTAAATAGAAGACGCAAAATACACAAGAAAAATATCTTTATAATAATCGTTTATTTCTCATATTTATCGTATATTTGCAGCAGAAGTATATAACAGATATACCGGTAGCATATGTTATCCGCTGCTCCGTTAATGATATCTGCGGTTTGTTGATTTCACATTATATAATATATAACAAACATACAAACCATGAAAAGATTTTTCGGATCCATGCTCTTTTTATGCTTTATAGTATGGGGAGCACAAGCACAACTACTATATAAAATTTCCGGAAAGTGGCTTACCAAACCTTCGTATATCATTGGTACCTATCATTTTGCCAATGTAGGGTTCGTAGAGTCTATTCCTTGTCTGAAAAATGCTTTCAACAAAACCGAGCAGGTGTATGGAGAAGTCGATATGAGCGATATGCGTTCGACCGATAATATGCAGAGAATAAAGCGTGCAACCACGCTTCCGGAGGGTAAAAAGCTATCCACTTTGCTCACCAAAGACCAGTTAAAACGTCTCAACGCCTATCTGAAAGAAGTCATGGGGGACGATCTCAACAACCCTGCTATGGTCAAACAATTTGAACAGATAACGCCTGCAGCGTTGACCACCCAACTGACTTTGCTCATGTTTATGAGGAACCATATGGATGAGTTCGATCCTGTGACTACGTTCGACGAGTATTTTCAGAAGCAGGCAAGGGCAAATAACGAACCTGTGAGGGGCTTAGAAACGGTAGAATTCCAAATAAAGACACTTTTCGAAAGTACACCTTTAAAGCGGCAGGTAGAACAACTGATGTGTCTGATAGACCATTCTGGTTTTTATGAACAGATGTCGGAGCGCATCGTTGAGGCCTTTTATGCACAAGACCTCGATGCCATTAAGATTGCTATGGATGAGAAGATGCACAATAGTTGCGACAGTTCACCCGAAGAAGAGAATATGCTTATTTATAACCGCAATGCCGACTGGGCCGAAAAAATGCCGGCAATCATGGCTGCAAAGCCTACGCTTTTCGTCGTTGGCGTAGGCCATTTACCCGGAGACAAAGGTGTTTTAAGTCTGTTGCGTACGGCGGGTTACACCGTTGAAGATGTGAAATAGCAAGAAAAAGATATCATTCAATTCCTTCAAGGGAGGAGAAGTAGGAGATATGTGCAGAACCTCCTTTCCTTTCCAAAGGGCGGGAATAATGGATGGAGAAAACTGAAGAGAGAATGGGGCTATCAACTGTATTGTAAGGGATTGACTTGTTTGAGAATATGTATTGTTGAATGTGCCTAATGAATACTTAGAAAATGTAAACATAATTTATTTGGAACTGTTTCCATATTGATTGGGATAGAAGACTTTAAGAAACAAGATATATATATACTACTACTATTTCTCAATATATTCGTAAGCTGTTGTTTATTAGTGAGAAATGTCGTTTTTGCTTTCACGGTATGTCATTAATTTAACGGAAGATCAATACTTTTGCTGATTTTCTGATAAAATCTATTTTCTATACAATGGTAATGTATGTTCTGTACATTTATGCTGTATCGTTGATACAAGGGTACGGTATGTCAGTTAACCAATAGGTATAAAAATGGGAGAACATAATCCATGTAGCTTTTGTTGTTGTTTTATCAGCTTTAATACTTATTTCCGTTTTTGTAGTTAATGGATTTTTCTCCGTTATGGTCATTTTCAATAGATAAATAATTAAATGTATAATGGTATATGGGGAGAAGACGTTTTGTATTGATGCTGTTACATGAACGGATGTATTTACTGATAAAAGTGAGTTCGTTCCTTGTATGTGATTATGCTCATCTATGGAGATTTCTTGGAAGAGAAAAATATTTGTGACGGGTATTTAAGTTTTTTGCATGATTTTTTTATTATGTATTTTTATTTTTTTCGTACTTTTGCAAAGTACAAATATGAATAAAGAAATGATAAAAGTAAAAAGTTTATGGGTGTTAATAGCCCTTGTGTTCAGTTTAACAGCATGTAACAATAATAATGAAGACACACCTTCAGTCACTAATTCGCTGGTAAATACGACTTGGAGTTATGAAAAAACGGAAGATGGAAGCTTTACGAAAATTAAGAAACATTGGGGAAGTTTAAAGTTTGTTTCAGCAACAAATGTAGTCGTGGTGTCTGGTGCTGAGTTTCGGGCAGCAGATAATGGCAGTTTGCATAAAGAAGTGAAGAAAGATACTACGACCGCAACTTATGTTTATAATGTGCCGGAATTGCGTATTACAATGCCTGAAGATAAGAAGGTACCGCTGGTGCTTGAGTATAGGGTAGACGAGAAAGCAGGTACAATTACACAGGTAAAAATAGGAGATGAATTAGTAGATGAGGTTCAGGCAATAATTTATCGCCGCCAGTGAACTTTACTGTAGAAATTAAATAATTTCAACAAAAAGTTCTTAAAGGTGCTGTGTGTAATATATTTTTTGTATCTTTGCCAATGCAATAAACTTGTATTTACAATTCTGCGAGACCGATAGAGAGGGAATATAAAGGATAAGTCTAAAAGGTAAAAGCTCGAACTATTAGCAGCTACACTGGAGGATAACCATATAAAGGCTCTTGAATGTCTCAGATGCGGCATCTTAATTACAGCAGTTGTTGCGTTATTCCCCATTACATAAAAATACTCGTAAGCAAAAGCGAGGAGGAGAGAGTATGGGTAGTTGTGGAGGTAAAGCGAGATTGCTGAAAAGTTTATGATTATTTTAGTTTTAATCAAGGTACATGAAAAAGGATGATCAGCTCATTATTTTTTATGTTCGTATATTCTAGATACTTTGATTTTGCTTAATAATTTTAAGTGAATATGATTGGAATGTGTCTAAAAAATTAAGAAAGTTTAATATTTACAACCATAACAGAGATATACTTACTATAAATATATAAATTAAATAATATTTTCTAATAAACGGTTCTTGCATCTGACAAATACAGACGATTACCTTTTGATGCGGAAATTTAAATTCCATTTCTTATCTTAAGATAACGAGCTCTTGTTATAAACCTACAGTCGGTTTTTGCTCTATTTTCTGTATTGCTAATGTGTTTATAAAAATGAATTTATTTGTGAAAGATAAAGAGAAAAATACTGGATTTGCAAATATTAGCGAAATTGTAAACCATTAGACTATGTGAATATCTCTCTTGGTACGTTAGAATTGCTTTATGGGATGTTTATGTGAAGTTTTTATTTGTAATATAAATTATTTTGAATTTGGTTAATGAAGGGTTAGATAATAAATAAGTATGGATAAAAATACGATAACCGTAACATCGCCTTTGCTTCCTGATTTAGGAGAATTTAACGAATTGCTTAAAGAGATATGGGAAAGTAAATGGATCACAAATAATGGCTCTTTCCATCAGAAGTTAGAGATAGCACTTGCAGAATATTTAAAAGTTCCTTATGTAAGTCTTTTTACCAATGGAACTTTACCGTTGATAACGGCATTGCAGGCATTGCATATTACAGGAGAGGTTATCACAACTCCATATAGTTTTGTGGCGACAACTCATGCACTTTGGTGGAATGGAATAAAACCCGTGTTCGTAGATATTGATCCGGTAACTGGAGATATTGATCCTGATAAGATAGAAGCTGCTATTACGCCACGTACAACGGCTATTCTTCCAGTGCATGTGTATGGTAAACCTTGCGATTTAGAGGCAATACAAAAGATTGCAGATAAATATGGATTGAGAGTAATTTATGATGCAGCCCATGCTTTTGGTGTGGAAGTGAATGGGAAGAGTATACTCAATGCTGGAGATATGTCGACTCTTAGTTTCCATGCTACAAAGGTGTTTAATACAATAGAGGGTGGTGCTATGGTCATGCATGATGAGAAGACAAAGAAGCGCATTGACTACCTAAAGAACTTTGGTTTTGCTGGCGAAACAGAGGTGGTCGCTCCGGGTATCAACAGTAAGATGGACGAGGTGCGTTCGGCATATGGTTTGCTGAACCTTCGCCAAGTGGATGCAGCCATTGCAGCGCGTCAGAAGGTGGCTATCGCTTATCGTGAAGTATTGCGTAACGTGGAGGGCATATCGTTCTGGGACGACATGCCTGGCGTTCGTCACAACTATAGTTACTTCCCCATTTTTGTAGATGCAGAGAGGTATGGTATGACTCGCGATGAACTCTATTTCAAGATGAGAGAGTATGGCGTTTG
This sequence comes from uncultured Prevotella sp., assembly GCA_963547065.1. Taxonomy (GTDB): domain Bacteria; phylum Bacteroidota; class Bacteroidia; order Bacteroidales; family Bacteroidaceae; genus Prevotella. Next base: position 10,655 of record CAUUQE010000031.1, on the reverse strand, counting down.
GGGACGCCGTTATTTTTACCCCCTCATTAGCGACTTCTCTACCTATCGAGGGCTAGAAAGTGCAGCTCATGACAACTTGCCACAGGCAGTGAAGATGGCAGATAGCGTGATTTGCTTGCCTATGCACCACGAGTTGGGAGAGGTTGAGGTGAATAGAGTGTTAGATGCTATTATGAAATGAATTTACGTTTTACACAAACGATTATCAATGAGCAAGATGAAAGTATGCGTTATAACCGACAACCGATTTATTTATGATAATTTTATTAGGATAATAGGAGGGAGTAAGTATGAAGACATTGAGTTTGATTTTTATTGTTCTCAAGTTAAAGGAGGGTCTCCATTAGAAAACATTATTCCTACAATTAATTTAAAACAATGTGAAGAAAAGAAGTATAGTAATTACGAATTGTTTATTTCTCTCCATTGTAAGCAGATATTCCCTGATAAGATTGTAGATAATTTTCGTTGTGTAAATGTTCATCCTGGGTTAAACCCTTACAATCGTGGCTGGTATCCGCAGGTATTCAGTTTAATTAACAAATTGCCCGTAGGAGTGACAATTCATGAGATGGATTGTCTTTTGGATCATGGACCTATCATTGTTCAACGGGAAGTTTTAATTGAATCTTGGGAAACTTCGTTTGACGTATACACTAAGATACAAAAAATGGAGATTAGATTGTTGGAGGAATTCTTACCTGCTATTTTAAGTGGTGACTACAAGACAGTAGTTCCTAATAATGATGGTAATATAAATTTAAAAGCAGATTTTGACAGACTATGTAAAATAGATTTAGAGGAGAAGTTAACTTGGCGAGAAGCGATTGATAGGTTAAGAGCCCTTTCATTCAATGGATATAAGAATGCTTTTTTTTATGATGACAAAGGGAATAAAGTGTTTGTAGACATTTCTTTGGCACATTAAAAAATAAGGGAAAAATATCAAGGTTTAAATTTTCTTCTTGCCGTTTTTTAGTCTAGTTGAAAAAGGTGCTATATTGTTCTAGTAAGTCATAGTTAGCCATGATGTAATATTCAGTATTTTGGTTCTATAACGAAACGTGTGGGTAACTTGTGATAGATGTATTTGCATTAAGCTTGTAAATGCTTCTTTCGTGCGAAGTGTCATCAACACTTTCTTTGTCATAATAAACTTCATAGTAGTTAAACTTTAAATTCACTTACCCACACGATTCGTTATAGAGTCAGTATTTTAATGAAAAATTAGGCAGTATTTTCTTTAAGATAACAATAATTTTCTTATGATGAGCGGGAAAAAGATGATACAATATTTTTCTGCACATCAGGCTAACAAAAGTGAGCCTGTTTCAGTAAGAAATTCCAACTTGGAGCTTTTTCGCATTCTGTTGATGCTCATGATTATCACGCACCATTATGTTGTAAATAGTAGCCTTACAGAAGTATGGAGTGCAAATGATGAAACAGGGAATAGTTTGTTTTTGGCCTTATTTGGTTGGGGTGGAAAAACGGGCATAAATTGTTTTATTCTCATCACAGGATATTTTATGTGTCAAAAGGCCTTCTCTTGGAAGAAACTATTTAAGTTGTTGTTTGAAATACAGTTTTATGTCACCGCCATATATTTGTTTTTTGGGGTAGGGGGTAGACCTTTTTCATGGGGAGAATTAAAGGATATGATGCTTTGGATTCCTTCGGGTATCGGTCATGGTTTTGTTGGCTCATTCATTGTGTTATATCTCCTAATCCCATACATCAATAAATTGGTTCGCACCGTATCTAAGCGTGAATTTCAATATCTCTTGGTACTTTTAGTCGGTGTTTATTCTGTTGTCGGCACATTTGTACCGTTTGGATTCTATGAGTATATAGGTTGGTATGTCACAGTTTACCTTATTGGGGCATATATACGATTGTATGGTATACCAATGATACAGAGCCGGCTTAGGGAGGTGTTGTTTATGTTGGCCTACTTGTTGGTTGTATATTTGAGCATCGTTGGCGTATTCTACTTGACAAGGATGAGAGGAGGTGATTTGCAGATTGAGACGCTTTATTATTTCGTGAGCAACTCGAATAAGATTCTTGCTCTACCGTCATCTGTTTCCCTGTTTCTCTTCTTTAAAGACTTGAAGATGCCACATTATGCTTGGGTAAATAAGATTGCCACAGCTACATTTGGCGTGCTGTTGATACATGGCGATAGCAATACTATGCGTGAATGGCTTTGGGGAGATGTGTTGAAGAACGTCAGCCATTTTAACTCCCCCCCTTTACTTATGGTTACATGCACTACTCTCTGTGCTAGGGGGTTATATAGTATGTGTCCTTATTGACTTGTTGTGAATTAGGTATGTAGAACGCCTTTTCTTAGAAAGAGACATGTGTAAAAGGTTCTTTGTGGAATAAGTGTGTTAAAGATATGTTGAATAATGAGTTTTATTGGTTGGTTTCCTTGTCGTTAAACGGGGAAAAGATGGAAATTGACAAAGAGGTTTCTTTTTCGCCCCGCTTTGCAGGGGAGAAGATTAACTATGAAGATGCACGATACATTGTTATTTCAGATGGTTTGGTGCTAAATAGTGAAGAAGTAAAAAGAGTTTCGAGTACAGCATCGCTTAGGGACTATTATTTACAAATAATAAAAGAGAGTAGGACTCCAGATGAATTGATAGGGCCGTTTAACGCTTTTTTATATGATAAAATTGAGAGAAGGGGTTTAGCTTTTGGTAATCAAACAGGTGATTCCTCTATTTTCTATTATTATGATAAAGTCTTATCTCGCATTATTATTTCAAACAATTATAATCGAATAGCAGACAAGGTTTCTACCAGAGAGTTAGACGAAATGGCCGCCCACTGCTTAATAACTTATGGCTTTTACGTTGACGACTTAACAATCATTAAGGGCGTGAAGCGTGTGCAGGCTGGAAATTTCATAGAGTTAGTTGATGATAAGCATAGTGTAAAACAGTATCATCATTTTGATTTTATGACAAAAGAGCAAATTACAATGGATGAAGCCATTGAACAGTTGGATGTACTATTTAGAAAAGCGGTAAGGCGTTGTTTTGAAAAGGATAGGGAATATGGATATTGTAATCATTTAGCTTCTTTGAGTGGGGGTATCGATAGTAGAATGGTAAACGTTGTCGCAAGAGACCTCGGGTATAGTAATATAAATAACTATACTTTTGGACAATCTTTTAGCGATGAAGTTAAGTATGCCTTTTTAATCGGAAAGTATTTGAAAAATCCCATTTATTATAGGGTAACGGATGATAACTCTTATTTTTTCGATATAGAGCAAACAATTAGAGAATTGTGGGGAATGTGTTATTATGCTAGTAATCATTGTAACAGCCAGTTTAACCAATTTGTTAACTATGATAATGTTGGACTTGTTCACACGGGGCAGATAGGGGATGTTATTTTGTCATCGCGGATTGACACCAACAGCAGAGAAGTTGATTTCAACTTAGGGAGGAATTCCCAATTGTTAAAGCTTAGGTACAAAGCAAAGACAAATATAGGTAATAGAGAGGAGTTTTATATCTATGGAAGACAGGCACAAGGTACTTTAGCTACAAGTTATTCAGTTTTGCCATATTCTTACATTGTCTCTCCTTTTCTAGATAAAGAACTAATTGAGTTCTGCGCAAGGGTTCCTTATGAGATAAGAAGAAACCATCGCTTATATTGGGCGTGGATAGAGCGGAAGTACCCCATTGCTGGTGAAATCCCTTCTACGCGGAATAAAGCTGAGCGTAATGTGTCGTTTAAAGACAATGCCATTTTGCATGTACATGGCATTCAAGCAAGAATAAAGGGAATTAGAAACTATTTCTCATCTAAAGGTTCACAGAATCACATGAATCCTTATCAGTATTGGTTGGAAACAAATTCAAAATTAAAAGAATTTGTTGATACTTACTTTGCTGAACACATAGGTCTGATAAGTAACTACCCTGAACTTCAAAATGAGACAAAAGAACTATATTCTAGGGGAAATACTTTTGATAAACTGATGGCCATTTCAATGCTTGCAACTGTGAAAGTTTACCTTAACTAGTGGATGCGTGATATGTCTTTAAATTTAAGGAAGCAAATGACTAATGGATTACTATGGAATAGCATAGACCGTTTTTCCAATCAGGGCCTTAGCTTCATTTTTTCTATTTTAATCGCACGGATTGTTTCCCCTAGTGATTATGGCGTAATAGCTATGTTATATGTATTTACTGATATTGCACAGGTCTTTGTAGAAGGGGGAATTACTTCTGCTATTGTTAGAAAGCCAGATCTTTCTGAAAGTGACCTTTCAACTGCATTTTTCTTGAACATAGGTGTTGCCATCTTTTCATACGTCCTATTGTTTTGCATTGCCCCTATTGTGGCATCGTTTTATCGAATGCCATTAGTTGAGTCTGTCCTTAGATGGACCTCAGTAGTTCTCGTATTAAACTCACTGTGTATTGTACAGCAGGCAAAGCTTACAGTCGACTTGGATTTTAAGTTGCAAGCTAAGTTGACACTTGTTTCAACAACGATGTCTGGTGTTGTTGGGATTGTGATGGCTTACAGAGGTGATGGAGTTTGGGCTTTAGTTGGACAAATGGTTTCTTTCTCCTTTTTTAGAGCTCTCCTCTTTTGGACCTATTCGAGGTGGAAACCCAAGGTGGTTTTTTCTAAAGAGTCATACCGCTATTTATTTGGTTTTGGTTCAAAATTACTTCTAGCAAATCTTCAGGAACGTATATATAATAATCTTGCTCCTATTGTGATAGGAAAATTCTATAGTCCGACATTACTGGGTTTCTTCTCGCGAGCGCAGGGATTCGCCATGTTGCCAGCAGCGAACATTACAAGTATTCTACAAAGAGTATCGTTCCCGATATTGAGTAGAATGCAGGATGACAATGAACAACTTGCTACAAATTATAGGCGTATCTTGCGAATGTCTGCTTTTTTAGTATTTCCATTAATGCTATTGCTCTTCTCTGTAGCTGATCCTCTAGTTCGAATTGTGTTAACGGATAAATGGGAGAATACAATCCCCTTACTTCAGATTCTCTGTTTTGCAATGATGCTTTTCCCTATCCAAGTAATTAATTTGAACCTAATTCAAGTGAAAGGGCGTTCCGATTTATTTTTGAAGTTGGAAGTTATTAAAAGACTGATAGGAGTAGCAATCTTATTTGCTATGATACCTTGGGGTATTTCTGCGATGTGTTATGGATTTGTCTTGTCGTCTGCAGTAAGTTTAGTTTTAAATACTTATTATACAGGAAAGTTCATAAAACTAGGATTGTTGATACAATTGAAGGACTTATTACCAATGCTGTTAAATTCAATAGTTACAGGTGGGATTGCTCTGTTCATCGTCAAGTTAATCGATGAAGATATAATAAGCCTAATTGTAGCAAGCTGCGTGGGAATCATATACTATTTGGGAAGTTCATTCTTATTTAAATCTCCAGAGTTGAATGAAGCTTTACAGATAATTAAGCGTAAAAAGGTATGAAATACTTTCATTGGATAACAGATGATAAATTTATTGATGATTTAATTTCTGTTATGGAATACACTAAGGGATGTCATAATCATACTTATGCGATTGTTAGTGAAATCGAGGGATATGATTTCACATACATAAAGAGTAAAGAAAAGGTTATAATTATCCGCCCTTGTGATTTTATCAAGTCTTTATCCGGCTATGATGTAATCGTATTACATGGGTTGAGAGCAGGAGCGTTTGACTTCCTTAATAAGATGCCGCATAGTATTAAAGTGGTGTGGTTCTCATGGGGATATGATTTATATACTACTCCTTGTAAGAGATACCCCTTCATAAAGATTCCCCTATATAGGCCGCTTACGAAAGGTGCCACACGGAGTAACCTAAGAGGGTATTTGGCCGATTTGCATGTGGAGTTTAACTATCATAGAGATAAAAGAAGTATAAGGAAAGCTATTTCGCGTATAGATTACTTCTCGGGAGTGATACCCCAAGAATATGAGTTGATGACGGAAAACTCCTTTTTTAGAGCAAAACAACTGCATTTTCACTATTTCAGTCTGAACGATGAGGTTTCCGAGATAAATATAAAGAATCCTTTGCCTACAGGGAACAACATCCTTATTGGTAATTCTGGTGACCCAACAAATAATCATTTAGATGCTTTCCAATATCTAAAAGGTATAGATCTTGCAGATAAGAAAATATATGTTCCTTTGAGTTATGGCGGAACACAAAGGTATCTGAGAAAAGTTAAATCTGTTGGTAAGGAATATTGGGGAGACAAGTTTGTCCCATTGGATACGTTTCTTCCATATAATGAGTATTGTAAGATTGTATCCTCTTGTAGCAATGTTGTTATGTTCCATGAACGCCAGCAAGCCATGAGCAATATTAGGCAGGGACTTTGGAATGGTTGCAAAGTGTTCTTGTCTAGTTCGGGTTTGGCCTATAGATACTATGATAGCTTAGGCTTACAAGTCTTAAGTGTTCAACACGAATTAAATACAAAAATGATTGACAAACCTTTATCTTCCCTTGAAGTGGAAAAGAACAGGACTAAGATGATAGGCGCGGTTTCCCTTACACATTTTATAAATGACATTAGGCAAATGTACGAAATTTTATAGAAATAACAAGATGCAAAGAGAATTGAAAATAGCCGTAATCGGCCTGGGCTATGTGGGCTTACCCCTCGCTCGCCTTTTTTCTACAAAGTATAAAACGGTGGGTTTCGACATGAACCAAAAGCGTGTGGAGGCGTTGATGGCTGGCCACGACGCAACGCTAGAGGTGTCGGACGAATTGTTGCAGGAAGCCTTGCGTAATGGCTTTGTGTGTACCACAGACTTGGAAGAACTGCGTAGCTGCAACTTCTATGTGGTTGCAGTACCAACCCCTGTTGATGTAAACAATCGCCCAGATCTTACTCCGCTTATAGGAGCGAGCACCACCGTGGGCAAGGTTATCTCGCAAGGCGACATCGTTGTTTACGAATCTACGGTTTACCCCGGCGTAACCGAAGAGGAATGCTTACCCGTGGTTGAGGAAGTTTCGGGCTTGAAGTTTAATACCGATTTCTACGCAGGCTACTCGCCCGAGCGTATTAATCCAGGGGATAAGGAACATACGGTTGAGAAAATTAAGAAGGTTACATCCGGTTCTACACCCGAGATTGCTGATATTGTTGATGCGGTTTACAATTCGGTGTTGATTAATGGTACGCACAAGGCTCCATCGATACGCGTAGCCGAGGCATCGAAGATAATTGAGAACTCGCAGCGTGATGTTAATATCGCTTTTATGAATGAGTTGGCGAAGATATTTAATGCAATGGGTATCGATACGCATGATGCCATAGAAGCTGCATCATCGAAATGGAACTTTATAAAGTTAAATCCAGGGCTTGTCGGCGGTCATTGTATTAGTGTTGATCCTTACTATCTTATACAGAAAGCACAGGTCTACGGAGTCCTTCCGCGTATTATGTCTGCTGCCCGCAGATTGAATGACGGCATGGGAGATTATGTTGCTAATCAGACAATTAAACTGATGAATAAAAAAGGGGTACTTGTTAAAGATGCAAAGATTTTAATTCTTGGTATTACCTTTAAAGAGAATTGTCCGGATACGAGAAATACAAAGGTCGTAGACATATACTATACACTATCCGAATATACGAAGAATATTACAGTTTGTGATCCATGGGCAAGTGCGGAACGGGTTGAAACCGAATATGGTATTAGATTGACGGGAAAAGGTTTATCTGATTTAAAAGGACAGTTCGATGCTGTAATTCTTAGTGTTGCTCATACAGAATTTAAAGAAAGTAATGTGCGTGAATTATTAAAAGATCAAGAATGCGGTGTAGTATATGATGTGAAAGGGGTACTCCAACGTAACCAAATAGATGGACGACTGTAAGGATGAATTTTTTATTAAAGAAAATATTTATTGATCATCGAAAAGGGCTTTCTTTAAGAATGATGAGAACACCTCGAAAGTGGTACCATCATTATAGATCGAAGAAAAATAGAAATATAGCTCCGACTATAATTTGTAATAACTGTGTAGCTGGAGTTATTCTTCATGATTTAGGGCTAAGGTTTATTACTCCCACAATTAATACTTTATTTTATAATTTTCAAGATTTCTATGATTTTGTTCAGCACTTAGAATATTTTTCAAATGCTAATATCTTTCGGGTAGAATCGAAACGTTATCAATATCCCGTTGGAGGGATTAGCTTTAATGGTAGAACTATTAAAATAGGTTTTGTACATTACTGTTCTTTTGAAGAGGCAAAGAATAAATGGATGGAGCGGTTTAAAAGAATAAATTATGATAATGTCTATGTGATATATGAAAATCGAAATGTTGAAGAGGAAGAATTGATGCTTTTCTCTCACATTCAATATCCTAAATTAGTTTTTTCTGTTTTTGATAAGAATAAAGAAAAGAATTATCTTTTTTACAAAGGTCATAAGTTATATCGTAAATGGTTTCCGGGGAAAATCTTTGAATACAAAGGGTTCTTTAGTTTAAAACGGTATTTAGACGATTTTGGTTATATTAGTTTCTTAAATAGTGGAAGAGAAATATAAATTGAGTTTTATAATACCAATGTATAATGCAGAAAAATACATTGGTAATTGTTTGGATTCCATATTGAATTCAGATTTACCTCAAGATCAATATGAAGTGTTAGTAATTGATGATGGCTCTGAGGATAAAGGGACGGAAATCGCATTGAATTATGTAGATAAATATTGTAATATAAGTTATTTGGTACAAGAAAATCAAGGCCAAAGTACTGCAAGAAATAATGGGATAAAACAAAGCCAAGGAGAATATATATGGTGTGTTGATTCTGATGATAAACTTGATAGTAAACAGCTTCAACGTGTTTTTGGTATTTTGAATGATAATGAAAATTTGGATATATTAGGAGTTCAACTTCAAAGGGTAACGGAAGAAGGAGGAATTTTAGGAAAGGAATGTAGTCAACCGACTGTTACACATAATCAAGTTCTTTCTGGAAGAGATGCTATAATTAAAGGATATAATCCTTCTTCCATTTGTGCTTTGATCGTAAAAAGAGAATTGATATTGGATAATAATATCTTTTTTGTAAAAGGAATTACGCATCAGGATGTAGAGTTGACGTACCGTTTGATGCCACGGGCGAATAAGGTGTTATTTACAGATATTGTTCCTTATATTTATATTAACCATCCTAATTCTACAAGTAAATCTTTGGATCCTCAAAAGAAAATTAAATATGTGAAAGATGATATTTATATAATAAATTCTTTCAAGGCTTTATCAGATTATTATGCTTCTTCTGATCCTTTATTGTCAAAAGTTATATTTAATAGGAGCCAGAATGTACTTTTTAGTTTAATTTGTTCTCTGTTTAAGAATAAGAAACGTTGGAAATCTATAGGGGTAAATTCTATAGTTTTAGAGGAGCTTAAGAGAGAAAAAATGTATCCATTAAAAGGTGAATTTGATTCTTGGAAAAAAAGAATTATAAGTCGATTAGTTTTTAATAAGGAAGAATTTTTTTTATAATGTGAATTAAGGATGAAAATAGTTTTAATAACCCATATAACTCCAGCTTCAGAGAATATTAGAGGGACTTCTGCCCTTCCTTATCATCTGATGATACACAGACCACAAGGTATTGATATCTTAATTTACAGTTTTAATAACAATAAACTTTCTAAACAAAAAATTAAAGAGGTTGAAGCGGAGCTTAATGTAAAGATCGTACTTCTTTCCCAACCATTATGGTTAATTTGGGTTCTAAAGTTACATATGTCGGTTATCCGTGTCTTCCTAAAATTTCCTATATTTAATTATATTAAATTGTCGAACAGTATAGTAGAAGATATAAAAAGCCAAAAGCCTGACGGTATTTGGATTTATGGACAAGATTTTTCTCGTATCAGTAGGCAATTTTCGCAGTATAGGCGAGTACATACCCTTCCTGATTGTGAGTCTTTGTTTTATTACCGAATGTTGGGACGTCGTTTCGTATTTAAGAAATGTATGTCTTTACTACGTAATATGTTAATGTATTTAAAATATGTCAGGATGGAGGGACAATATGACAATGATAAGACTATAAGGTATCATCTGGTGGGAAATGCAGATGTAGAATCACTTAGAAATATCAATCATGGTATTCAGGCATATTTCTTACGCCATCCTCATTATCATATCTCAGAACAAAAGAAGAAAATATCTTTCTCTATACCTAAGATAAAATTACTTGTTGCTGGACAGTATAATCTTTATATGCGACAGAGTGCAGACGAGTTAGTTGCTCTATTAAATAGAGAAAAACGAAGTTTGAGAAATAGCTACAAGATTACATTCTTAGGACATGGATGGGAATATCATGTTTCAGAACTACGGAATGCGGGCTATGAAGTAAAGCATATTATATTCGCTTCTGATTATATTGAAGAGATTATAAAACACGATGTTCAGTTGGCACCCATAGCTGTTGGCACAGGTACAAAGGGAAAAGTACTTGATGCTATTGCTAATGGTTTGTTGGTAATTGGTACAGGGTATGCATTGGAAAATATTGCTGTAACGAGTGGAATATCTTGTGTACAGTATGATTCAGACGAGGATTTATTGA
>CAUUQE010000030.1:0-19559 GCA_963547065.1 uncultured Prevotella sp. | reverse complement strand
ATACCATGCAGAGTACTTCACCTGTAGAAGGTTCTATAGCTACAATACTACCGATTTTTCCCTGCATGAGTCTTTCACCAAGAGCTTGCAGCTGTATGTCAATACTGAGTGTAAGGTCTTTCCCCGGTATAGGTCTCCTATCAAACTTTCCGTTTTGATAACTACCTTGAATACGTCCATGCGCATCGCGAAGCAGTATTTGGACACCTTTTTCTCCACGCAACTGTTTTTCATAAGAGCGTTCAACTCCCAACTTACCTATATAGTCACCGGGCTGATAATAATCATCGTTATCAATATCGCTCTGAGATACTTCTGCAACATCGCCAAGCACATGTGCTGCCCACGGATATTGATACTGTCGGATACTTCTTTTTTGGACATAAAAGCCAGGAAAACGGAACATTTTCTCTCGAAACACACTAAACTCTTTATCTGAGAGTTGGCTCATAAACATCTGTTGCGTATATCGTGAATATCCATGATTCTTATTATAGTCCTTAATATCATTCATACGCTGGATAAAGAATTCTTTTGTTATACCAAGAGCAGTACAAAATTCCGCAGTATCAAGCCGCCCACTTTCCTCATTCATCACAACCATAATATCATAAGAAGGCTGGTTATAGACCATTAACTGTCCATGACGGTCTGTTATAGTACCACGCGATGGAAATTCAATCTTCTTCAAAAAAGCATTGCTGTCAGCATTCTTTTTGTAATCATCACTTAACAATTGAAGCGTAAATAGGCGAATGATGTAGACGATAACAATCATCAGTGCCACACCACCTATCACCAAGCGACGATTTTCAAGATTAAAATCCTTCATTTATTGCTGTTGTCTTTCCTTATTATGTAGGTTTTCTATGACCAGAATGATTGCTACAGTGATTGCCGTACTGCCACCTATGCTTGCAAGCCATTGCAGCCAATTAAAGAAATTGAACGTCTCAATCGTAACAAATACCGTGCAAAAAATTAATACCGTAATAATTGTATAGTATAAAAAATTGGAAACACCCATCGTTTTTATCGAAGGTTTCAAATCCTCAGGACTATCACGCTGTATGAAAAACGCCAATATATAAGGTTGAAGTAATCCAAGCAATGTCATCGAAGCTGATGTCAATCCCGGTGTATTAGAAAAAATATCTGCACAAAGCCCAATAAAAAATCCCCATAAAAGTATCCCTGCTCGCGAATAGTTTCTACGAAAAAAAAGCATAAAATATACATACAGCATTGGTGTTGCGCTGTCGAAGAGATGTATCCTGTTGAGAACCAACACCTGACTCAATAAAAGAATAAGGAAAAATAACAGTTTTTGAAACAGTCCTTCACTCATGATCCTTTAATTTTCGTTTGCTTTAATCGAATCTTGAGCTGCACGCAACACATCTATACGTTCCTGCATATTGGCATTATCTATCACACAAACATCGTGTAATCGTCCAAAATTAGTGGATAACTTCACATTCAATCGATAAGACAATCCATCAATTGAATTATATACGTGAATAATTTTACCCACTAAAATCCCCGGAGGAAATATGGATGAGTAACCGCTGGTCACTATTTGATCATAGAGTTTAAAATGGGCATGACGCGGTACATCATCTACAAAAGCCATATCAGAACTGCCACCTGTCCAATGTAAATAGCCAAAATAGCCCCGGTTCTTAATCATACAACTGATATTCGATTTCGAATTAAGCACTGGAATGACCACAGAATAATGTGCAGATGCGAGATAAACAATTCCTACCACCCCCATACCGCAAACAACTCCCATATCTTCTTTCACCCCATCGACAGTTCCCCTATCTATTGTAATCAGATTATCTCGTTTGCCAAGAAGATTGCTCACTACCTTTGCCGGAATAAGTCTGTAACCTTGCAGAGCATCTTCTGTACTTTGTTCCAGTACAGAGGAGTCCTTAGTTACAGCAAACAGTTTCTCTGACAACAGACCAACCTGCACTTCCAAGAACTGATTACGACGTACAAGCTTCTGGTCAACAGAAAGAAGCGAGAAGAAAGTTTCTGCCTGTGATGTCCACTCATAGACCTTTCCTACAACAGCATTAGCCGAAGAAAACCATACACTACTCTGATAGCTGTTGTATTGAAACAACAGCACGAAGCTAGCTACTTCGAGTACGATAAATACAAACCAATGATAATGCTTTGCAAGAAATGCTAAAAGATTTTGCATGGCATACCTTAACGCATCAAGAAAGAGAAACGATCTATGTTTTTCAGCGCTATGCCTGTGCCTTTTGCCACACTATGTAATGGATCTTCGGCAATATGGAACTCTATATTGATTTTATTGGTCAGCCGCTTGTCAAGCCCACGAAGCAAAGCACCACCACCTGTCAGATAAATACCATTCTTTACAATGTCGGCATAGAGCTCCGGTGGAGTATTCTCCAATGCACTAAGCACTGCATTTTCTATCTTTGCTACCGTTTTATCAAGACAATAAGCCATCTCCGTGTAATCTATAGGTACCTCTATCGGCAATGCCGTGATACGATTCGGACCATGTACGATATATTTATCCGGAATGTCTCCATCCAAATCTGCAATTGCAGAGCCCACATGTATCTTGATACGTTCTGCCATACGTTCACTCACCTTCACATTATGCTGACGGCTCATATACTCCTGTATATCGGCCGTGAGATCATCACCAGCAATACGTATGGAGTTATTGCTCACAATACCACCCAAAGAAATCACTGCAATTTCGGTACTTCCGCCACCTATATCAACAATCATATTTCCTTCCGGAGCCTCTACGTCAATTCCAAGGCCGATTGCAGCTGCCATCGGTTCAAATATCAGGTACACATCACGTCCATCCGCATGCTCTGCCGAATCACGAACGGCACGAAGTTCAACTTCCGTACTGCCCGACGGAACGCCGATAACCATACGCAGAGAAGGAGAAAAAAGGTGTCTGCCACTATGAACCATCTTTATTAATCCGCGCATCATCTGCTCACATGCTGTGAAATCGGCGATAACACCATCACGTAAAGGTCGAATTGTTCGAATATGTTCATGTGTTTTCTCATACATCATCTTAGCTTTTTCACCCACAGCTATCATTTTATCTGTATGACGATCAAGCGCAACCACAGACGGCTCATCTACAACGATTTTATCATCACTGATAATGATTGTATTTGCTGTACCAAGATCCATTGCAATTTCTTGAATGAAAGAAAAAAATCCCATTTTAATTTGTTTAATTGGTTATTGTTAGTAGGATAATGATGAATGATGATGATTTTTACAAGAGTTTCAACTCTCACCGGAAAATATTCATACCGGTGTTAAAGTCTAATCAACATTCTTCATTCCACGATGATTACTATATTATCTGTTTGGAAAACCAAGCATGGATAGTTTCGTCATATCGGGAACTTACTCCAAATGCACGTTCAGCAAATTTTTTCCGCTCTTCAAGCGTAGTCTGAGCACCATTCTTGTTCAGAATATCAAGTAACATACCATATTCGGCCTTACTCGGCACGACAACCACATCTTTAAAGTTTTTAGCTCCGGCACGTATCAGAGAAACACCGCCAATATCTATCTTTTCTATAATATCGGTATCCGATGCGCCACTAGCCACCGTTTGCTGAAACGGATAAAGATCCACTATCACAAGATCTATTCCCTGTATCCCATACTGTTCCATCTCTTTACGATCTTCTTCTTGACCACGACGCGCAAGGATACCTCCAAATACTTTTGGATGCAACGTCTTGACACGTCCGCTAAAGATAGATGGATAAGATGTAACGTTCTCCACTGCCAGACATTCATAGCCTAATGACTCAATAAACTGCCAGGTTCCACCTGTTGAAAGAAACTTTACACCACCACTATGCAACTTAGCGAGCAAATCATCCAAGCCGTCTTTATGAAAGACCGATATCAAAGCAGTCTTCATTTGCTTTACTTCAGCCATAAATGTGTACTTTACAGTTTCAGTTTGCAAAGTTACTAAAAACACTCGAATAAGCCGATTGATATGCAAAAAAAATACCTTATTAAAACAATTTATAACATACGCTTAGCGATTATACCCAAAACATGATACATATTTTTCAAAAAACAAAGTAAATTTTCAATTCATTAAAAAATCATTTTTAAAATCTTTCCAGCATTAGATCATCATTTATATCTTGATAAAATTTTGTATGATTAAAAAATAATCTGTATTTTTGCGACATCTATCATTAATTAAAGTCTAACATAATCCTAACCAAAACACCTTAAATGAAAACAAAATTACTCATTGCTATGCTGGTTATTTGCCAGATTACCACTTTCGGAGAACCGATTACAAAAGACCAAGCCAGACAAAAAGCAAAAGCTTTTCTCACTTCTTCTCCGACACGCGGTATGAGAAAGAATATGTCGACAGGTATTGCCTCCCGACTTACCGCTATTATGGAAACCCCTTTCTACTATGTCTTCAACGTTGGAATCAACAACGGCTACGTTATAGTTTCGGGGAGTGACCGCACACAGGCCATATTGGGTTACACCGATACAGGAACAATTGACGTAAAAAATATTCCCATACCCATGAAAGAATGGCTTGATGAACTATCAACAGCCGTAGCAGCCATGGAAAACAGAGAGAGTTCTGACATGAAGAAAGTGTCACACCCCAAAGCCTCATCATGCAAATCGATAACGAAGAACGTTATTCCCGTACTCGTGCAAAGTCGATGGAACCAAAGCGATCCGTATAACCTTGACTGTCCCAAGTACCACAACAAAAAAAATCAATCTGGAATATGTGCTACGGGATGTGTAGCTACAGCCATGGCACAAATCATAGGTTATTGGCGTTGGCCAGTAACAACCGTGCCGAAAATCCCCGAATACACATTCACCAGTGAAGATTCCACTTACACTCTGAAAGCACTACCTCCGACTACATTCAATTGGGAGTATATCACCAATACCTACCACAACAATTCTTCAACAGAATCGAAACAAGCCATAGCACAACTTATGCGCTACATCGGACAGTCCGTTAAGATGAGTTACGGAGCCTCTTCGGGTGCAGGTGTAGGCAATATCGTACCCGCATTCATCAATTATTTCGGCTATGATCCTACATTGCATTTCGAATCTCACGACGGTTATTCATACCAAGAATGGGAGGACCTTATCTATTCAGAACTGGCAGCCGGACGGCCTATTATGATGAATGCTACAACTTCTAATGGAGGTGGAGGTCATGAATTTGTATTGGACGGCTACGACGGCAATGGCTTTTATCACGTTAACTGGGGATGGGGCGGTCTTGATGACGGATACTTCTTGCTCACGGTCATGTCACCCGGTGAACAGGGTATCGGTGGAAGTTCGAGTGCCGACGGCTACTCCATGGGACAAGGTATCGTAGTAGGCATTAAACCAAAAGAAAACGGCGCTGTGCTGCCTGAGGAAATTCCACATACGAGTATTTTAAACCTTAAACTTGACAAAACAACTTATACCCGCAATTCTACAAAAGCATATTTCTCCATAAAATTGATCTACGGCACAGGTACAAGTATGAGAGAAGCATATAACTTCGACCATACGTTCACGCTTTACGATGCTACGGGAAACCTCATTAAAGAATCACTTGGTATAGACGCAAACTTTCATCTTTCTCCCGGCACATGGTGGCCCACACGTTGGATCACCGCCATACTGCCCAGAAATATCGCAAAAGGCAGATACTATATCAAAGGGCGTAGCCGGCGGCATGGTACCACAACATGGATAGAAGACGACAACTTCAACAAAAATTATTTTATCGTTGACGTGAAGAGTGATACGGAACTCTCCATCATGATTTCACCAGAACTAAACATTACGGTAAACTCCTTGGAACTGATCGGCAACGGCCGTGCAGGCATAGAGCAGAAAGTCAAGGTAAATATCACTAACCATGTAGACGAATACTATGAAGAAATGTATTTGTTGGAAGACGGTGTATGGAAGTCGGGAAATAACGTAGTCTTGCCTGCAGGTAAGACTACCGACATATATTTCAAGTATAAACCTACGACGGTAGGCGAACATACACTTGCTCTTTCTACATCCAAAGAGAAAAAAGATATTTTCTACTCCTGCAAAAAGACTATTTTAGAAGCTGCAAAGGGAAACCTCTCGCTCGTTATGACACCGCTCTCGCATGTAGACCATTCCACCAATCCAAGCAGTATCTACGGTACTCAAATGACTATGCAGGTAAAAGTAATCAACAAGGACAGCAACCCATACATCGGCAACATAAGAGTCGCACCGTGGGAACTCAGCGGTATATACTATTGGATGCGTACTTCTGAAAGTCAATTCATCAATCT
The DNA here is from genome assembly GCA_963547065.1 of uncultured Prevotella sp. GTDB lineage: Bacteria > Bacteroidota > Bacteroidia > Bacteroidales > Bacteroidaceae > Prevotella. The sequence continues at coordinate 13,164 of CAUUQE010000030.1, read as the reverse complement.
CGAAGCCGGAAAAGACACGACCTTGGTCTATATAATTAAGAACTTGAATACCGGAAGTAGATATTTTTTCAGTGGAAACAGTGATAACAACGACAATGCAAGATGTGGAGACTTCGATGTAAAAACGGGTATTCAATACTGGACTGCTGATGGTACACAATATGGAGTTAAGAACCAAGACGGGTTCATCGTAACGAAAGACATAGCAGCTATCGATATTCCGAGCACAACTTCGCCAGCAACCATCTATATCAACGATGAATACAATAAAAACCTCATAGTATATTACGAAAAAAATGCCACGGTGAGTTCCCGTGTATTGGCAATATTGAAAAAGAAGGTCAATAATATTGTCTTCGGAGGCGAAGCTGAGAAATTCGTACTCAATGATGCCTACAACCTTTACATACCCAAGTCGTTTACGACAAAACAAGCATCTTATATTCATAAAGTAGAAAAAGTGGATATTAATAACAACTGGAGTACTATTGCATTGCCGTTCGCACCACAAACGGTCGATGCCGACGGTGAAACGATAGACTGGTTCCACCGTGCCACGGATAAGGACAAAGGCCTCATATTAAAAGAATTCACTTCGGTCAAAGGCAACCATGTATACTTCAACTTCGTAGATAAGGCAGCCGCAAACCGCCCGTATATGGTTTCTTATGCAGGCTCTATGAACGGCACTGTGTTCAACCAGAGCGGTAAGACTCTTACATACAGTGCTACAAACACTTTGATTGAGGCCGCAGAACGAATATCTACCTATAGCACCGACTATAAATATATGGGGACAACCATGGCTAATACGTTAACCAATGTATACATGCTTGATGCCAACGGCCAACGCTTTATAGCCACAGACAAGACCATCATCGCTCCATTCAGCGCTTACTTCGTTGCCAACAACCTTGAGGCTGCTACCACAAAAGAGCTGGTCGTTGTCGATGAAAATACAGCCACAGGCATTGCTGATATCCGCTCAGATGAACAGAACAAGAAGATGAATCTATACACAATAAACGGTATCAAGATTGCCACGGCAACCGAGAAAAACATTTCTACTGTTCTGAAATCACTACCCAAGGGCATTTATATCTTTAATGGAAAGAAATATACCAAATAGATATTTATAACATTCAGACAGTCGATCTATCACGGAGCCTTGCACTACTGCAGGGCTCCTTTTTATAGAGGAGGATATTTTCCTATTCAATTCTCTCAAGGTGAATGATGTGCGCAAATAGAGAATGAGAAGCCGATGATAAAAAACATCTTTCGCCTACTCTTAAATAAAGAAAATCAAAGATATTTCTTCATTTCAACATATTTTTGATTACAAGGTTTCCTGCATCTACTCCGATTAAACAGCCATTTATCATGATTATACAATATGCCTATAATCAATAGAAGTATCATACAAACTTGACAGGTACACAGTCTAACACCGTCTTCCACTACAACAGTGAAAGAAAATACTTTGGTAAAAGTCGGTATACATTCAGCAAGCTCACACAAAACTTCACAACTCCATTTATAATATATTCTTCCTCGATGACAAATGAAGGATCTACTTTAGAAAAACTGATGGATGAATATATTAATACTGAATGCCGACTACTCGTGAGGAACACGATAGTCGGCAAATGAATACGTATGCTTGCTGCCAATCAGATAGCCTCAGAAATAGTCGCTATCAATGTAGATACTATTCCACAGTCCACCCTGTGTTCTGCACAAGATTACGGTCACGATTGATATCTGTCTGCGGTATCGGGAAGAACGACATGCGCTTTGTATAAATACGATGTTGCACTTTCAGGCGCTTATAGAAATTCAAATCGTTGTTTTGCTCCTCCGAAGATCCTTTATTGTCCACGTTGAAACCAATCATATCACCACCTTCACCGCCTTGGTGGTATGAAGGATAAATCCAACCATCGCCCTGTGCCATGTCGGCAACCCCCCAACGACGCACATCAAAATAGTGCTTACTCTCGAAAACAAGCTCTATCAGACGTTCACGATAAATCACCTTACGAACGAAGTCTTTATCGTAAGACTCCAATATTACGCGTTCTTTACCACGCATATCGAACTCCGTCTGGTCTTCAGCGTTCAATCCCTTGTATTCGGGAATACCCGCACGGCTACGTATCAAGTTTACATAATGTAATGCTGTACCAACATCACCGAGCTCGTTGCAGGCTTCAGCATAGTTCAGATAGACTTCCGACAGACGCAGCTTTACGCTGTAAGGCACGTTCATATTGTCGGCATAGAGTTTGCGAGCAATGACACCGAAGATCGGATGGTCGTGTCCGTTCTTTGCAGGACCTGAATTGCCAGTCTGCGACATGTCCGTATAGTAGGTTTTCGAGGCATCAAAGTCCCATCGACGATTCTGGAATGTGAACGCGACATAAAATCTTGGCTCTCTATCGTAGAACTGTTTCATCACCCGATAAGCGCTCGATGGCGTAAAATACGTATAACCGGAGAACTGATCCGTATAGGCCAAGGTGCTAAGCATCAGGCGTTTGCTCATCGATGTAGGGTTCTCCGTATCATAGGTAAAATAGGTAGAATCGTCATCAATACGGAGCCCGTTCTTTGTAAAGAATAGATCTACCGTCTGCAAAGGTACTGAAAGGGCACCCGCCCCCGACTGTGCATTGGGAATACCGCTGTGCTTCGGCCGCATTTCGTAATAGATGCGGTTGTTGGGGACCGTGCGGAGGAAAATCATTTCTTCATTATCTTGCCTTCCTAAACATGAATAAAAACAGGAGTTGTAGGGATCCGACAACTTCACGTCTGTCACACGCTTGCCCGTAACATCACGATAAACTAACTGAAATTTACCACTATCAATAATTTTCTTAGCTGCATCGCGGGCATCCTCCCATTTTTTCATATCAGCATTCTGCGGGAACAATAATGTTCCATCAGTGTTTTTCAAGTCTTTGTAGTAAGGATCGCCATTAAAAAGAGGACTAGCACGGAACAGATAAACCTCGGCCAAAATACCTTCGGCCGCCTCTTGTGTCAGGTTACCCGCGAACTGATCATCAAATGCACCGGCACCATTGAACTGCGAAATGAGATTTCCACTGCCGACAACCGCTTTCAATTCCGATATAATATAATTAAAGCAAGAGTCTACCGTACAACGCGAGAGCTTCATATCGCCAAGAGGATCATTGACAGAATATACCTTATCACCAACGATAGGCACGGGTCCGAACAGCCTGACGAGGTTAAAATAAAAGTATGCACGCAACGCTTTCACCTCGGCTTTAGTCCATAGTTTTTCTTTATCGCTCATGGGTGCACAGCGATCGATCTGTGAGAGATAGATATTTGCTTTCTGTATAGCGCGGTAATAAGCCGTCCATTGTTGTCGCACATATCTGGTTGAAGGATAGAGCGTGCCCAAGATGATGTTGTTGGACTGACACTGCGACCAAGGCAAGTATCCTTCATTGCAAGCTGCGGTCCACACTCCTTCGGTGGAATATTCCGTATAATTATCCATATTCGTATTGTCAGGAGTATACCAATATATATTGGTAAGCCACTGCAAAGACAGTCCGCGGTTGGTAAACACCTTATCTATGTCGATAAGATCGTTCGGCACCGTATCAAAATAGTCTTCACACGATGTGAAAGTAATAGCTGTGAAAACTAAAAATAATATATTAAAAATGTTCCTTTTCATAAATTTATATGATTTCTTAGCCATTAGATGTTGAAATTAACGCCGATAGAGAAAGTTCTGACATTCGGATAAGATATACCGTTATCGGTATTAAGCTCCGGATCCCACAGCTTAAACTTACTGAAAGTAAATACATTCTCGCCCATGATATAGAAACGGCCGCCCTTGAGTATACCGTTACGTTCCCATGCCTTGGGGAAATAGTAAGAAATGGTGAACTGCTTCAAACGCATAAAGCTTACATCACGCTGCCACCAAGTGCTTGCAACGAAGTTATTGGCATTCGACGGATCTTTATCACCCCATGCTAAACGCGGATAAAACACATTGGTATTGGTTGGATTGTTAGAATTCCAGCGGTCGGTAATATTGGAATAAAGGGTTCCACCTCCTGTAGAACTCCTAAATGGACGAATACCATTTCCTTGGAGTACACGGTCTGCATCGGCCACACCTTGGAAAAGAATACCCACACCGATATTTTTATACCGAACATCTCCTCCAAATCCGTAATAGATACGTGGAATATCACCACGCCCGATACATGTCATATCATTTTCGTCGATATGCTTATCACCATTCAAGTCTTTATACATTATGTCTCCCGGCTTTACAAGTTCTCCCGGACGGGTTTCACCGAACTGTGTGATACCTCGCTGCTGTATCTGCTCGGTAGTGGTATACAAGCCTTCTGCAACGTATCCCCAACGGGCAAGCACATTATGTCCACGGCGCTCCAACCACGGATATGCCGGCTCTGCTTCTGCGTTTTCAACAACTTTATCCGTATTTTCTGTTATGTTACCACGCACAGATACGAAAAGATCTTTGCCGAACTGATGACTATATTCCAACGCTATTTCATAGCCTTTGTTCTTTACTATGCCGATATTAGCAGATGCTGTAGCGGCAAGCCCTGCAAGAAGAGGTAAATTATTGCGGTCTACAAAGATTTTTGTACGGCGCTCCTTAAACAAATCGAGCACTAACGTAAGGTCGTCGTGCAGGAAATTGATTTCGATACCGAGGTCTTGCTTACGTATCTTCGACCACTGTGCTTGGAAACCATATTTATTGTATCCGATGCCTTTAGTGCCCCAATAAGAACTGTAACCTCTCTTTTCGGTAATCTCGGTAAAATAACCGAAGCGACCGTTTTGGCTATCATTACCCACAGTACCGTCAGAATAGCGCAGTTTCAAGAAAGAGATAACATGCGAAACCGGCTTCCACCATCCCTCATTAGATGGCACCCAACCGATAGCCCATGCGGGGAAAGTACCGAAACGATGCCCCTTTGCAAAGTTCTCCGAACCGGTATAACCAATGTTGGCTTCTACAAAATAACGGTTATCATAGTCATAGGTCGCACGGGCAGAAAGGCTTTCCTGCTTATGAGGCAAAGAACCAATCAAGTTATCATTGGCATCACGATAGTTTCTAATATTGAAAACAACAAGACCGCTCACATTATGACGTCTCGCAAATGTATGTTTATAATCGAGTGCCGCTTCAAAATAGAATGTACGATACACCCACTTGTCGGATTTGAAAGACATGGTTGTATTGCCTTTGAATTCTTCTTGAAGCTTAATATTGCCATTCTCGTCATAAAGATTTCCGTCATCAAGCCATGTGTCACCGGTAGTAGGATCCTTCGATCCACTCGGTTTCCACGTACTGTTATCTATGGAATAAGACAATGCTTGCGTTGCTCTTACATCAAAAGCTACAAGTGCACGTGCCGTAAGACCTTTACTCCAATCCCAAAAACCGAAGTCTTGAGTGATCTTCAGGTTCGAGTTAACCTGCGTATTATACTGTGTTTGGTAACCTCTACGGGTAAGCTCTACCCACGGATTATCAAGTTCACGCTGAACTTGCGAATACCCCGGGTTCTCTCCATTAGGATACTGTACAGGATAAATAACCGGATTTGTATTCATTGCCCTTGTATAAATATCATTAAGACTTCTATTTGGATAGTTTCCACTGGCAAAATAACCACTTACGCCGACATCGATATTTGTCATCTTCGTAGCCTTTAGATTAACGTTCGTCAAGAAGTTGTAACGATTATAGTCGATCTCGGTGCTGTAATCTTGTGTCGGATCGGTCTTCGTTAGGCCTTTTTCCTGATAATAAGAAAGAGAAATATAGTAGTTGGCATTCGGAGCTCCACCACGAATATTCATATTTACACGGCGATTCCACCCATACTTATGATAGAGTTCACGCATCCAATCCACATTAGGATATAGATATTTATTGATCGAACGCTGACTTTCCAACTTAGCTCTTTGCTCCGAAGTAAGTTCAGGCGTAGGAAGTCCATTGGCTACCTTTGTATTTATAATATACTGTTGAGAATAATATGGCTTTCCATAAGAATTGTTATACGCCTCATTCACAGCGTTCATATACTCAATACCATCTACAAGATCGGGAACCTTTGTTAAGTTTGTAATGCCCTGATATACATCTACCGAAAACCTTGGCTTACTTACAATACCCGGTTTTGTGGTAATTATTATAACTCCGTTACCGCCTCGTACACCATACACTGCCGTGGAAGCTGCATCTTTCAATACCGTTACAGACTGAATATCTTCTGGGTCAAGACTGTTGAAACTACGCTCAATACCGTCGACAAGTATCAACGGACCTTCTTTACGATTGGTAAGTGTAGAAATTCCACGCACCCAAATATCGGAATCATCTTTCCCCGGAAGCCCCGTACGCTGCACTGAAACCACACCCGAAACGCGTCCGGCAAGAATAGAACTCATATTTGCAACCGGTGCCTTTACATGATCCATCTTCAATGCCGATTGTGCACCAAGCACAGATACCTTCTTTGCAGTAGTATAACCTACGACCGTAACTTCATTAAGTTTGCTTACTTCATCCTTCAAAACAAAGTCTATCAATGTTCCTGTTACCTTTCGTTCCTCAGACTGAAAACCGATATATTCAGCAACAAGTGTAGCTTTATCCGAAGAACACGTAATATTATAAGTACCATTCACATCGGTAACGGTAACATTGTTAGTACCTTTTTCTTTCACAGAGACACCTATTAAAAGATCTCCATTGACATCTTGCACCCGTCCAGTAACCTTGATAGGTGCAGCGAAAGTTGGGATAGATATAAGTAATATTACTATGAATAATAAACTTTTACCCCCCCCGTGTTTTATATACTTTTTAAACATATTACAAATTATTAATATCTATACCACCAAAAGATACCGTGCGGCATAATTCAGTTAAACATAGAAGGTGACCAGAGAGAATTCCGGCCACCTTTATTTCGTTTAGTTGTTGATAATTTTATAAGACTTTGTCACACCATTAGTTATAATAGTAACGATATAGACACCTTGTCCGGGAAGAATAAAGGTTACATCCTTTCCGCATACAGTCGCGGTATTGATCTGTTGTCCGACAACATTCGTTACATATACTTTAGCTGTAGCTTTGATTCCTGTCACCGTCAGTACATTTCCGACTATCGTTATAACGTATTCCCCCTTGGTATCATCTACCACAATATTATTGATATCAGTGTGAACAGAACCGAGTTTCTTCAATACCGGATAAGGATATTCAGCATTGTTAGGAGCGATAGTCCAAATTTCACTAAAGTCCCAACCGAGTCCGGTGTATGTGTCGGCTTTCTTCAAAAGGACAGCATTCATTCTCGTTGCATCCTCAATACTCCCCCCTTCAACAGTCTTATTCTTCGTAGGCCATGCCTGCGAGTTGTCACCATCTACTTTCAGAGTCGCATTCTCGTTAGCTATGTTATTGGTAAAGTTGATTTTTGCATTAGGTGCACTACCCGCACCGTTACCGCCAATGAAAGCATTAACAGCATGAGGACTGCCATTACCTACAGATGCGATGTCACCTATAGACACACAGTTATTAATATCAATAGTGGTATTACTCTTATCCACTAAACCTACAAATCCTCCTACCCAGCCACGAGTAGTTGCCATTGCCGAACCATTGTAGTAACTCTTAGAAACATTCAGATTACCTGTCGTACATCCGAAGAGCCCTCCAACCTGACTGTAGCCCGTAATATTGGCGTCTACATACGTATTGGTCACGGTAACACCGTTACCATCGCCAGCAAGACCGGCAACATGATCGTTACCGACAACAGTACCGGTAACGGCGATCTGTTCAACTGTACCACTCAAAAGGGTACCAGCGAGGATACCGACATGATTACTGCTTGAGGCATTAACCTTAGCATTCACAAATGCAACGTTCTTTATTATCGCACTGTTGGTATAGCTGAAGAAGCCAATATCGGAACCTCCCGTCGTATTAATAGTCATATTCGATATTTTATGGCCATCACCATCGAACGTGCCACTAAACTGCGCTGTCTTACTTCCGATAGGATGAAATTCCTCTCCACTCATATCAATATCGGCAGTAAGTTTAAAATTACCAGCCATATTCTGTGTAATTTTCTTGAGATCAGCTACCGAAGCAATCTCAGTAACATCACCTGACCTCCCGATGAACACATTAAAACTATCATCACCTGAAACAGTAAAGTTGGAAGCAATCCCGTCAACGAACGAAACCTTCACGGTGACGTTGCCAGAACCATTATATTTACCATCTTCATCACCGGCATAAAGAAGTTTTTCATCATCTGCATAAAAAGCCAAATTACTACCTTGAGTAAGCGTGTACTTCAAATCTTGCCCCCAAGAACCGTGTACACATTCCAAACTGATGGCCTCCGTACCATCCTTGAACAATATAGACTTGTTCTGTGGCATATCATAGATAATAGTCTGAAGAGGCACTTCCATCCACTTCAATACGGGGATCATCTTACCCTCTGCACCGGAGAAAAACTTCCAAGTTTTATTGAAATCGAAACCAAGATCACTCAAGAATTTCCGTGTTTTAGCAATTTTATCAATCACAGTAGCTGCATTTTCGGAGGCTGCATCATTCTGGTTTTCCATTTCTCCGGCATCATTGGCGCTCGAACCGATGAACACTGACTTAAGTGCATAGTTATTCTCCATTGTTACAGCACGACCTGCAGGATTCGTAACCCTACGTATTACCGAGCCATAGATATGAGAAGCTGCAATCAAGTTATTCTTAACCGTTGTCGTAGCCACAGTTTCTTTACCTTCTGCATCGTGTCCCGCAACATCTATCAAGCTAACAAGACCGGTTACATTTCCTGAACCTTTGCATTCAACAGTACCAGTGAAAATACAATGTTCAATGAGCCCGCCACGAGCAACGCCTACTAAACCGCCAGCTTGATAGTACAAAGAAACCACACGCGAGTCAGAAATACAGTCAGAAATCGTTCCGCCTACCATATTCGGATCATCTTCAGACTGTCCTTCCACATTTCTTATCATGCCGACAATGGCACCCGTATGGTCGTGTCCTTCTATATATGAACCAGCTACATAACAGTTCTTGACGGTAGAGCCCTGCAACTGTCCTACGATTGTACCTACATCCTGATCTCCTCCCACCACGTTTGCATTTTCAAAACCTAGGTTCTGTATGGTTGCATTCTGAGCAGTCTCAAAAAAACCGACACGACTCGTACGTTTATTAATCTTCATATTTTTAATAACATGGCCTTGCCCATCGAAAGTTCCGGTAAACGTTCCTAATGGAGTCCAGTCCTCACCCGCAAGGTCTATATCATTCATCAATTTATAATCTCCGCCGAGGTTATTTGCCATTTCCTTTAAGTCTCCCACGGTAGAAAGATTATAATTCATGCTTTCTACATGGATATCCTGTACGAAAGTGGACCCTTTAGAGAAAGCATCCCCAGCAGTAGTATAAGTTATTACGGCATCACCGATACCTACAAATTTCACGTTTGTTCCATCTATCACGGCTACACTTGTATTATTGCTTGCAAGGATTACTGGTCTTTGCAATGCCGACATGACTCTGCTGGCGTAAGTTTTACCGACAACACACTTCGCCGGAAGCGGATTTACAGCAATACCATCACCATCCAGCGGATAAGTCATACCCGTAAGAACAGGATATACCCCATCTTTCAATGTCCAAACAGTAGCGTTAAACCCTATTCCTGTATAGGTAGAAGCTTTCTTCAAATCTTCTACACTCGTCAATGTCCCTTGCAGATCACCCTCAAGAGTAGAGATGTCAATCTTTTGTCCATCGCTATAAACCACAGTCGCTGCCGAAGATAGATTATTCTCCGTAGTATAGCTCCCGCCATTGCTCCAACCGATAATACTGTGCACTTTGTTATTTGCTCCCGACAATAGTACCGGAGCACCTACACTGCCTTTCACATTTGCCGAGCCTCCGTCTATTATACTGACAATACCGCCAGCACCATTGTCCGGTGCAGTAGCTGAACCCAAAAACAACACATTAGTAAATACGGCACCATTCGTCCATCCGGCAATGCCTCCACCCTGATGAGTGGTACTGAATGCACCAGCTGTAGACATACAGTCGCTGATAGTGGTCAGCTCTCCTTCAGCATCACCCACGCGGGCATCGCCCACGATACCGCCAATATGGTCGTAACCTACCAACGTCCCAGAGGTGAAGACTTTCGTTATTTCCGTAGCGATCGCCTGTCCTGCCACTATTCCTGCCTGCTTATTACCGAAGATAGTCGCACCGGTAATATGAACATTTTGAATTGTAGCTCCCTTGGTGAATGCAAATAAGCCCACATTATCGGCTCCCGACTTAATCATAAGTCCTTTGATGGTATGCCCTCCTCCATCGAACGTACCAGTAAACGGATTACCCGAAGTACCGATAGGCATCCATTCACCACTCAAAGTAATATCGTTCGCAAGAACATAATTACCCGCCAAATCATTGGCTATTGCCTTTAAACCGGCTTCACTCGTAACCTGCGTCTGCGCAAAAACGCCCACAGAAGCCATTAAGGCGATTAACATAACCAACGATTTCTTTTGTCTAAGTAAAGATTTAAACATAAATTAATTGATTAATTAGTTAATAATAAAAGTTGATTTTTACAAATTCGTTTTCCCAGTATCTACATAAAACATCGCTTCGCCCTTTCGGCCTAAGTCTGTCACCCAACCGAACAATGCCATCGGAGTGGCAAAAAGCATATTGTATTTCCATTTCACAGGTATATTAGTTTAAGACACCAAAGCTAATAATCGATTCAGAATCCTTATCATATCATGGTATCCGACTTTCACAAAGGTCACAACTCATCTGGCTCCACATCCGACTAAAACAGCCGAAACATAGTCAGTCTGTGGCAAAGATAAACTATTTTTTTCAAACACATACCTTTTTAAAAGAAAAAAAATAAAATAATAAAAGAAAAGCATATAAAGAATACGTCTGATATCTAATACCCATTATCCCGATAAATCATCAGAGTATTCCGCTTACATATACTGTCTATCACCGATAAACCCGTCGTCTATGTCACACAGACCATACTTCTATTCTCCATAAAAGGCCATCTATTCCAAACAGGATGTATTTCTGTATTTCTCTCAATCGATACAGATGTATGGCGTCTACATCGAATCTCAATAAAGGTTATACCAAATAGTCTCATCATAAAAATATTTCCTCACCCGAACAGTCTAAAAGCATTGAAAACAAGTCATAGCTCTACAGCTCATATTGTCATCAACAAAAATTTCTATAAGCCCAGAAAGCACAAAGTCTCCTGCCAAACATCAGAAATACAAAACCGAAACAATACACTTTTACAAGGGGAATATTTCTGTTAATCATAATTTTTTCGTAGTTTTGCAGTAATGACCGCACCTGTCGTCCGGCAGCCGTATCGGCAGGAAAGAGAAAGTACCAAAGCCCAAATGAACATAAAAAAAACTATCATATATGTGTTTCTGCTGTTTCTGATCACCTCTTGCAGTGAACGGAAAAAGCAATATGTCATCGGTGTTTCACAATGCAGCGAAGATATTTGGCGCGAAAAGCTGAATGAGGAATTGCTAATGGGAACGTATCTTCATGACAACGTAAGCATCAGATTTACATCTGCCAATGATGATGACCGCAGACAAATCGAACAGATTAACGAATTCATCCGACAGGGTGTAGACCTATTGATCGTATCTCCCAATCAAGTGCATACAATTTCATCGGCTATCGACAAAGCATACGACAAAGGAATACCCGTGATACTGTTTGATCGCAAGACAGACTCCAAAAAATATACAGCTTTCATAGGCGCTGATAACTTCGAAGCAGGCCGTATAATGGGAGAATACATATCTCGTAAACTCCGTGGAAAGGGAAACGTGGTCGAAATAGCAGGCCTCAACGGCTCTTCTCCAGCTATAGAACGCCATAAGGGGTTTATGCAGGCTATCGGTAAACATCCGAATATCCGCCTTATAGATATACGCTATGCCGACTGGCTGAAAGATCGGGCACACTCGGCAATGGACAGCATCTTGATGAAACATCGAAATATCGATTGTGTCTTCGGGCAAAACGATCGCATGGCCATAGGTGCATTGCAATCAGCAGGGCAATACGGACTCGACAGCATAATATATGTAGGTATTGATGCATTGCCTGTAGCTGGCGGAGGATTGGAAAACGTGCGCGACGGAAGGCTTTCCGCCTCGTATATATACCCCACACGGGGTGACCTCGTGCTGCAATTGGCAATGAACATTCTTGAGAATAAGCCTTACAAACGTGACAACTATTTGAAAGGAGCCCTCGTTACGCGCGATAACGCTGGTGTTCTATTGATGCAAAACGAGGAGATGAGTAAGCAAAGGAGTCGTCTCTATTCGCTTCACGACCGTGTGGATACTTACTTGGCCCAGTATAATCACCAAAAGGTATACATCGTTCTTTTCTGCATCATCACGCTGTTGCTCATCGGATTTATTACCTATATTTACCGTACAGCCGTTATGAAACAGCGCATGGAGGAAGAGGCAACCAATGCAAAACTGCAGTTTTTCACCAACATCAGTCACGAATTGCGCACACCGCTCACGCTAATTGCCGACCCCGTAGAGCATATTATCGACGATGAAAACCTTACCCGTCAGCAACGTACCATGCTACAAATCGTCAAGCGTAATGTGAACATCCTTATCCGGTTAGTGGGAGAAATACTCGATTTCCGCAAGATACAGAACGGAAAGATGACGCTTACATTGGGCGATTTTAATCTTTCAGACAGTTTGAGACAATGGATAGATGTGTTTGCTGCCACTGCAAGGAAGAAAAAAATTACCCTGAAACTGGAATGTAAGGACGATATACGTATGCGTGCAGATATATATAAGGTGGAAAGAATATGCTACAACCTATTGAGCAATGCCGTGAAATTTACACAAGAAGGCGGCCGGATAACGCTCAAAGCCACTACTGACGGCGATAAAGTAAGCATT
>CAUUQE010000029.1:0-19769 GCA_963547065.1 uncultured Prevotella sp. | reverse complement strand
TAGACACACTGCTTGCTTTGTTCTGAATCCGGCGAACTCACGGTAAATAGATTTTACAAAAAGAATATCCAATACACAACTTTTTCATTATGTCTGCGTCATACTATCACACACTAAACAGCAATATTTAATTGATAAACAACGATTTATAAGAATACTAACAAACGGCATATATATATATATCTACTTTATTTATTCTTTTATTATGAACCTGTGTAAAAATTCGATTTAAATGTTTACTTTTGCTGAAAATAATAATGATGATATTTAAATATGATGTGATTGTCGTGGGAGGTGGGCATGCGGGGTGTGAAGCTGCAACAGCTTCAGCAAATATGGGGGCCGATACGTGCCTTGTTACCATGGACATGAATAAAATAGCACAAATGAGTTGCAATCCTGCCGTAGGTGGTATTGCAAAAGGACAGATCGTACGCGAAATCGACGCCTTAGGAGGACAGATGGGACACGTAACCGACGAGACTGCTATACAGTTTAGAATGCTTAACAAGGGTAAAGGTCCTGCCGTATGGTCACCGAGAGCCCAATGTGACCGAGAGAAATTCATCTGGAAATGGAGGCAAATTCTTGATAATACTCCCAACCTTTCTATCTGGCAAGATCAAGTTAACGAACTTATTGTTGAAAACAACGAGGTTGTAGGCATCAAAACAATATGGGGAGTGGAATTTCGTGCCAAAAGTATTATCATCACTGCTGGTACCTTTCTAAACGGTTTGATGCACATAGGTAGACATCAGGTTGCTGGTGGGCGATGCGCAGAGCCAGCTGTACCCAACTTTACGAAAAGTATAACCCGATGGGGTATACGAGCAAAACGGATGAAGACCGGAACTCCCCTACGTATAGACAAACGAAGTGTGCATTTTGAAGAGATGGAAGTACAACCCGGCGAGAATGATTTTCATCAATTCAGTTACATGGGTAATCATCATGTGTTGAAACAACTACCTTGCTGGACATGCTATACCACCAAAGAATGTCATACCATTTTACGCCACGGACTGGCAGATTCTCCCCTTTTCAACGGACAAATCCAAAGCGTCGGACCACGTTATTGCCCATCAATAGAAACTAAACTTATTACATTTCCTGATAAAAATCAGCATCCACTATTTCTCGAACCAGAGGGAGAAGACACCAATGAAATGTATTTAAATGGGTTTTCTTCAAGCATGCCGATGGATGTTCAGTTAGAAGCTATTCACCAAATTCCCGCATTAAAAGATGCAAAGATCTATCGTCCGGGGTATGCAATAGAATATGACTACTTTGACCCCACACAACTCAAACACTCGTTGGAATCAAAGATAATTACAGGATTATTCTTTGCAGGACAAGTAAACGGCACTACTGGATACGAAGAGGCTGGTGGACAAGGACTCGTGGCAGGCATAAATGCTGCCCTACATTGTACAAATGCAGAACCATTCGTAATGAAACGAGACGAAAGCTATATCGGTGTACTTATAGACGACATCACGACAAAAGGTGTAGACGAACCATATCGCATGTTTACTTCAAGAGCAGAATATCGTATATTGTTAAGACAAGATGATGCAGATGCTCGTCTAACGGAAAAATCTTATACACTCGGATTAGTAAAAAAAGAGCGATACGATTGGTGGATTGAAAAGAAAACCGCAATAAAACACATTTTAGACTATTGTAATAATACTTCCGTGAAAGCGAAAGATATAAACTCTGCACTTCAAGCCATTGGCACCACTCCACTTAGAATGGGTTGCAAAATCTCTGATCTTATCGGAAGGCCACAAGTAGAATTAAACTATTTGGCAAATTTTATACCCAACTTGAAAGAAATTATTAACACCCTGACCAACCGAAAAGAAGAAATTATTGAAGCTTCCGAAATAAACATTAAATACAAGGGTTATATCGAACGCGAAAGAATGATAGCAGAAAAAATGCAACGGCTGGAAGATATTAAGATAAAAGACCGCTTCAAATATAAAGAACTCCATGAACTATCCACTGAAGCCCGACAAAAATTAGAACGAATAAACCCAGAAACATTAGCACAAGCAAGTCGTATACCGGGGATATCCCCAAGCGACATCAACGTCCTTTTAATTCTCTTAGGAAGATAAAAGATGTAACTTTCAAGAATAAATGGTTTCACGTGAAACAATAAAGTAACAAGATAAACTTATAAACAATTAGAAATGAACAACAAACTATTACTCGACAATCTGCGCTGCATACCAGATTGGCCGATAAAAGGGGTAAATTTTAGGGACGTGACTACTCTTTTCAAAAATGCTAAATGCCTAAAAACGATCTGCGAAGAGATGTATGACCTCTATAAAGACAAAGGCATTACCAAGATTGTAGGAATAGAGAGTCGAGGATTCGTTATGTCTTCAGCAGTAGCTATCAAACTGGGTGCCGGTATTGTTTTGTGCAGAAAGCCTGGAAAATTACCTTGCGAAACCATACAAGAAAGTTACGCTAAAGAATATGGCATGGACACCATCGAGATACACAAAGATGCGATAGACAAGAACGACACAATCCTTTTACACGACGATCTGCTTGCCACAGGGGGAACGATGAAAGCTGCATGCGACTTGGTTAAAAAGTTTAAACCTAAAAAGATATACTGCAATTTTATCATAGAGTTAATTAATGAAGGTTTAAATGGCAGAGAATCTTTTGACAAAGATATTGAAATCACTTCTTTGATCCAGATTTAATTTCTACATTTTGTACAACATTCATAAAAGATAATACACACAAAAGAAGTGCGTTGCAAGCGTTTGCTTTTTAACTGGGTGCACATGACCCGTACAACTCGAATGTATGTAAAAACAAGTGCAATTATAATACAACACACATTCCGTGTTTCACGTGAAACAAATATATATATAATTCCTTACACAAAGAGCATCTAAGATGACAAGAGATGAAAACGAGAAGCGACTGATACACTTAAAAAGTGTCGTATTAAGTATGCCAGAGAGACCCGGAAGCTATCAGTTTTATGATGAAAGCCACCATATAATATACGTAGGCAAAGCAAAAAAACTTAAAACTCGTGTATCTTCTTACTTCCACAAAGAAGTTGATCGCTTCAAAACCAAAGTTCTCGTTTCAAGAATACATGATATATCTTACACTGTTGTCAACACAGAAGAAGACGCATTGCTACTGGAAAACAGTCTTATAAAAAAATATAATCCACGTTACAATGTGCTCCTGAAAGACGGAAAGACCTACCCTAGCATCTGTATAACAAACGAATATCTGCCGAGGATATTCAAAACAAGAACGATAAACAAACGTTTCGGCACCTATTATGGCCCATACAGCAACATTTCAAATATGAATGCAGTGCTTGATCTCATTAATAAACTTTACAAACCTCGCACATGTAGACTTCCTATCACGCGTGAAGGAATCGAGAACCATAAGTATAAAACGTGCTTAGAATATCATATTCATAATTGTAATGCACCATGTATAGGCAAACAAAGTTACGAAGAATATCAGGAAAACATTAAACAAGCTCGTGAAATACTTAAAGGGAACACTCGCGAAGTAAGCAATTACATCTTCAAATTAATGCAGAAGAAAGCTGCAGAATTAAAGTTCGAAGAGGCTGAGGCATTAAAACAAAGATACACATTAATTGAGAATTTCGTTGCCAAAAGCGAGGTCGTAAGTCATTCCATCAATGATGTAGACGTATTCACCATTGTAGACGACGATCTGAAAAAGAATGCCTACATCAACTATATCCATGTAAAGAATGGCACCATCAATCAGAGTTTCACCTTTGAATATAAGAGGAAACTGGACGAGAACAATAAAGAACTGCTGATAACTGCTATTCCCGAAATCAGAGAACGGTTCAAAAGTACCGCCAAAGAGATCATCGTACCTTTCGAAATGGAATGGAAAATTAAAGACGCCACCTTCTTCATTCCTCAACGGGGCGATAAAAAACATCTATTAGAGCTATCAGAAATGAATGGTAAGCAATATAAATTCGACCGTCTGAAGCAATCTGAAAAGCTAAATCCCGAGCAAAAACAAACACGCTTGATGAAGGAATTACAGAAGAAACTCAACCTTCCGATGTTGCCATACCAAATAGAATGTTTTGATAATTCTAATATATCGGGCACCGATGCCGTGGCCGGATGCATCGTATTCAAGGGAATGAGACCTTCTAAAAAAGACTATCGTAAATACAACATCAAAACTGTGGCAGGACCTGATGACTATGCTTCCATGAAAGAAGTAGTAAGACGTAGGTACAACAGAATGAAAGAAGAAGGTACACCCCTACCCGATCTTATCATTACAGATGGAGGGAGAGGACAGATGGAAGTAGTTAGAGAGGTGGTAGAAGACGAATTAGGACTGCAGATCCCCATCGCCGGACTGGCCAAAGACGACCGTCATCGCACCAATGAACTGCTTTTCGGATTTCCACCTCAAGTAATCGGCCTAAAAACAGATAGCGAATTGTTCCATTCCCTCACACGCATACAAGACGAAGTACATCGGTTTGCCATCACTTTCCATCGCGACAAACGCTCCAAGCATGCCCTCCACAGCCAGTTAGACGATATAAAAGGCATCGGTACAAAGACGAAAGAAACGCTTATCAAGGTATTCAAGACTGTAAAGAACATAAAAGTGGTTGATATACAAGAACTTACAAAAGAAATAGGTGCGTCGAAAGCTAAAATTATCTATAATTATTTTCATCCTGATAAAGATATCAAAGAATAAACATTCCGCCCGGATAAAAGCGATAAGAAATGAAACGATTTACATACATCCTGTTCCTTACTCTTCTGATGGCTACATGTTATCAAGCAGAATGTCATGCCCATCGTTTTCAACAGACCGATACAGAAAAACAAACACCAATCGTTACAAGCGACAAAGCAAAGAGAAATACAAAATATAATCTGCGAGCAAATGGCACAGACGAGCAACAGACACCGCAGAGCGTTCTCGACGATGACGCCGAAAAACTGCAAACAGAAACGCTACGCCCACAACGCATCCTATCCAACCACAGTCCTAATCCTCAACGACCAAACGAAAAACTGCCATTCGGCAATAAACATAACTCACTAACTATCAAAAGAAAATCAGGTTATGGGTATTTATTAATAACGCCCATCCCTGCAAATGCCTCAAGCGATTATTATGTTTTCGCCTTGCGGCATATCATTCGTTAGACATAATTCCCTTTTTGAAACACCCTTAAAACGGCATGCAAAACCTGCTTGCCCATCCAATTATTTACCTCAAAAAGATAATATAAATTATGGCTAACATAAAATCATTGAAGATGGCCGACGCCATTTCTTCCAACAAAAATATTGAAATCAAGAAGTCATTATGGCACGGAACGAAAGTAACCTATACAAAAACCGGAAGTCCTGTAAAGATATCCACCCTTCATTTTACAGGAGAAGCCGGCGAAGAACTGATAAAATTACTTCATCTCCCCATCGCAGAAATAGCTGAAAAGATAAAAGGAAAAACACCGTTCAGCCCACAGAGCCTCGGTAATGTACGCATAGAACTATGCCATTCACGCGATAATCAGTTTGCAGCCGGCATGGCTTTCCGTTATGCCGACTTCAAATATGTGCCCGTAAGTGAAACTATAATATGCGAAGGTACCGACGCCGAAACACTCATGAAGCTCTTCAAGATGTAATTCTCTATTGAGATAAAACTCACAAATCCCGCCGGCAACACCTGTGTCAGCGGGATTTTCGCATTATAATTTGGTACATTTATCAAAAAACAATATCTTTGTAAAATGAGAACTGTAATACAAAGAGTTAGCTGTGCATCGGTAACGATCAACGAAAACGTTAAATCTTCCATTGACAGAGGTTATCTCATTCTCTTGGGTATCGGTGAAAACGATACGTCAGACGATATAGACTGGCTCGTTAAAAAGATTATCGCCCTGCGCATCTTCGATGATGAACAGGGCATAATGAATCGTTCCATCACCGATATAGGCGGCGAAATCATTGTTGTAAGCCAGTTTACATTAATGGCAAGTTACAAGAAAGGTAACCGCCCTTCGTGGTTGCACGCCGCCAAGCACGACATTTCAATCCCACTATACAACGAATTTTGTCGTAAAATGTCGACAGCATTGGGCAGACAGATAGGCACAGGAACATTCGGAGCCGACATGAAAGTAACGCTTACCAACGACGGACCAGTGACAATTTGCATGGATACGAAACATAAAGAGTGAGTAGACATTTCTACCATTCCCTCCCCAAAAGAAAAGAAAACAATATGCTTTAAAGGCCTAAAAACCGTGTCTACAACGACATTTATCCCACATTCAACCATCTGCAGTACCACATGCCCAACATCATCACGGCATAAACCGGTTATAAAATTAAATAATACCTTGCAATATGACGATAAAAGAGGCACAAAAAGCTGTAGACCAATGGATAAAGACCATAGGTGTACGCTATTTCAGCGAACTTACCAACATGGCTATCCTTACCGAAGAAGTAGGTGAACTGGCTCGCGTAATGTCGCGAAAATACGGAGATCAGAGCTTTAAACAAGGCGAGAAAGACAATTTGGGCGAAGAAATGGCCGACATACTCTGGGTACTCATCTGCCTTGCCAACCAAACCGGTGTCGATCTTACAGCCGAACTACAGAAAAGTTTCGATAAAAAAACCGCGCGAGATGCCAAGCGTCACAAGAATAATCCAAAACTTTAAACATAAAACTTAAAAGCAATTATTATGGCAATTACAAAAGACATCAATGCTCACGAGCACCATCATCACCACCATGCAACGCAAACAAATAAGTATGAAGAGGCACTTGCCCTTTACAATACCCACATCGACGATGCCGAGATACGTAAAGCAGTAAAGAAAATCATCGCAGAGAAAGTGCACGAAAACGATAACATCGAGATCAAGAAGTTCCTTCTTGGCAGCGTAGAACTCACTTCACTCCACACAACAGACTCTAATGAGAGCATTCTGGCGCTTGTAGAAAAGGTGAACAAGTTCGATATGGAGTATCCAAACCTGCCGCATGTGGCCACTATTTGTACATATCCCGTGTTCACGGAGCTAATCTCGCAGAGCTTAGAGATAGACGGCGTGGAGATAGTCAACGTGTGTGGCAACTTTCCGTCGTCGCTCAGTCGCATGGAAGTGAAGGTTGCAGAGACATCATTAGCCGTGAACGACGGTGCTACAGAGATAGATATCGTGATGCCCGTGGGCAAATTCCTAAGCGAGGACTACGAGGGAGTATGCGATGACATTGCCGAAATGAAGCATGCATGCGGCGAATGTCCCATGAAAGTGATACTTGAAACGGGCGATCTCGGCAATTCAAGCAACATAAAGAAAGCCTCTATCCTTGCTATGTATGCCGGTGCCGACTACATAAAGACCTCTACAGGAAAAGAAAAAGTCAGTGCAACGCCCGAAGCTGCATACGTTATGTGCCAAGCCATCAAGGAGTATTACGACAAAACGGGCATACAAATAGGTTTAAAGCCTGCCGGCGGAATCAACACAGTGATGGATGCACTCACCTATTACACCATTGTAAAAGAGGTGTTAGGCGAGAAGTGGCTCACTAACAAATGGTTCCGCCTCGGCACAAGTCGTCTTACAAACCTGCTACTAAGCGAAATCATCGGCAAAGAAGTAAAGTTCTTTTAACAGCACAAGGGAAAAGTGATAAAAATGAAGCGGGGAGGTTTCGTCCTATAAAATAATGAATTAAGCAAAAAGAGTAGCCTCCCCCTACCCTTTTATCAAAAAGATAATCGCCACATGAACACATGCTTCTGTAGAGACTTAGCTCATTCAAACAAGACAATCCATTCGTCTTTCATCGGAAGAGATAATATGTAATTACCGCTAAACACTAATCTCCTTTTTCTAATTCTTAACCTCATATCTCATAGATATACCATTTAAACAGCTTAGAATACCCTTCTAAAACCCTTAAATGGCCTATCTAAGACAGTTAGATAGGCCATACAAGAAAGACGTTTACAATATATATTTTATCAATAGATTACAAATACAACAGAGAGAAAGCCATTCTCTCATCCTTATTCAATCATCATTCATCTACAACTTAACTCTTACGCTCAATTACAAAGTCGAGATAAGCCTGAAGAGCCTCCTTGATCTCGCTGTTTAAAACCCTCTCTTCAATGAAATTCCATGCCTCTGCATGGAACTCCCACATGCGTCTGTCAGCATATTCTATACCGCCATGCTGTTTCGTAAACGCCACCAAAGTGGCTATCTCATCAGCAGTTATGTTGCGTTCCTTTACCTTTTTAGCAAGTTCCATCATAGCTTTGTTGCCCGTAGAATTAAGTGCATAGATCACCGGAAGCGTCAACTTTCCCTCCGACATATCGTTCCCTGTAGGCTTACCTATTTCCTTTGAGTCGTAATAATCGAATATATCATCGCGTATCTGGAATATAATACCGAGATTCTGACCGAACTTTTTAGCCGCTTCCACATCGCCCTCCGAGGCATGGGCAGACAGTGCACCAATGCCGGCACAAGCTTCAAAGAGCGCTGCGGTTTTCTGCTTAATCACCTCATAGTACACTTCTTCAGAAACATCTCTGTTTTGGATGTTCGATAGCTGTAATATCTCACCGTCGGAAAGCGTGCGACCGAGCTGCGCAAGATAACGCACAATGGTCTCTGAATGCGTATAAGACACGTAAAGAAGCGCCGTCGAAAGGATGTAATCACCCACCAATACGGCCACTTTATTATTATAAGTGGCATTAACAGAAGCCTGTCCGCGCCGCTCACCACTCTCATCTACCACATCGTCGTGCACCAAACTCGCCGTATGAAGTAACTCTAAACCCACGGCAGCATTCTGCGATACCAGTGTAATATCGCCGAAATTCTTTGCTATAAGCAATATCAACATCGGGCGCATGCGCTTTCCAGCACGCTTGCGTATATGCTCCAATGCCTGTGAAAGCAATCCGTTACCGTGACTGAGCGACTGATTGAATAGGGTGGTAAAATCTTCTAACTCCGAAAAAATGGGCTTTCTGATGAGGGATAAGTAATCCATATCACGTTCAAATTTTGTTACAAAAATACGCATTTTATCGGTAAATGTGATAAATTTTTAGTAATTTTACGCGATAAACATATAATTATCATGGATAAACTATTTCTTCTTGATGCTTATGCGCTTATATATCGCTCGTATTATGCGTTCATTCGTTCGCCGCGTATCAACTCTAAAGGGTTAAATACCTCGGCAATCATGGGCTTTGTAAATACGCTCAACGAAGTGCTAACCAAGGAAAATCCTACGTATATCGGTGTGGCTTTCGACCATGGAAAGACTTTTCGGCACGATGCTTTTCCAGAATATAAGGCACAGAGAGAAGAAACACCTGAAGATATCAAGCTATCCGTACCCATCATCAAAGATATTCTTCGGGCTTTCAACATCTCTATCTTGCAGGTAGAGGGCTTCGAGGCCGACGATGTTATCGGAACCTTAGCCAAAAAAGCGGGTGCCACGGGGGTAGACACTTACATGCTTACGCCCGACAAAGACTACGGACAGCTCATCGGAGAGCACGTTTTTATGTACCGACCACGGCATGGCGGCGGCTACGAAGTGTTGGGCGAAAAAGAAGTGGAGGCTAAGTATGGTATCACATCTCCACTACAGGTCATCGATCTGCTGGCCCTTATGGGCGATTCGGCCGATAACTTTCCGGGGTGTCCCGGCGTAGGTGAGAAGACAGCAGCCAAGCTCATCAATGAATATGGGAGCATTGAAGAACTGATAGCCCATACAGATAGCCTCAAAGGAAAAATGAAAGAGAAGGTAGAGGCTGCCGTTGAAGATATTAAAATGTCTAAGTTTCTAGCAACTATCCGTACTGATGTTCCCATTGACTTGAATTGGGAAGAACTGAAACTTGTTACACCTAACGAGCAAAAACTGCGCGAACTCTTCGCCGAATTGGAATTTAAATCGCTCGCAGACAAAATACTTAACAAGAATGAAAATAAGAGAAAAGAGCTTAATTCACAGCTTGATCTCTTTCAAGAATTTACGCCCATCGGTCATGAAGAGCCAGAATATTCGAATTATGAGACCATTAAAACACTGCAACATAAATATAAGATCGTTGAAAACCAAATAGATATCGTCGATATTTGTGACTTTTTTAGGACAAAAAGTATTCTAAGTTTAGACACAGAAACCACATCTACCAGCCCCATTGATGCCGAATTGGTGGGATTGAGCTTCGCTGTAGAAGAAAAAGAAGCATTCTATGTGCCCATTCCTCCTAATCGTCAAGAAGCACAAAAGATCGTTAATATATTCAAACCACTATACGAAACCCCCGATATCCTTAAAGTGGGACAAAATTTGAAGTATGATCTCGAAGTGCTACACAATTATGGCGTTACGCTTAAAGGAAAGATGTTCGACACGATGTTGGCGCATTATATCATCCAACCCGAACTACATCATAACATGGATTATATGGCAGAAACGCTTCTCAACTACCGTACAATTCATATAGACGAACTGATTGGCCCCCGCGGAAAGAACCAGAAAAGCATGCGCGAGCTCGATCCGAAAGAGGTATACGAATATGCGGCCGAAGACGCCGACATCACTTTAAGACTCAAGAACGTGCTCGAAACGAAGCTAAAGGAAATGAAATGTGAAGATTTATTTTGGAACATTGAGATGCCTCTGATGCCTGTATTGGCTGAAATCGAGATGAACGGCGTTGTAATAGACACTGAATCGCTGAAAGAAACATCGGCTATCCTTAAGAAAAGAATGCAGGACTACGAGCACGAAATATACAAACTTGCCGACGAAGAGTTCAACATTTCATCACCAAAGCAGGTCGGCGACATTCTTTTCGGTAAGATGAAGATCGTAGAGAAGCCCAAGAAAACCAAGACAGGCCAGTATGTTACGAGCGAAGAAGTGCTACAACAACTCGAAAACAAGTCGCCCATAGTGGCCAAAATCCTCGAATATAGAGGTCTTAAAAAGCTGCTTGGCACGTATGTAGATACCCTTCCGAAGCTCATCAATCCACGAACAGGTCACATACATACCTCGTTCAATCAGGCTATAACGGCCACCGGCCGCCTCTCTTCGTCCGATCCGAACCTTCAGAATATCCCTGTAAGAGGCGAAGACGGCAAAGAAATACGCAAATGCTTTATTCCCGAACCCGGCTGTTTGTTCTTCTCGGCCGACTATTCGCAGATAGAATTGCGCGTGATGGCACATCTCAGCGGCGATAAGAACATGATCGAAGCCTTCATGCACGGCTATGATATCCATGCAGCCACGGCAGCCAAGATCTATAAGAAGACCATCGAAGAGGTGACACGCGATGAAAGAAACAAAGCAAAGCGTGCCAACTTCGGCATTATCTACGGCATCACAACCTACGGACTGGCACAGAGATTAGACATAGACAATCGTGAAGCCAAAGAATTAATAGAAGGATACTTCGCAACTTTCCCGCAAGTGTACGAATACATGGAAAGAGCCAAGGCCGATGCACGTGCCAAAGGATACGCCGAAACGCTCTTCCACCGCCGTCGTTATCTGCCCGATATCAATTCACACAATGCCACTGTGCGCGGTTATGCGGAGCGCAATGCCATCAATGCACCCATTCAAGGCAGTGCAGCCGATATTATCAAGGTGGCAATGATACGCATTTCCGACCGCTTCAAGCGTGAAAATATCCGCTCGAAGCTCATCCTTCAGGTGCACGACGAACTTAACTTCTCGGTCTATCCCGACGAAAAAGAAAAGGTAGAGCGCATCGTTCTCGAAGAAATGCAAAATGCCTACCCCCTACGGGTACCGCTCGTTGCCGACGCAGGATGGGGCAACAACTGGCTCGAAGCGCATTGATAAGAACAGCTTTTAGACCGAAATTAAAGGTAAGATAACTTTAATTATACCAGCAGATTACGTTGCTATAATCCCTATTCTGCCATTTTCAAAAAATTATACAGGCAAGTTCTTTACACAAATATGCACTTTTATTACCGATAGATCAGCTATTTATGCTCCATAGATAATGGGTCTAACGAGGATAAACACCGCCTCTATTAACCTCATGCAGGACATCAAACAATGCTACACGCAGCAAAAAGCAACCTGTTTGTTTTGATTTATCTCTTAAAAGCACTACCTTTGCAGAGGATAGGCGGCAGCTCGACAATTTCAAACAGACTTGATCACGCTCGATTTGCACTACCTTTACAACAGATACAAAATCGATTTTTAAGACATGTCATTAAAATGTGGTATCGTTGGACTGCCAAACGTGGGCAAGTCAACACTATTCAATTGCCTGTCGAATGCCAAGGCACAGGCGGCAAACTTCCCTTTTTGCACAATAGAACCTAATATCGGCGTGATTACAGTGCCCGATGAGCGGCTCAACAAGTTAGCCGAAATCGTGCATCCCGGTCGTATCGTGCCCGCTACCTGTGAGATTGTAGACATCGCTGGCTTAGTGAAAGGGGCGTCGAAAGGCGAAGGTTTGGGTAACAAGTTCCTCGGAAACATTCGCGAGACCGACGCCATCATACACGTACTTCGCTGTTTCGACGATGATAACATTGTGCGCGAGGGCGGTGCAAGCGTTGATCCGATCGAAGATAAAGAGGTTATAGACACGGAACTCCAGCTGAAAGACCTCGAAACAATAGAAGTCCAACTGAGCAAACAGCAAAAGATAGTGGCGTCGGGTAACAAGGATGCCAAGATCGCCGTAGCGGTATTGGAAGCCTATAAAGCAGCTCTTGACAAAGGACAGAACGCACGTACCGTAACTTTCGAGAGCAAAGAGGAGCAAAAAGTGGCGCACGATCTGTTCTTATTGACAGCAAAACCCGTGCTTTATGTGTGCAATGTAGACGAGAACAGTGCCAAAAATGGCAACGAATACAGCCGAAAGGTCGAGGCGATGGCAACCGAAGAAGGTGCCGAGGCACTTGTAATTGCAGTAAAGACCGAAGAAGACATCGCTTCTTTAGACAGCTATGAAGACAAACAGATGTTCCTCGAAGAGCTCGGACTTGCCGAAAGTGGCGTAAACAGACTCATCAAAAAAGCCTATTCTTTGTTGAACCTGCAGACGTTCATTACTGCAGGAGAGATGGAAGTAAAGGCATGGACGTATCATAAAGGATGGAAAGCACCGCAATGTGCGGGCGTTATACACACCGATTTCGAGAAAGGTTTCATCCGTGCAGAGGTCATCAAATACGAAGATTACCTGCAATATGGCAGCGAAAACGCTGTGCGCGAGGCCGGTAAGTTGGGCATTGAGGGTAAAGACTACGTAGTGCAAGATGGCGACATCATGCACTTCAGGTTCAACGTGTAGCGCCATTAATTTTGGATGAAGAATGAAGGATGAAAGATGAAGGATTAATAGTATGGAACCATTCTACTTCAGAAAGTTAGATGTATACCAGAATTCTAAGAGTCTCTCTAAACTTGTATGCAGGTTACTAAAGAAATATCCCATAGAAGAACGTTTTGCATTATGCGCTCAGTTACGACGTACAGTCATGTCCATATCTATCAAATATTGCTGAAGGATTTGGCAGATTCTCATCCAAGGAGAAAGCTCATTTTATCGAAATTGCATTCGGTTCCTTAACTGAAGTACTCTGCGAAATGGAATTATCATTCGAAGAAGGCTATATATCCCAAGAAGATTTTACAGAAGTTGAGGGCAAATTAATTATTATCTCAAAGCAACTATCTGGTCTGCATGCATCGATCAGCCGTAATGGAGACTCAACTCGTAAAACCATATAAATCGTTATTCCGCCAAAATACATATAAACATTCATCATTCATCATTCATCAAATAAAAATATATGGAATATATTTTATCCTTTATCCTTTGGAACCCTAACCTGTATGTATTCAAGATCGGAGGGTTCGGTATTCGGTGGTATGGCCTATGCTGGGGCATCGGAATAATACTTGCCTGTTTACTTGTGAAACACCTTTATAAAGAGCAAAAGGTTAAAGACGAATATTTCGATCCGCTCTTCATCTACTGCTTTATCGGCATTCTGGCGGGTGCAAGACTGGGGCATTGCCTGTTTTATGAACCTACCTACTTCCTCAGTTCATGGGACCATATCATAGAAATGATACTGCCTATCCGCCACATGGCCGATGGCTCGTGGAAATGGATAGGCTATGAAGGGCTGGCATCCCATGGAGGTACGCTCGGATTAATGATAGCTTTATACCTTTACTATCGCAAAACGCACATGAATTTGTGGCACGTACTCGACGATATCGCCATTGCCACGCCTATTACAGCATGCTTCATCCGACTCGGAAACCTAATGAATAGCGAGATTATCGGCAAGGTTACCGATGTTCCATGGGCATTCGTCTTCGAACGAGTAGACAAGATGCCACGCCATCCCGGCCAACTTTATGAGGCCATAGCTTATGCCTTGTTCTTCCTGATAGGTTGGTATTTCTACCGAAAGCGGCCAGAAAAGGTAGGTACGGGCTTTTTCTTCGGCCTCTGTCTTACACTGATATTCACCTTCCGCTTTATCATTGAGTATACCAAAGACATACAAGTGAGCTTCGAAACAAATATGCTATTCAACATGGGACAATTGCTCAGCCTGCCTTTCATCGCCATCGGAATAGTCTGCATGATAGGCGGAAAGTGGATGAACCGTCTTGGCGCCAAAGGATAAGTATTCATATCTCATCCATACATATACACAAGGGCACACCCGCACAATAAACCTCGCAGGTGTGCCCTTACTGTATAAAAGCAAAAAAGCATAGAAATCAAAACACTACTTCTTTCATTCATTCCACTTATGTTATGCGTCTGCCACAATCTGGACCCACTATAAAAGTCGATAAATATACCCTCTAACTGCAACAGACAACATGCCTATGACCGACAGAGAGTACATCTAATACTGATAAACGGCAGATGTAAGCCCCATACGCTCTCGCTACAGGCCGATAACGCACAAAGCGGAGAAGTAACTTCGCAGCACTATTATCATCGCCTTACACGGCAAACAGCAAGCTCAACGTCCATGAAAAGGAATACCTGCACGGCGGAAATAGAGCACATCTTCTGCACTGTTCGCCATACGTTCGAGCGGTATAGCCTCGTTATGATCGTTCAGATACACATAAGGACGGGGCCTGTAAGCCATATCGCTCACCGAGTTGTGCCGATTGAAATAGGGTGTGCCAATACCTGCAAGATCTATCAACGTGTGGAAAACAGACAAATTCGTAGCCACGGGTTTGCCCTTGTTAGACTGCAGAATGCCTGATCGTGCGGGCTGAATAGCCATATAGCGGGACGAGAGCCATACAATAAAAGGCACATGCAGCTCGAAAGCAGAAGGTATGGGCGAGGCATGAAGAAAGAGTCTGCGGCGATCGTCGAAGATATTTTCGCCGTGATCAGACGTATAAAGCAATGCCGACATGGATCGGGTATGCTCTACACGCCGCACTACTTCGGCCAAAAACCAATCCGTATACCGTATAGTATTATCATAGGCATTGAGCAACGAGGGACGATTAGCTGCTTCTGCTTCGCTTGCATCGTCGGGACGAAAGTACGACATCGCCTTCGGATAACGTTTAAGATATTCGAAATGCGATCCGTAAGTATGGATCACAATGAGTTGTTTACGCCGTTTTTTCGCCAAAACCTTATCTATCAACGGCAACAGGTCGCCATCGTAAAACTCTTTGCCCTCCGCTTCCGCCTGCCCACTGCGCCCGTTTGGCGTCTCTTTAATGAACTTCCATTCGTCTGCCTCCTCACCGAAAAAGTCGATAAACGAATGGTTTGGCAGCTGATTAGAGAGAAAAACGGTGTGAAATCCAGCTTCCTTAAAAGCTGTAATAAGTCCTTTTTGCTTATATATATTATCATAATCTTCCGCCGAAACCGCCGATATAAGCATCGGAACACTCTTATGCGTGGTGTTTGATTGTGTAAGAGCCTTGTTGAAAACGAACAGCCCTTTCGTGACAGGTAATCGTGGGGTGGTGTTTCTCTGATACCCGTAAAGTCGAAAATCAGCAGCCCGAGCGGTCTCTCCTATTACCAATACATACACTTCGCGCTCACTACGTTCGTGTGTGGGATGCGCCTTAAAAGTGAAATTGCGCGAGGTTTCCGCATAATGCGCTGTGGCATAAGTCCGCTCAATCGCCAATTTCACGTTATAGAATACGTTGATAGGATACAAATCATTCCTTACTACGAAACCTCTGTTTACCGAGAAGAACATACAGACTGTACCGACAATAAGCCCGAACGCTGAAACAAAGCGTACTCTGTGCATAAACCGGCGGTCGAGTTCGAGCCCCTTCCATACCGAAACTGCAGCCAGTACGAGCAGCGGAACATAAATGAGAACCACGAATACGACACTCGGCAACAGGTTATCCAATAGCTCCATCGCCTCTCCTGCATTGGTAGTAAGGAGATTGAGGAACATGTCGACCGCAATAACCGAATGCCCATAAAGGTATAGCAACACAATCTGAAAAGCCGAAAGGAAAATCAACGGGAACAAAAACCACACTGTACGTCCTACTTTCCGCATGCCCGTAAGCGCCAAGATATATGCCGATATGGGTAACAATACGTTTGTCAATCGACTTAACAACGGCAGATGGTCTGTAAAAGACAAGCAGATATTAGGAAAACTCAATACAAAGAGCGCCAGCCAAAACACGGTTTGTGGCGCATAACTCCTGCTGACGATATGTTTAAAATGCCTCATTAACATTGAATAAAAAGCCTGATTGACCGCTTTTCCCGAATCCGTAGTCCAGACGGATATTCATGTTTTTCTTGAATTCCCATCGGTATCCCAGCCCAAAGTTGGGCAACATGTGGCGCCAACGCATGGCTTTAAACTCGGGAAACACGGTTCCTGTTCCCATCCATACTACGATCCCGTTTCGGCGCCAAATGTGTTGACGCAATTCGGCCTGTATCTCTAACTTATTTTTGTCGCGGTACCGTCCGTTATAATAGCCCCGCATAGAATGCGAACTGCCCAGCATTGCCATATCCGTCCACCCTATATATCCGGATTGTAAGGTACCCAAAGCCTGCAAAGCAAGCGTGCAATCACTCCACAGAGGCTGGTAAGTAGAGGCTTTGAAATCGGTTGTCCAGAACGTATGTCCGCCGTCTGTCAATCTCACATGCAGCATTTGGCTAAGATAAATGTAACACCCGTGCTTCGGAGATGTCATTATATCACGGGTATCAAGCACGAATACCAACCCCGTACCGACATTTGCCGCTCTTACATCTTCGTTATTAAGTAGTTCGGGACGCTCTATTTTCCTTACATTTACAAAACTATACGATAATGCAGGACCCACATATAAGTTATTTGCCAGCCTGAAAAGAAATTTTGTCGTGGCCTCTATCTGAAATTGGTTTATGGTACTTTCGTTATTACTGTTGTTTCCATATTCGTAACCGATACCCCAAAATTTGCTTGGAAACGAGTAAAACGAGACATCGTATTCCATTCTATAACGCCTATGTGGAAAGATATGGACACCTCCAACGCCTATCATACAGAAACCGGTAGTAGAAACATCGCCATAAAGCGATACGTTCGAGGATGGCAGAAGCGAGTCGCGAGCATCGCTATAATATATGCCAGCGGCAATCAAACCTATCCCTAATTTGGTATCAGTAGCATAATGAGGCCCCCCGATGACGCTGAAATCGAATTTTCCGTGGTCTTTTCCTTTGTTAGACTGCTCAAAGTAAGTCAACATACGCTTAATTATTCCTTGCTTTTTACCGATTTTAACGGTATCGGTTTTCGTACTGTCTGTCTTAAAACTCACTTCTGTCTGCGCTCGCAAAGTGACAAAGATGAGCAAAAGGAAAAAAATAAACAGATTTTTCCTCATAACAAGAATACATAATTTTACGGTCAAAACACCAAACGCACATTGTCTATCCAAAACGTATTGCCCGG
Source organism: uncultured Prevotella sp. (assembly GCA_963547065.1). GTDB lineage: Bacteria > Bacteroidota > Bacteroidia > Bacteroidales > Bacteroidaceae > Prevotella. The sequence continues at coordinate 1,626 of CAUUQE010000029.1, read as the reverse complement.
TGAACCGATGAAAGCACCGCCATTACTCGACGAAAATTGCAGTACCAAGTGCGTCGGAATCTCATCCTCGGAAGCCCAACCCATCTCTTTAATCTGTACACTCTTACCTTTGCTGTTCCTTGCATAGTCAGTCGACCGAAGTCCCATCAGTCGCGCATCGTACCCAGACTGGTTGCGTATGTCGCCATACATAATGCGGTAAGTGGCGTTCTCCACCCAATCTTTAGTGCTATGGGCATACTCTATCACAATCGTACCTACACGCTTTGCCGTAATATTCCCCTTGGCATCTTCGGTACGCTTCTGCAATAACAGCAATGTAACGGCACAATCCTTGCCCGAAACAGTAGAGACTTTACTGAAACCCGTCTGTTTTATACGATTCGGACTATTCGACAACGATACACGGTAGTCGTATCTCAAAGCCTTCGGACGCCTATTGTAGGGTATCCCCCAGTTCAAACTCTTCTCTCCGTCCTTAGTTCCAGTGATGGGTTCCCGTATGTCTCCGAGGAATATAGAGCCTGCCGCCAAGACACTGATATTCATTAAACCCAGCACTTTCACATGCTCTACATGCGTCATCAGCTTAGCACAATAGCCGTTGCCGTGCGTATCACGGTAGACAGATTGATTTGTTTTGACCACACCCATTACCTTTGCCATCACATTAGAGGTAGCCCAAGGAGATTTTCCCATATTCTTATAAGGAATATTCCCATCTATCGTTCGGCTCGGACCAATCTCATACAACGTCTTGGCACTACCTCCAATGATGCCAGACTCCTTGATATTTCGTACTACCCAGTGGTCCATATTGCCATAAAGAACAGGCTCAACCCTCTCTTGTGCTGCCGTTTTCAAAAAAAACATGGCACTAACAATTGCCATAACAAAATACTTCATCATTGATTATGATTGATAGTTCGGAGCATATTTGCCGCCTTTACTATTTTCCTTCTACTATTTTTTTAATATCGTTTAGTTTATTCAGCGCCTCTACAGGTGTCAGATTGTTCACATCCAAACCCAGTATTTCATCGCGAACTTGGCAAAGTATCGGATCATCTAATTGGAAGAAATTCAATTGCATGCCCTCCCTACTCTGCTCAATTTTCCGTGCAGTGGGCTTACCCACCACACCTACCTGACTGTTATCGGCTTCCAATTCTTTCAATACCACATTGGCACGCCTCACAATGCTTTTTGGCATACCCGCTATATCGGCCACATGAATACCGAAAGAGTGCTCACTACCGCCTTTCTCAAGCTTTCTAAGGAAGATAACCTTACCGTCTATCTCCTTTACAGATACGTTATAATTCTTTATTCTGGCGAAATTCTTCTCCATTTCGTTCAGCTCATGGTAATGAGTTGCAAAGAGTGTTCGCGCTCGAGCCTTGTGTTGTTCGTGCAAGTACTCTACTATAGCCCAAGCAATTGAAATTCCATCGTAGGTAGATGTGCCGCGTCCCAACTCATCAAACAGCACCAACGAGCGTGGCGACACGTTGTTAAGGATGCTGGCCGCCTCGGTCATCTCCACCATAAATGTAGATTCGCCCAACGAAATGTTATCGCTGGCACCCACACGGGTAAAGATTTTATCCACTAAACCTACTCTTG
>CAUUQE010000028.1:0-19884 GCA_963547065.1 uncultured Prevotella sp. | reverse complement strand
TATAAAACAGCAATACTTAAAAAATATAATGTAAGTAATGCTGATTTTGACTCTTCCATGGTATATTATGTCCGACATACGGAAGAATTGCATAAAATATATGAGCATTTAGCAGAGCGTATCAATGCTGAGGCCATTTCGTTAGGGGCTACTGCTGGTGATTTGGATAAATATGGTGTGATAGGTTCTAAAGGTGATACTGCAGACGTTTGGATTGAGGCAAAAACGGCAGTACTATCTCAATATAGTTCATTTAATTTGAGGTCTTATTCCATAAAGGCTGATACTGCATATCATAAAGGAGATAGATTGATGCTAAATTTTGATACACAATTTATATTTCAAGAGGGAATGAGGGACGGAGTTGCTGTGTTGGTAATTGTCTTTTCGAATGATAGTGTTGCCAATCAGATTGTCCACATGTCTTCCTCCAATCACTATTCTATGCAAGTAGGTGATGATGGTCATTTAGGGATAAAGGAAGTAAAAGGATTCTTTTTGTTAAATAATGGGGTGAATAATCAGACGAACGCATTAACAGCGTTGCGTATGATGCTTATCTATAATATTCGTTTGATAAGGATACATGAACAAAAAGATAAGAGTGTAAAAGCAAATACAGATAGCATACGTAAATCGGATTCATTGAATATGCGACGATCATCCACTACACATGAATTGGAAACACCACAAATGGTAACAGATGGTGGTTATGTTCTGCCGTTAGAAAAGCGGGTAAATGTTAGGAGATAATTTTTATGGTATCGGTAAATGAATTGGAAAATAGATTAATAGATTTGGCTTTTGCCGAAGATATTGGAGACGGTGATCATACAACATTATGCTGTATTCCTGAAGAAGCTTTCGGTAAGGCACATTTGGTAATTAAGGAAAGAGGTGTTTTGGCCGGTGTAGAAGTCGCCAAAAACATCTTCTATCATTTTGATCCGACTCTGCAAGTGCAAGTTTTTATCAATGACGGGAGTAAAGTAAAAGTGGGAGATATTGTTATGGAGGTGAGCGGAAAGATACGTTCTTTATTGCAAACCGAACGTCTCATGCTGAATGTAATGCAGCGTATGAGCGGTGTTGCAACAATGACAAACCATTATGTAGAAAAACTGAAAGGAACAAAAACGCATATTTTGGATACTCGGAAAACTACTCCGGGGATGCGAATACTTGAAAAGCAAGCAGTACGTATTGGTGGGGGAATGAACCATCGTATCGGACTTTTCGATATGGTATTATTGAAAGATAATCATGTGGACTTTGCCGGAGGGATTGCTAATGCTATTGATCATTGTCATAGATATTTGAAAGAAAAGAATTTAAATCTTAAAATAGAGATCGAAGTACGTAATTTTGAAGAATTAGAGCAGGTACTCGAATGTGGAGGTGTACACCGTATAATGCTTGATAATTTCTCTGTTGCGGATACAGGAAAAGCGGTTGATAAGATTTCCGGACGCTATGAAATAGAATCTTCGGGAGGTATTACCTATGATACAATCAGAGATTATGCGGAACAGGGTGTAGATTTTATTTCAGTAGGTGCCTTGACACATTCGGTAAAGGGGCTGGATATGTCGTTTAAAGCATGCTGATATTCATGTTATTCATTTAGTTTAATTGCATTGAACCTACTTGTTAATTTATTATTATCAGTCATTATATATCAATCTCCGATACATTATGAAATCTCTTTGGCAGGAAATTTCGGAGAACCTCGACCTAATCATTTTCATGGTGGCGTAGATATAAAAACTGGTGGAGTAGAAGGAAAGCCGATTTTTTCTATCGGAGATGGATATATAGCTTGTGTTACAGTTGGTATAGGGGGATATGGCAATGCTGTTTATATTCGTCATCCGGAAGGATATACGAGTGTTTATGCACATCTAAAAAGATTTGCTCCACAGGTTGAGGCAAATGTAAAACAGTGGCAGTATGCACATCAATCTGCCAACGGAACAATGGTTTTCCCTCCTACGGCGATGCCTGTATCACGAGGACAATTAATCGCTGTTAGTGGTAATAGTGGTGCATCCCAAGCACCGCACTTGCATCTTGAAATACACCATACGTATTCTTGGGATATGATGGATCCTTTGGATTTTATTGGCAAGTATGTAAAAGATGAGTTACCTCCAATGGCTCATGGTTTTATGGCCTATCCGATTTTGGGCGAGGGGCAGTTTTGTGGTGGGACGGCAAAACAGTCATTCCCGTTTACATCGTATTCTTTGAGTCGAAAGTTTACAGCTTGGGGTAAAGTTGGCTTCGGGCTTTGGGCGAACGATTATATGGAAATAACCTATAATCGATATGGAGTCAAAAAGACGGAACTCTATGTCGATGGTGTATTGGTATTCAAAAGTGATATAAAGCGTATCCCTGTCGATTTAAATATGATGGTAAACAGTTGGGGAGATTATGAACATTTTCTTAAATATCATGTATGGTACATGCGTTCTTATGTAATGCAGGGTGTCTCATTACCCGTGTTTATGACAAACAAGAATGGAGGGGTGGTTGACTTTAATCAAGAAAAAGATTATTTATTAACTTATGTTCTGACAGATTTTAAGGGCAATGAAAGAAGATACAGTTTTACCGTGGCTGCAAAGCGTACGTCTTTAGACAAACAATCTATATCATTATCATCACATCCTTTAAGAACTTTAAAGTGGAATATTCCCAATTGTTATCAGCTTCCGGGAATGCAATTGTCATTCGGTGCGGGTTTTATAGCAAAGAATATGGAACTTTCACCAACCATTAAGCATGGGACGTATTCTGATCAGTACTCGTTTACACGCTCTTCGTTTCCTCTATTTCATTATTCCAACCTTTCTATCAAATTGAAAAAAAATGTAGACGATCATTCAAAACTCTATATTGTTTCTCATTCGTTGCACGATCGATTTGCGGGTGGCCACTATGAAAATGGATGGGTTCATGGCAAGATTCGTGAGTTGGGAGCTGTGTATGAAATAGCTTACGATGATGTACCTCCAGTGATTACTCCTATCAATCAAAGTGTATGGAGTTCAAGGTGTATGATCACATTGGGGATTAATGATAAGCAAAGTGGAATAGAAAGTTATAAAGGATATATCGATGATAAGTTCGTTTTATTCAAAGAGGTTCCCAGAAGTCCATGGGTAAGATGTAATTTAAGGGAAACACCAGTCAGACAGACGGGGGAGTTACACCAATTCAGATTTGTTCTGAAAGATAATCGTGGTAATGTTCGTATGTTTACAAGTCAAATTAAATATTAATGATATGAATAAAAGAATATGTCTACTACTTCTGATGGTTGTTTTCGAAATAATAAGGATATCGGCTTGTACCAATTTTATTGTTGGTAAGAAAGCATCCGTTGATGGTTCTGTTATTTGTACTTATAATGCAGATAATTATGGCATGTTTTTGGGACTTTGTCATTATCCTGCGGCGAAGTATCCTGTTGGCACGATGCGGAAAATCTATGATTGGGATACGAAAGTGTATCATGGAATGATTCCTGAATCTGTTGAGACTTATAATGTTATCGGTAATATTAATGAGTATCAACTAACGATTGGTGAAACTACATATGGTGGACGTGAGGAAATGGTCGATTCCACGGGCATTATAGACTATGGTTCTTTAATTTATCTCGGCTTACAACGTTCCAAGACAGCTCGTGAGGCAATACATGTGATGACTTCACTAGCCGAACGTTACGGTTACAATAGCGAGGGCGAGACTTTTACTATTTGTGATCCTAATGAAGCATGGATCATGGAGATGATGGGTAAGGGAGCTGGTTCTAAAGGTGTAGTGTGGGTGGCGATACGTATTCCCGATGATGCTATCTGTGCACATGCCAATCAAAGTCGTATTGGCAAATTCAATATGAAAGATAAGGATAATGTAATGTATAGTAAAGACGTCGTCGATTATGCTCGTAAGAAAGGATGGTATAAAGGGAAGAATGCAGACTTTTCTTGGAAAAAAATCTATGCGAAGCCCGATTTTTCGGGGCGTCGTTTTTGCGATGCGAGGGTATGGAGTTTCTTCAATCACTTCAAAGACATGGCAAGGTATCTTCCTTGGGCATTGGGTGAAGATGAAAATGCCGAAGATATGCCACTTTGGATTACTCCTAATCGTAAGATTAGTGTGCAGGACATTGAGGCCTGTATGCGTGATCATTATGAAGGAACACCTCTTGCTATCGACAGTACGGATATTGGTGGAGGCATATGGCAAATGCCGTATCGACCTACACCTTTAATTTTCGATGTAGATGGAAAAAAATATTTCAACGAACGTCCTACCAGCACGCAGCAGACAGCATTCTCTTACGTGGCGCAGATGCGCGGTTGGTTGCCACGCGAGATCGGTGGTGTGTTATGGTTTGGTAATGATGATGGAAATATGATAGCCTATACCCCAATATATTGTGGAAATACGGTACAGCCAGAATGTTATAACACTATTGGTGCCGATGCAGTAACATTCTCCGATAAGAACGCTTTCTGGGTATGTAATTGGGTGAGCAATATGGTGTATCCACGATATGTCCAGCTGTTTCCGTCACTTAAAATATTGAGGGATAGTTTGGAGGTGAGTTATTTCAGTCGTCAGCAGGAAGTAGAGGAAAAAGCTATAGCATTGTATAAAACGGATAAATCGGCAGCCCTCAAGTTCTTGAACGACTACAGTAATATGCAGGCGCAGCAGATGCTCATTTGTTGGAAAAAACTTGCTACTTACCTAATTGTAAAATATAATGATATGGTTGATCATCCTGATGACAACGGAGTATTTCGTCGTACGTCTACTGGTATCGGTGTACGAGTTATCCGTCAAGGCTATCCGAAAGCTTTTGCAAGGAAAATTGTAGAGGGTTACGAAAGAAGTAAAGTGGTAAAAGACTAAAAATATATCTTGACTTTTTCTCTCTTTCGCTCGCAAAATGTTTTCATTCTATTTTTTTATATTTTATACGTTAATTAAACTTTTTGACAATGCAATTTTCTATGTTTGCTCGGTGTGTATGAGAGATATTACCGATTTTAAGAGGTGAGGATATTTTTGTCATGTCACGGTATTCATACTCCGTCATGAAGGAAAAGACTTTCTACTCTTGACTAATTTATTAAAATCAGACAATTTATTTTGTATTTCATCCAACTTGCAGTAACTTTGCATGAGTTATGAATAGGAAAGAGCGATACGATTATATACTGAATTACTTCCGTGAAAAGATGCCGAATGTATCTACAGAGTTGCATTTCGGGAGTGCTTTTCAGTTACTTGTATCGACATTGCTCAGTGCACAGTGTACGGATAAGCGTATCAATCAGATTACTCCAGCACTGTATAAGCGCTATCCTACAGCAGAAGAAATGGCTAAAGCTGAGCCGGAAGATGTGCTGGAATATGTTAAGACGGTAAGCTATCCTAATGTAAAGTCAAAACATCTCGTGCAGATGGCGCAGATGCTTGTAACGGATTTCAGAGGCGTGGTGCCAAAGACGATAGATGAGCTAACCAAACTACCTGGAGTGGGGCGTAAGACAGCTAATGTATTACAAGCCGTTTGGTTTGGTAAGGCTACTATGGCGGTGGATACACACGTGTATCGTGTCAGCCATCGGCTGGGATTGGTGTCCAGAACTGCTAACACACCATATAAAGTGGAACAGGAATTGTTGCGAAATATCCCGAAGAAAGATGTGCCAGATGCACACCATTGGCTGTTGTTACACGGACGTTATGTATGTTTGAGTCGGATACCCAAGTGTTCGGAATGCCCGTTCGATAGTTTTTGTCCGAAGTTATTGAAGAATTCAAAATTAGAATAAGTTAAACTATGGATGCAAAAAGAATAATCAATTTCCTAAAAGAAGTGTCGGCCAACAATAACCGTGAGTGGTTTCATGCACATAAGGATGAATATCTTGTTTGCAAAGAAGATTATGAAAAGGGCGTTACAAAGGCTATTGCAGCGATTTCAGAGTTCGATCCGAGTGTCTTACATATAACGGCGAAAGACGCATGTTTTCGGTTTAACCGCGATACACGTTTCACGCAAGATAAGTCGCCTTATAAAAAACATTTTGGGGCTTATATCTGTGCACATGGTAAGAAATCTCTGCACGCTGGATATTATTTGCACCTTGAGCCGGGGCGTTGCCTACTTTCTGCTGGTACTTATTGGCTTCCTACGAATATATTGACTTCTTGCCGCAATGAGATAATGGTGAATACGAGGAAATGGCGTAATTGTGTGGAAAATAAAAGGTTTATCAGGTATTTTGGCTTACCCAACGTAGGTGAATGGACTGATGAGGAATTGACACCAAAAGGTTTCGGACTGTCGCACTTGAAGACGGCTCCAAAAGGTTTTCCACGTGATTATAAGTTTATCAAATATTTAAAAATGAAAGACTATGCCTGCTGGCGAGTGATGGGAGATAATTTTTTCAATGGCGATAGATGGTTGAAAGAGATGGTAATGGTATTTAAGGCAGCTAAGTCAATGATGAAATTTATAAATGGTGTGATTGACGATTATGAATGAAAGTCAACGGTAGCATTCAACTTTATCCACTGCTTCGCGTGGTATTGGCACTTGGTGCAGGAATATTGCTTGGTAGTGTTTTAGGAAATATATTGTCGCCATATGTGTGGTTGATGGCAATGTTTATCTCCCTCTTGATGGCTTTTGTAGTCAACCAAAGGCCGATACTACAAAGTGTAGTGATACTTTTAACCATACTGTTGTTCGGTGTGTGGAGGTTTTCTATCCGTAGTGCTGAAAGCCGGAAAATAATTTATGGAGATTATATTTATAAAGCGGTTGTTGTAAGTCGACCGATTGTAAGTGGAAAGGTGTTGAAGTGTGATTTGCTCATTGCATCGGGAGCTATGGTGAACAAAAAGATTAAGGCTGCCATTTTGCGGGATACCGTAAGCAGACGATATCTCCGTTTACGATTAGGGGATGGGATTGTAGTCCGCTCCGTACTGGAAAAACCAAAAAATTATTATCTCAAATCACATTCCGATTACACTCGATGGCTTCGTATACGTGGGTTTGAGGCACAGACATTTATTTACTATACTGATTGGCATAAGGCCAAAGTTCCCTTGCTTGAGGTATCTCGATTGGAAAGACTACGGTTAAAGTCGCAGAAATTACGTGAAAAACTTTTGTCGCAGTATGGTTCTGCCGGACTTGACCAACAAAATTATGCTATTGTGGCAGCCATGACATTGGGTGATAAAACAATGCTTTCAAAAAGTATGAAGACTGATTTTTCGGTTGCGGGAGCATCGCATTTGTTAGCTCTTTCAGGTCTCCATCTTGGTATCATCTACTTCATATTTACATTTTTTTGTTTGGGTTTCAGACGACATTTGCTTATTCAAATATTTATTCTGTTGGCTGTATGGACGTATGTTGTTATAGTCGGTATGACACCGAGTGTATTCCGTTCAGCCATTATGCTCACTATATATGCTTTTGTTGCATTGCTTAACCGTAAAAGAATGTCGCTCAACGTCTTGGCTTTAGCAGCCATCGTTATACTAATAGCTAATCCTTTGGTCCTTTGGGATGTAGGATTTCAATTGTCGTTCATGGCTGTATTGGGAATACTCGTATGCTATTCACCCATCTTCCATCTTGTGAGTGAAAAGTATTTATTTGCCTCATACCTACTTAAATGGTTGTGGAGTATGATTGCTGTATCCATCTCTGCACAGCTGGGTACAGCCGCATTAGTGATGTATTATTTTGGGAATTTCTCTTGTTATTTCTTTCTTACCAATCTTTTTGCAATCCCATTAGCTACATTGATACTTTACAGTGCATTCGTATTGATTATTTTTGCACCGTTGCCTGCTGTCCAAAGCGTGATCGGTAATTTTCTGTCAGTTTTAGTCAATTTGTTGAACAATGGTATAACAGCAATAGCTTCACTTCCCGGATCACATATAAATAATATAAGTATCAATTTTTACCAAGTGATACTTATTTATGTGTTATTTTGTTGTCTCTATGGAGTGGGGTGTTATGGGCGGAAGATTGTATGTAATAACATTAAACATTGAAATAATCTTCTAATTCATTTTCTGCACATTGGTTGTTGTTTGGAAGATCCTTGATAAAACAACCATGCTCCATTAATGCAATCCGTGTGCTGACTTCTACCGTGTGTTGTAGATTATGACTACTAAGAAGAATAGTGGCCTCTGTCTTTTGGTTATATTCGCGCAAAAGTCTTTTCAAAATGTTCTGGCTTGAGGGATCGAGGAAATTGAAAGGTTCATCGAGTATGACCAGTTTCGGATGTGTGAATAAAGCTGCAATTATCCCGATTTTCTGTTTATTTCCAGCCGAGAAGTCACGTATTAGTTTCTTCTGTCCGAGAATTTCACCGCCCATAAATGTCTCAAAGACTTCAAGACGTTTTTCGAGGGAAAGAGTGTCTTGTTTATTGACATTGTCGATAAATTCAAAGTACTCTTCGGCCGTAAGGAAGTCGATCAGAAAACTTTCATCGATGTAAGCACCAGTGAACTGTTTCCATATCTCTGTTTTAGATGGCTCAATGGCTGCGTCTTCTCCATTTCCGATTTCTTTATCTGATATCAATATCTGGCCATTATCAGCTTTCACGAGGTCGAGGAGTAGACGAAAAAGTGTTGTCTTCCCTGCACCATTATTTCCAACGAGGCCGAGTATATCGCCTTGTTTGATGGAAAATTCGGGGATATCGACAGCTGTCTTATCCCCGAATTTCTTCATTAATTGTTTTAATCTGATTTGCATATACCTATCTGATATTTCTGCCATGGCAATTCTTGAACTTCTTTCCAGAACCACAAGGACATGGGTCATTAGGTCGAGGCATCTTTTCTTTGATGATAGGAGTCTGCGGTTGCCGTGCAGTCTCGCGTGTATCCTGATGGGCAGCAGCTATCTGATTGGGATCATTGAAGTCTTGTTTTTGTTCCATATAACGCTGACTACGTTCTTCGGGAGCTGCCTCATGAATTTCGTCTTGCTGCATTTCTGGAATTTGTCCGCGCATTAAGATACTTGCTGTGCGGTTGTTCATATCATTGATCATGTTATCCCAAAGTTTTGCACTTTCGAGTTTAAAGATCAATAGCGGATCCTTTTGTTCGTAAGAGGCATTCTGTACGCTATGCCGAAGCTCATCCAATTGGCGTAAGTTTTCTTTCCAATCATCGTCGATTATATGGAGAAGGATAACTTTTTCAAACTGTTTCACCACATCTTTAGCCTCCGAATCGTATGCTTGCCTTAGATTGCACGGAATATTGTATACTTGTTTGCCATCTGTAATCGGTACCATGATACGTTCATACATTTGGCCTTGGTTTTCTTCTACTTGCTTGATAACCGGCCATGCCACGCTCTGAATACGTTCAGTTTTACGTTTGAATGCCGCCATGGCATCTTGGAAAGCACGTTCTTCCAAATCGCTCTTCTTATTATTGGTAAACTCTTCTTCGGTAAATGGTATTTCCATTGCGAGAATTTTTAGAAACTGTTCCTTGGCACCTTCGTAATCATTTGTCTCGATAATATTGATAATACGGTCCCATATCACATTTGTGATATCCATGCCGATACGTTCTCCCATGAGTGCATGGCGACGCTTTTCGTAGATGACGGTTCGTTGTTTGTTCATGACATCATCATATTCGAGCAGATGTTTACGGATGCCGAAGTTGTTTTCCTCTACTTTTTTCTGGGCACGTTCTATGCTTTTCGAGATCATAGGGCTTTCGATACGTTCTCCATTCTTGAATCCGAGTCGATCCATTATGCTGGCTATACGCTCTGATGCGAACAGGCGCATAAGCTTATCTTCTAAAGAGACGTAAAAAACAGAACTTCCCGGATCACCTTGTCGCCCTGCACGACCACGTAACTGCCGGTCTACACGACGGCTTTCATGGCGTTCTGTGCCGATTATTGCCAGTCCTCCGGCGGCTTTCACTTCAGGTGTAAGTTTGATATCGGTACCACGACCGGCCATATTGGTAGCTATGGTAACAGCACCAAGTAGGCGTTCTTCTTGTTTTACAAGTTGTTCTGCTTGTCTCAATGCTGCATCCACATCGCGCTTGTCTACTTTTTTTTCCTCAATAAGGAGTTCTGCCTGATGCTCTGCTGCTGTATTTTTGTCGATGAATCCTCTACCGTCTGTGGCTACCCATGCAGCTCCCATATTGGAGCGACCGGCTTCTGCAACGATATCCGCCTCTTTTTGATGAAGCTTTGCGTTCAACACTTGATGCGGAATTCTACGCATTTGAAGCATCTTGCTCAGTAATTCCGAGATTTCTACTGATGTTGTGCCGACCAGACAAGGACGTCCGTTAAAGCGCATATCCATAATTTCTTCGATCACGGCATTATACTTTTCACGAGCTGTTTTGTACACTCTGTCGTCCATATCCTTACGTATAACAGGGCGATTTGTCGGTATTTCCACGACGTCCAACTTGTATATGTCCCAAAATTCGCCTGCCTCGGTGCTTGCAGTACCTGTCATACCGGCGAGCTTATGGTACATTCTGAAGTAATTCTGCAAGGTAATGGTGGCGAATGTCTGCGTGGCAGCTTCTACCTTTACATGTTCTTTCGCCTCAATAGCCTGATGCAAGCCGTCGCTCCAGCGGCGTCCTTCCATGATACGTCCTGTTTGTTCGTCGACGATTTTCACCTCTCCATCGATCACAACATACTCATCGTCTTTATTGAACATAGTGTATGCTTTGAGCAGTTGCTGCAAAGTGTGCACACGTTCACTCTGTACGCCATAGTGAGCCAATAGCTCATCTTTCTTATCAAGACGTTCCTGATCACTGATATCGGCCTGTGTTTCGAGATTAGAAAGTTCGGATGCTATATCTGGAAGTACGAACAAATCGCGGTCGTTTACTTGATTTGCCAGCCATTCAGTCCCCTTATCGGTGAGATCGGCAGAATTAAGTTTCTCGTCAACTACGAAATAAAGTGGCTCTATAGCCTTGGGCATTTCGCGGTTGTTGTTCTGCATGTAATACTCTTCTGTTTTGAGCATGCCCGCTTTGATACCTTCTTCGGAGAGATATTTGATAAGTGGCTTGTTTTTAGGCAAACATTTATACGAACGGAAAAGTGCAAGGAAACCTTCATCTGTTAGCTTTTGGTCTTTATTTTGTTGCCCTTCTGTAATTTTTTGTTTGGCCTCAGCAAGATATTGAGTGGCCAGTTTACGCTGCACATCTACCAACCGTTCTACCAATGGTTGGTATTCTTCGAACATCTGATCGTCGCCTTTCGGCACTGGTCCAGAGATGATAAGCGGTGTACGTGCATCGTCTACCAGCACAGAGTCTACCTCGTCTACAATAGCATAATTATGCGAACGTTGCACGAGATCGGCAGGAGAAATAGCCATATTATCGCGCAAATAATCGAATCCGAATTCATTATTGGTGCCGAAAGTGATATCGGCAAGGTATGCTTTACGGCGTTCTGGTGAATTTGGGCGATGCTTGTCGATGCAGTCTACCGAGAGTCCGTTGAACTCATATAGCGGCCCCATCCATTCTGAGTCGCGCTTAGCAAGATAATCGTTCACCGTTACAACGTGCACACCGTTGCCAGTTAATGCATTTAGGAATACCGGAAGGGTGGCTACAAGCGTTTTTCCTTCACCGGTAGCCATCTCGGCTATCTTGCCTTGATGCAGTGCAATACCGCCGAAGAGCTGCACATCGTAGTGTATCATTTCCCATTTCAGGTCGTTTCCTCCGGCCGTCCAATGGTTATGATAGATAGCTTTGTCGCCGTCGATGGTAATAAAATCTTTCTTCGGATCGGCAGCCAGTTCGCGATCAAAGTCGGTTGCGGTAACGACAGTTTCTTCGTTTTCGGCAAATCTTCGGGCCGTATCTTTCACAATGCTGAATGCTACGGGCATAACATCGTTAAGAGCTTTCTCGTATATATCGAGTGCTTCTTTCTCGAGTTTGTCTATTTGGTTGAAGATACCTTCACGTTCATCGATCGGCGTATTTTCTATATTCTCTTTCAGTTTTGCAATCTGCTCTTTTTGTTCCTTGGCTGCATCTTGCACATACTTTTGTATTTCTTTGGTCTTTGCACGTAGTTCATCATTGCTAAGTGCTTTTATTTTTGGATAGGCTGCTTTTATACTTTCCACGAGGGGTTGGATAAGCCTCATATCGCGTACAGATTTATCTCCGAAAAGAGCTCTTAATAATTTATTGAAATTCATTTTTATTTATGTTATTTATTTTTCTATATTTGCTTGCTGTGCAAAATTACGAATAATAATCGGTAATTTGCTATTATAAAGCTAATTATTTGATATTGAAATGAGGAAGAAGTATAACCATATATCATATGGTTTACGGATAATAGATACGTTGTTTGAAAACTATAGGTACGCCATCTATGTAGGATAAATATACAATCTATCTTACATAGATGGCCTATCTGTGTCTATTATACTTTTATTGCAACGGTGCAGTTTTACAAGCATTAGGAGCACGTATCTGTATGCTTTTAGCTATGGTAGGCGCAATACGGTCTACCGTAACTGGCGTATTAATATGCTGAGACTTTATCCCGCTTCCGTAAAATATGATTGGAAAAGGTACGAAAGCGGAGCGCGAAGTATATGATTCGTGGTTGTCTTCATTTAAAAGTTGCCATCCGGGCGACACTTCTATGATGAGGTCGCCGCTAATGGATGGAGGGTAGGAACTTTCTTGTACGGCTCTGATACCGGATATCTGTATAAGAAATTCTTTTGAGCGCGTAATGATATCAGTAAACGAAAGACGTTTATCTTCAATCAATTTACGGTTCAAATATATTTGGTTATGGAAACATGTCTCTACATAGCGCCCTTGGCCGTAGATAGCACCCAAATACATATTGAGTAAGCTAGCCGTACGGTTGATGTAGAATGTTCCCGTAGGAATGCGATATTCAGCAAGGTCGACTTTTGGTTCGTCGGTATAGCCCGTACTTGTGAGTATAAAAAGTACATGTTCTCTGCCGATATTTTGTTCGATACGACTGATTAGTGAAGCAAGAGTATGATCAAGTCCCCGATATATGTTCTCCATACTGACACGCCATTGTGCCGAATTGTCAGTTACTTTGGCTGAAAGTGTGATAGAGAGATAGTCTGTATTTTCATCAAGCCCCATGGCATTGGTTGTAATACAACTGACAGCCATATCACTAATGGCATCATTAATGCGCGTCTTAGCTTTAGGTGGTTTCGCACTGACGTTACGATAAGAATTCAACCATCTTAGTGCATCCTGCGGATAGTATGCGGATGTCATCCAATCTCCACTTTTTTCATCAATCCAAAAAGCTCCGTTGGCGGCATGACCTACTGATAATACGGCTGCATCGCAGTCGGCGGCAATACCATATATGATAGCCGTACCGTTGGTTGATATTTTGAGCTCGTCGGCAATAGTCGATGTAGACATATTTTGCGGAGATATTTTATAGCTGGTATCATCCACGCAGAATAGTGGCCGTAGTGTATTGCGATCAAGCCATTGTGTACCGATGATGTTGTTATAGTAGGGAGTTGTGCCAGTAGCTATGGCAGCTATGGCTGATGAGCGGTCTACGGGGGCAAACGAATAGCTTGCGGCTTCGTAAACAGTTCCTTGTCGTAATAACTTTTTAAAGCCGTCTTGTGAGTATAAAGGAGCGAAATGCTCTATATAATCAGTACGCAGTTGGTCAATGGTAATGTTGACAACAAGGCGTGGAGCGACTTGTAACGTTTGTGCAGAAGCTTCTGAACTTGCTAATGTCGACAAAATAAGCGCAGAAATATATTTGTTCATTTCGTTGTTTTATTGATTTTCTTGCAGTTGTAATGAAGCCATGCAATACGTATAAGCAAAGATAATGCCACAATATATATGCCTTCTGCATAGTTCTGCCAATAACCTAACACGAAAAACAACAAAAGTAATACACTCCGGAATATCAGATAGGGATTGATTTGCTTACTTCTAAGTTTTTTAATTGTGGGGTATGCGAAAAATATTGATAACGGACAGAGTGCCAAAATTTGGAAATTTAGACTCACAGTAGGGTGTTTAGAGAAGATCATCAGGAAAAGTATGAGTCCTGCAAGGCCGTCTAATGTCATTAACAAGACATCGAAAGGCCACCATACACGTTTGGTACCCCGTTCGATGGCGCAAACTATCAATACGATCAGTAGGAAAATCAGTGCACATGTTATTGGCATGGGTAGCGAAGAGTGGGCAATTCCATCGTGATCAGGTTCGTAGAGAATGTGGAATGTAGAGTCTACCAAAGCCCTGCGATGCCCGTGTGTATCGATCACAATGGCATTGGCAAAATCTTGCATAAGGCTGTCAGGTAGGAATTGACGGGCGTTGTAGTCTGTTTGGGTATCTGCCTTAACACCGAGAAGTAGATCATTTCCGAAACTTGCCCATGGGTGCGAGGCTGTCCATTGGTGGATCATGCTGCGATAGGTTACTGGCGTTTGTGTGTTGACAGCATAGACCACATTACCTTGAATATGATCTGTAATCATATTTCTTGCGCGAGTAGTGCAGTTATCGTAGAAATAATTGTATCTGTAAACCCTATTCTCAGGACGATAGTTCTCATCGATAGCCTGTGTAATAGCCCACTTTTCTTCACGTGTAAGGTTCAGTATCTGTTCAATTATCCATCGCCCTGCGGCATGATATTCATTTACAAAGGATTGAAAAGGTACGATTCCCATCTCGTAGTCGGTAAGTCCGAAGACGAAACGCAGTATAAAGAATTTTTGTTTAAACGAGAACATACCGTAATTAATGGCTAGATCTTGATTTCTCCCCTTATCATGATACCTTATTGCTGTATGTCCGTATAGGGTATATACTTCTTCTCCTGGTCCGCAAGTAAGCAATCCGATTTCTACAGAATCCATACTTCGCAGTAATATACTGTCAGTTTGTGCGTTTACATGGGCTGTTGTTAACAACATAAAAATAACACTCCATGCGTATCTTAAAATATAACTAAAACGTTTCACGATGCAAAAATAGCTTATATTTTGCAGTTATTGTGCTATTATTCCAATTTTTTTCGATATTTTTGCATCCAAAATAAGATTTATAGAGAAAAATGAAGAAAATACTATGTGCTGCATTCATGTCTGTGATATCTGCGACAGCACTTGCTCAGAGTGGTACCAATTCGCCTTACAGTGCGTATGGGTTAGGGGAGCTTTCCGAACAATCGGGAGGTTTTAGCCGTGGAATGAATGGCTTAGGACTAGGCTTCCGTGAGCATAATCAGATAAATTACCTTAATCCGGCGTCATATTCATCGATTGATTCTCTCAGTTTTATTTTCGATACAGGTCTTTCATTGCAGATAACAAACTTCGATGAAAACGGCAAGAAACTAAATGCAAACAATGCAGACTTTGAGTATGTGGTGGCTGGGTTTCGTGCGGCACGCCATGTCGGCATTAGTTTTGGGATCCTGCCTTTTACTAATATTGGCTATAATTATGCCAATACACAGTATGTGGGAGGGAGTGCGGCAACATCATCGACTACTTATACCAATACTTACATGGGCGACGGCGGTCTTCATCAGATTTATTTAGGCGTTGGTTGGGAACTTTTTAAGGGCTTTTCAGTAGGTGCTAACATTTCTTATTTATGGGGAAACATGAACCGTTCTGTAATTAATAGTTATAATGATGCTAATATAAATACACTTTCAAAATATTATACTTCTTCGACAAGAAGCTATAAATTGAATTTTGGTATACAGTATGCAGCACGGATATCGAAGAAAGATGTTATTACTTTAGGCGCTACTTATGATTTAGGACATAAACTTAATGCTGCTCCTGAATGCATGGTTATTTCAAGAAATACGCAAACGGGAGTGGCTGATACAACTGCTTATAAGATTGATGGGGGAATGTCGTTCCCCTCTACTTATTCTGCAGGTCTTACGTGGAATCATCATTCCAAATGGAAGTTGGGGGTAGATTATTCTTTCCAGAAATGGTCGTCTGTCAAATACCCTGTCTATAGCGTCGTAAACGAAAAACCTCAATACGTTCTCCAAACTGATCTGTTTAAAGATCGCCATAAGGTAATTTTCGGTGGGGAGTATTGCCAGAATGAAAATAGTCGCAATTTTTTGAAGCGAATCCACTATCGGGCGGGTGCATCATATGCTACCCCTTATTTGAAAATAAACGGACAGGACGGGCCGAAAGAATGGAGCGTAAGTGCTGGCTTCGGTATTCCGATTGTAAACGGATATAATAATCGTTCTATTTTGAATATTTCTGCACAGTGGGTAAATCGAGAGGCAATGGGATTAATCAAAGAAAATACATTTAGAATAAATATTGGACTTACTTTCAATGAGCGCTGGTTTGCAAAGTGGAAGGTAGAATAAGAATATCTTTCTATTATCAGAATTTTGAAGTATACGGTATTTTCTTTCTTAGCATGTTTCTTGTTTCTTATTGCTTGTGAGGAACAGAAAGAACATATTGCACCGGCAATACATGAACGAGATTCTGTGGCCGTGATGATTAGTTATGGTGTGAATACACTTATATCTGATTCGGGAGTAATTAAATATAAAATTGTTACTGAGAGATGGGAAGTGAATGAAAATCTTCATCCTCAGCGCTGGATTTTTGATAAAGGTCTTTTTTTGGAGCAATTCGATGAAAGATTTCACGTGCAGTCTTATATACAATGTGATACAGCGTATTATTATAATGAGAATCGATTATGGGAGTTACGTAGTAGGGTGCACATATTAACAAAAGATGGTCTACGTTTTACCAGTCAACAACTGTTTTGGGATGAACGCAGTCATGAACTTTATTCGTATGTATATTCACATCTTGTTACTCCTGAACGTAGTTTAGATGGGAGCTATTTTAGAAGTGATGAACGTATGACAAAATATTTTGTTTCTAATAGTCGTGGCTCTTTTGAAAAAAATGATTTTGGGGGAGAAGGGGATACATTGGTCTCTGCACCTGACACAACAAAGGCCAAATTGCGTCAACAGACATTGCCACAGCGGAAAAATGGAAAGTAAACGAAATGTACCATTCATTTTAAATTAGTTATCAGTTTGGATATTGATATACCTCTTATAATTAGCATCATCGTTATGATGATTTTATCGGGCTTCTTTTCCGGAATGGAAATCGCGTTCGTTTCAAGCAATAGAATGCTCGTGGAGATGGATAAAGAAAAGCATGGACTTTCTCAAAAACTAATATCCATTTTTTATCATCATCCTAATGGGTTCGTGAGTACGATGCTTGTAGGCAATAATATTGTGCTTGTAATATATGGTATACTAATTGCACGCCTATTCGATAATACAATATTTCAAGGTCTGGAAGTAGCGTTTACTGTGCCTGCAGATACAATTCTTTCAACATTTATCGTACTTTTTACAGGGGAATTCTTGCCGAAAACACTTTTTAAAAGCAATCCTAATCGCTTGCTCAGTATGTTCTCTGTGCCAGCTTACCTGTTTTATGTCATTTTATGGCCTATAAGCCGTTTGTCCACTTTTCTTTCCAAATGTATTTTGCGGATAATTGGTCTAAAGGTGGATAAGGAAACTGATGATGAAGGCTTTTCTAAAGTAGATTTAGATTATCTTGTGCATTCCAGCATAGACAGTGCACGAAGTGACGATGAGATTGACGATGAGGTGAAAATTTTCCAGAATGCGTTGGAGTTCCCTGATATAAAGGTGCGCGATTGCATGATCCCACGTACAGAAATCAATGCGGTAGATGTCAATGACTGTACGATGTTTGAATTGAAGCAAAAGTTTATAGAGAGTGGAAACAGTAAGCTAATTGTTTATAATGGAGATATAGACCACGTTATTGGTTATATACATAGCTCAGAATTGTTCCGTAATCCTGAACATTGGCAGGAGAATATATGTACAATGCCCTTTGTACCTGAAACGATGGCAGCGCAAAAATTGATGAAAATATTGCTTCAACAGAAAAAAAGTCTTGGTGTAGTGGTTGATGAGTTTGGAGGAACAAGCGGTATTGTATCGCTTGAGGATATTGTGGAAGAGATATTTGGTGAAATAGAAGATGAACATGATAGTACAAAGTATGTGGCTAAGAGACTTGATGACGGTAGTTATTTGCTCTCGGCACGTTTGGAAATTGATAAAGTAAATGGTATGTTTATGCTTGATTTGCCGGAAAGTGATGATTATATGACTGTTGGTGGTCTTATTCTTCACGAATATCAAAGTTTTCCGAAACTGAATGAAGTAATTAAGATAGGTAAGTTTGAATTTAAAATCATAAGAAATACTATGACGAAAATCGAGCTTGTGAAGTTGAAAGTAGTGGACTGATACCGTGAATAATTAAGGATAAAGACAATTTTTATAATAAAAATTCCGTGGTTTAATAATAAATTCGTATTTTTGTACGCATTAGACGAAAAGCAAGAATACAATTGTTAAGTAATCGGTAATGATTGTTTTTTCGTACTTTTTATTTTATCAATAATAATAAATAATAACAATAATAATTTAAAATGGCAGTATTAGGAAAAATTAGAGGAAAAGGTACGATCTTAATTTCCGTATTAGGTATTGCACTTTTTGCATTTATCGTAGAAGAGGCCGTCCGTTCTTGTGAATCGCGACAAAACGATCAACGCCAACAGGTCGGTCAAGTGCTGGGTAAAAATATTGATGTTCAAGAATTTCAGAAACTTGTCGATGAATATACTGAAGTAATTAAGATACAGCAAGGACAGGGGAATTTGAATGACGAACAGCTAAACCAGGTAAAAGATGTGGTTTGGAATACGTATGTTCAGACAAAAATTATTGAAAATGAAGCGGAAAAACTTGGCCTTACTGTGACAGATAGTGAATTGCAGAATATTTTAAATCAAGGTACAAATCCGATGCTTCTCCAGACACCATTTGTAAATCAGCAGACCGGTCGTTTTGATGTAAATGCCTTAAAGAAATTTCTTGCTGATTATGAGAATCGGCAGACCGCTAATCCGCAGCTTGCAGAACAATATAGCACGATTTATAAGTTTTGGTCATTTATAGAAAAGACACTCCGTCAGCAGATACTTTCTCAGAAATATCAAAGTTTGTTTGCACATTGCCTGTTGTCTAATTCTGTAGAAGCAAAGATGGCATTTAAGGAGGAAAATGAAGAGAGTCGGATCCAACTTGCCACTTTCCCGTATTCAAGTATTCCTGATGATAAAGTTCAAATGTCAGATGCAGATCTGAAAGTAAAATATGATGATATTAAAGCTCGTTTCAAACAATATGTTGAAAGTCGTGATATAAAATACGTGGATGTTGAAGTTAAGCCATCTTCTCAGGATCGTGCAGTTATTCAAAAAGATTTTATTGGTTATGCAAAAGATCTTGCTGCCACAGCCGATCCTTCTGATGTTGTAAGAAAAAGTACATCAGCGATTGGTTATCTTGGCATCCCAGTTGCTAAGGGGGCTTTTCCTCAGGATATTGCTGATCACCTTGATTCAATGTCGGTAGGACAAACTTATGGCCCTATTGAAAATAAACAAGATAACACACTGAATTTGATAAAACTTGTGGCCAAACAACAATTACCGGATTCCATTCAATATCGTATGATTCAGGTTGGTGGCGCTACTGTCGATGCAGCTCATAAAACAGCAGATTCTATTTATACAGCACTCCAACAAGGTGCGGATTTTGAAACACTT
>CAUUQE010000027.1:0-19928 GCA_963547065.1 uncultured Prevotella sp. | reverse complement strand
ACCCCTACGTCCCGAACGTAGTGCGCTACCAACTGCGCTACATCCCGTGCATTGTTTTGCGGGTGCAAAGGTACGGTATTTTTCTGAAACATAGACATATTATCGTGAAAAATTGTCATGTATCCCAATAGTATCCTAAATAATAGAATTTATAAAAATAAAATGAGGTTATATCAAAGCAAATAACTACAATTGCAGGTGTGCACTTTTATTTGACAACGTACATTTCTATATAAATAAAAAGATACCCGCCGATGATATAATATCACTGACGGGTAATCTACATTTACTACTATTAAACTAATCAACCAATTCTCGTAAATATAATACAGTAACTTTTATTTAAATGTACTGATGTAATTGTAATAACCTTGACGTAATTTTTCTGCTGTTTTCCCAAAAGGACCGGTAGGACACATGTCGTTATAGTAATTGAACGATACAGCCTTGCTTACTTTCGATACGCTGAGTTCTGCGGAGAGCTGGTATTTTATTCGCTCAAGTGAAGCTGGTGAAGCTGATGAACCGGATTTTGAGAACGTTTCGAGGTCTGTCCAGAACTCTCCTTTGTAGGCTGTGTTCTCTGTGTAAAGTCCTTTTTCTGCACTTTCGTAATAGCTGGTAATCTTGTCAAGCTTAACATGTTCCACACCTACACCATCTTGCAGCATGATTACTTGAAGGTTACACTTGCTGAGTTCTGCCATAAAGTGCTGCAACTGCTCAGGTGTGGAGAGATCGCTGTTCCAGAAAGCTGCAATCGCTACAGGTTTGCCGTTAAGCTGATGCAGTTTGTTGGAAATACGATTAACGAAGTTATCTTTAAATGATGCCACCTTTTCTGTTGTGTTGTAAGCATACGGTTCAGGCTCATGAGGGATATACCAGCCTTTGAAAGCCGTACTGTTACCAAACTGCGCGTTGATTTCCTGTGCGATGGAGATACAACGGTCGGCATGCAATTTCAGCCATTCTATGTCGGTTTGGTGTTTCCAATATTCCTCATTGAAGTATAATCCGATATACACATCCATGTGCTTCAGCTCCGCAGCTGCCAACAAACGAGCAAGCGCATACTTGCTTTTATCTTTGGTAAAGGTGTTGTCGGAATTGAACCACACATTGTCATTGTATGCAGCATACTGCACAATGACCGTGTTCATCCCTATCTTTTTCATACCTTCGAGCAAACTGTTCCATTGATAAGGCGCCCAATCTTTTTTACCGAAAAACTCCACAAAGGTTCCTGTGAGAGCCTTTTTGGCATCAACAGTAATGTAGTCGGCATCTTTGGCTGCCGGTTGCAATTCGTCTTTACTACATCCGCTTATAAGCAACGGTAATAGAAAAGCAATAAATAAACAATACTTTTTCATACGAGTTTAATTATTAAATGTAAATATAAATTTCAGAAAAAGGAAAAATAAAATAATACTTTTGGATAATGGTAAATCTAATCCTCTTAATTTGTTTATAAAATATTGGGAGATAATGAGATAAAGCACCTAAGAGTAATTTCATCAGTAGTATTTGTCAAATGAATCGAAGTATTCTTCATCTGTTTTGATGTCTAACCATCCACGCTTTCCCTCACGAACGATATGATAGAAAGTGTCTGTTTGTTTCCGAATCTCGTCGTATTGAACACTCGTATGACGCGGAAATATACCACTCTTTCCCCCTTTATAGAAATAAATGAGTCCGTCTTTTCCGAAGTTAACGGAATCGTTATCAATGGTAAGAACTACTTTTCCGGTAATACATTTAGTTGGATACATAAGTATCTTCTCCTTCCAAAAAGCGTGAGAAACGGTTTTTACCTTTGGTTTTACATTCTCATCATCTTGTTCATACTTATATTCTACAATACCATATTGATTAGCCTTTCTTACTTTGAGATACTCAGGATGCAAGTAGCAATCACCCACAAAACTCATATTTTCATCCCAATGAAACGTTTTATCGCCATTGATAAATGTGACGGCATCACCGGTAGGCCGATCTGTAAGCAGAAATTCTTCTATCGTATCATGACTCGACCCAGGCCCACCAACTTTCTTTATCATAGCGTATCGTTTACCTTTCTTTGTTATAGAATACCACCAATGAACGACTGTTCCACAAAGTACATAGGAAAAACGTACATTCCCCGATGCTTTATTACCATATTCATCATAATATCCTGGCCCAAATTCATTGAGAACTTCTATCAGACCTGTTTGAAAAGGATAAGCATTTATAACATTTCCAAGTGTTAGTTTTGTTTTATACAGATTATATATATCTACTTTTCGAGGATTTTTTGCAATAATAAAGCGATCTTGATAAACAATAGTGTCATAGGCTGCTTTTAGAACATTTTCGCCAAAAGCATTTATCAATTCATATTGATGCTGTACGGTCGGACGGGTAGTGTAGAATTTTTGGATTTCAAAACGATAAAAGTCATCTTCTTTCGTACTTTGATACTTATCCTTTGCCACTTTCAACACCGCACCACCATAAGGACTAGTAAGTGCAATGAGCTGATCTCCTCTACGCTTCTCGGGTAGTAAAATATACTCCCAAGACCCACTGGTACTGGTGAAAAGAAACATCCGTGCACCATTCCGGAATGAGAGAACAAAAGGAAGAAAGTACTCTGCATCGCCAACACGCCACATCTTTACAGAATCTTTTGATGAGATCATATAGCTTCCAAAACCACTCGGTTCATCTTTACTACCATAAAAGAGTTCCTGTATGGACACGATACTGCTACTTAGGAATTTGAGAACCAAAGACGAATTCTTTACCCTTCGAGGCCATGACTCGCTCGATTCCATATCAAATGCTTTGCCTGTATAATCTTCTATAGAGACGGTGCGTAGGTCATCTATGTTAAGCATCTTTCTATTATCGGTCAATAAGTCCTTTCGAGTTTTAATTTCTTTCTCTGTTTCTATTGTCGATGTAATCAGATCCATATTAGAGTAACGATCTGTTTCAATTTCGTCTGTATAGAAATCAAGAGATATTCTGACATATTCATTATCACCCGTCCTTTTATAAAGTTCAAATACATCGTCTTGATCGCCATATACAATAGCGTCTACCTCAGGCAATGAAATTACCTGTTGTGCAGTACTGTTTATGATGCAACTTAAGAATAGTAATAAAGAAAAGTATTTCTTCATCTTTTTCTGCAAACTTATTGATTGTGTTATTGATAGTGTAGAAGAATAATATTACATTTCCTATTGGTATATGTCTAGTTTCAATACGGGCGATGCACCACCTAAATCTTGACAGGCGAAGATTGCCGTAACTTCTCTCTCCTCATTGGGGAAGATTGTGAGAAAGTTGTCTGTCCAGAATGTGGGCAAAATTTCTTCTCCATTCTCGCCTTTTGTTATCATCAGGCGGTGCATGAAAGCAAGTCGGTTAGTAGGATTCTTGGCCTTAACTTTCATAATGATATCGCCATCTTTTATTGTTGAAGTTGCTGTGAGCTGCAAATTCACTTTGGGAATGCGCGTAATGGCCCGGAAATCATTCTTACCATCAGCCGAAAGCCAATAGAAGTTTTCAGAAACGATCTTATCATTTTTGTCTTTTAAGAGCAGACGAGCAAAGTAAACTGGCGTTATTCCATCGGGCTGAGGAATTGTGAATAATTCTTGATAGCGATCTTCCCCGATGGAAAGCGGTTGCTGTTTCTGCCATGCGATATTCATATTGAAGTCATAAAGGCGCACATCGGCCGTGAGTTCCTGATGTGAACGATGCATGGTATTGACGACGGTCACCATGCGATTGTGTTCATTCATTTGGATATGCAGTGGTTCCAACGCCTTTTTTGCGTAGTAATAACCCGCATTCGGATTGAGAAACCAGTCGTAAATCTGCCACAAGACCTGTGGCCATGTAGCATTGAGTTTCCACAACATGACACCCGTTGTAATGTCCCACATACGATGATTGGCTGCTTCATACATTGCACGATAGCTACCAGCATTGATATATTGTGCCCAGCGAATATACTCTTCGGCTGTAGAGGGTTGACCGAACTGCTGTCTGATGGCATTATCATAGGGCTTATAGGCATAACTTGACGGCGGACAGCAGATTGAATCCCATGCATCGTGATAAGCCCAGACCTTATCCAGTGGATAATAAGCATTTTTCTCTCCCTTTCCCAAGTTATAGATATACTTCTTCATACTTGCCAGCGTAGAGACAGCAGGTACACCCATCTCGTTGCGGAACATCTGGTCTTTCACCTCAAGCACCTTATTATAATAATAGGGATGAGGATACCAAGTGTAGTCAGGTTCATTCTCATCAGTCATTCCCGTAGGCAAGTCGGGCTTCATATATGGCGTGAGTCTGTCTACGTCCCATCCATGACTCGACGTAGCGATGAACGGACGCGTAGTGTCGTTCTCGTGGATATACTGCCGCAAAGGAACGTAGAGCTCTTTGCGGACAATGGTCTCTATCTGCATGCACCATAGTGCCAGACTGGGATGATTGCGATACCGCTTCACTACATCATACATATTACGCAGTGCCAGCTTCGCATCTATGGGATTCTTAAACGACTCTTCGCCCGGATAGCTTGTCCAGCATTGGAAGAACACTTCCCACATCAGAAGTCCGTACTTGTCATACGTTTCCATCACCTCTTCGGGTGGAGAAGGCATATCTTCATTGGCAATCATGTTCACACCGGTCGAAGCCAAGAGCCGAGCCTCGTCGTACATCCGCTTTTTATTCATGTCGAGTAACATATCGGGTTGTATGAAACCTCCACGGGCAAAGATTCTCTTGCCGTTCACCCAGAAGATACGCCCGTATTCGCCGTTGAGTTCTTTAAGTGTTGAGGTGATTTTACGGATACCGAAAGTAGTACTTTGTATATCGGACACCTTTTTATTTATTTCGAATGTCAGATCTAACCTGTGCAGATGTTGCATACCGTAGCCATTAGGCCACCACAGATAAGGGTTCTTGATGTGCAATTGCGCATATTCATTAGGAGAGAACGAAACCGTTACAGTTTGTCCTGCAGGTACCTCTACTTCTTTCTCGAACACAACGGTAGGCATACTCCCCTGCATCTGCTTCTTGTAAGTACAGAAATCTATTTCGTTCATCAGATTTACCGTACCACGCAATACGCCTTTTCTTGTAGCTGTTCCTGTGTTACGCAATTCGGCAGAGACAGTGAGATAAGCATTGGTAGTGTCAGGTAAGTGTAAGTCGGTAACAATATAAGGGTGTTCAATATTCACGTCACCCGTGTAGGTAAGATAAACATTTTGATACATTCCCATGTTGCGATCGCGCACCACGGGCGAACAGTCCCATCCTGCCATAAACTTCAACGTAACATCTCTAAATATCTCTGCTCCTTGCCCTCGTCCTTGTCCGAACGGTTCAAAGAGATAACCCGGAGAAGGTGTTCCGACGTTATCCACCTGATAAATCTTCACTGCGACCACGTTTTCCTTATCAGCCGACACAAACTTCGTAACATCATACTTGAACCTGAGGAACATTCCGGCCATTTCTTTGTGGTTGGCCACCTGCTTTCCATTCACCCAAACGTCTGCCCGATAGTTGATTCCATCGAAGTTCAGCCACGTATGCCTACCCTTCTGGCTTGCCGGAATACGGAATTTCGTGCGAAACCAGTAGGGGTGTTTGAATGGATTGGCTACACCTTTAATATAGCTATACTTGCTTAAACCCAGCCGTCTGTTCAGATCGTCCGACGCATCGGGTATCTTCAAGTCGTTCAAATCAAAGTGTGGATCGGGATACACACCTGCCTTGACGAGCGCACTCAGTACACTCGTTGGCACAACAGCCTTGATCCAGCGGTCGGCTTTGTAGGAGGGTAACGAGAGTATATTACCCGTTTGCAACACCTGCGTAGAAGATTTCAGTTCCCAGTTTTTAAGTAATTGCTTCCCATCTGTGGCATGTATCGGCACAACTACAAACGCCACAAGTGCAAAGATTGTTGAAATGATTTTCTTCATTGTATTGTATTTCGTTGAATTTACTTTTATGTTTTATACTTCGTTCGGCTCAAACTGAAGCTCATTGTATGAAGCTGATTTTCATAGCCTTAGCTATGTACTTGTAACATGCCCCATCTTAGCCTGTAATATGGGTGATATTAGGCGGTAATATGAGTCACTTTACTACGTAATATGGCTGATATTCCTTGGCAAAAATAGTGCTTTTTCGAACGAGCATCTAAAAGATCGTTTTTCAATGTCATAAAAACGTTTTTTATATTTATCGATTTCAACCGCTGATAATCTAAGCCTTATTAGGTCAGCATCAGGCATGCCGCACCCACAAAGCCAGCATTATCGGCCAATGTTGATAAAACAACGTGTGTCCGTTTAGCAGGAACGGGACAGATATTTTGACGGAGTTCTGTCTCCATGGCTTCGCTGAAATAACGGTAAGCGCCGACGATAGAACCGCCCAAGATAACCATCTCGGGGTCGATAAGATTAATGGTCCACGCCAAAGGCACAGCAAGATGTCTCCCGAATTGTGCCCAAGTATCTAGTGCCTCTTTGTCTCCCTGTTCTGCCAGCTTAAATACTTCGAGTGAAGAAGCTTCTTTTCCTGAAATAAAACGGTAGAGATTTGACACCCCATGACCAGAGATAAAGTCTTCAATCATACCTCCGGCATAAGGTGAACACCAGATTTCGCCCGCCGTTCCCGTGGCACCATTCCATATTTTCCCGTCAAATACCAGTGCACAACCAATGCCCGTGCCGAGGGTGAAGCCTGCAATACGTTGCTTGTCGCGCCCTACACCGAAGACAGCCTCACCCAGAATGAGGCAGTTGGCATCGTTATTGATCTGCACGGATACGCCGAATTGTCGACTTAGTGCATCTCTTAAGGGGAAAAAATGCATTGAGGGTAACTGTGGACATTCGAGAATTTTTCCGTTATCAATGTCCAATGGACCGGTAGAGCCCACACCGATTCCTATTATTTCTTCTGTAGTAATACCGTTGTCTTGCAGCACCTGCTCAATCGAGTTGACAATTTTTCCAAATACTACTTCCTTAGGTTGCGACCCTTCTGTTGGCACTTTCACAGGTTTTCCTATTATCTCACCGTCCTTGCGAACTGCTCCCGTCATAATCTTTGTGCCTCCAAGGTCTACACCTATTATAATATCTTTTTCCATATTGCTTATTCCTTAATTATCGTTTACGTCTAATCTGCCTTTTCCACATGTTGAGAGGAAGAAGACATATAGGAATGCCAGCACATTAATCGACATTCCTGCACACATTCCCCACCGGTTTCCGACAAAGCCAACCAGCCAGCCTATAAAAGCACCACCTACGATTGCCGTACCTAAAAGGCCTGAAATCATGCCATGATCTTTGTCGAAGCTGTTGATGACGGCACTGAAAATAGAGGTAAAGGAGACGCAAGTAAAATAGCCTGTCAAGGCAAACGCCACGAGCGAAACGGTTTCACTGCCCATGAGAGCACACAAAAGTGCAAGGATCGTACAGGCACTATGGAAAATAAAGATTTTCCTTTCGCTGATAAAACGCATTAGGAACGAGGCTACAAGCCGTCCCACAGCCTGCAACAACCAGAATAAAGATACTACTAATGCCGTCTTTGAGGGAAAGACCATATAGAGAAAGGACGCTTCGCTCCAGAAAGATTGTGCGTTGGTGAGGTGGTGTATCTCGTTCATAAAGGTGATGATGTAAGACGAGACACCCACTTCGGCTCCCACATAAAGGAAGATGCCGAGACCATAAGTGCAGATAATCGGGTGGCGGAACAGCGTCCATACCTTCGACAGGTCAATCTTTTCTTCCTGATCAGCCTTGACTTCGGGAAACTGAGAGAAAGTCACGATGAGAAGAATGACGATGTTGACAACTGCAACGAGCAAGTATATCGCTTTCCATGAGAAGCCATTGACTTGCAACATCGGTACGATAAGCGGACTCAAAGCATATCCCAAAGCTCCGACACCAATAACCATGGTGAGGTTGGCGGTGTATCTTGACGGCGCATCCAACACTCGAATAAACGGATTTCCTGCGATTTGAACAGCTGTAACACCTATTCCTATGAGGAAAACAGAGATGATTACGATTATATAATTGTTGCTGAAATAGCACAGGAGTGAGCCGGCAGACATCAATACCGTGCCCGTGAGCAGCACAAACTTTGCTCCATACTTATCCATCAGCATCCCGAACGGAATGGAAGTGAGCCCATAAGCAAGAAAGAAAGCAAAGGGTAAGAGTGCAGCCACAGCAAGCGACACTTTGTATTCTGCCTGGAAACGATCTATCACCACTCCGATAACCGATGTGAGCAAACCGAATGTCACGTACATCAAAAGTGTGACAGACAGCAGGAAGGTATATTTCTTTTCAGGCTGCATCATATCATAACAATGTTATTCGGTCATTGTCACTTTAGCACCCCGTGAAAAACTGCCTGCCTCGAAGCCGTGCTGTTTGGCATACTGGTCAATGAAAAGCTGCACGGGGATGATGCTCTGGACAGAAAAGAGGAACTCATCCTTTTCATCTACAAAAACTGGCAGAATATTTTCGCTCTGTCTGTTGAGTGCAGTTCTCGCATTGGTAATGAGCCACACCTTACCACCGAACCTCGCAATGTCTTCTGCCATTTTTAAACTCTGTTCAAGCGTCTTTCCTTCTGAGGCAAATAAAATAGACTTGAAACCTTTAGATACCATTTCCATCGGTCCGTGTCGAAATTCCCCACCTAAAATTCCTGTTGCTGCGATATGTGTCGCTTCCTTGAACATCAACGCACTCTGGCTAGCTGTTGAATACGACGGACCGCGTGCGATAATCTGTAATGTAGTAATGTCGCCAAGAAAATCTAATCCTTTCTGTAACCATTTGGTATAATCTATCAAAGACTTCTCGAAATGTTGTTTCAAGGTTTGTAAACGTGTAATAGCATCATCATTCCATTTACCAGATAGATACGAGCCTAATATGTAGGCAGCCAGCGAAGTTACAACGTAGGTTTTCGTGGAAGTCATCTCCTCTTTCCCTCCCTTACAGAGTAGTGCTACATCGGCCTTTTTTGCCAATGTGCTTTCTTCTTCATTCACAATACCTACGCAAAATACCGTAGTAGGAAGATGTTCCAGTATTTCTTTTATTTCATAGCTTTCCCCCGATTGTGAGGAACATACTAATAAGGTAGGTCTATTGAGTAGTGAGAGATTATAGTGTAGTAATTCGCTTGTGTTGATATACATAGAGTGGATACCGAACTGGTTAAAAATACTTGCAGCAGCAAAAGAAATAAAAAAAGAACTACCCATACCAGTGAAAATTACCTGTTTTATTGATTGTTGCGCAATGCTATCCTTGATTTTAGTAAGCAAATTTATACCTTCGTTACCCGAATAAAAGTCGACAATATTTCCAATTGCCGTAGGTTGCTCCATTATTTCTTTAAGAAATTGATTCATATTCATAATTTATTTAGGATGATATTGTTAGATTAAAAGCTACCCATATTCTTTTAACAACTTCTCAAATCAATATGTTTATTTTACTTTCATCATCCGTAACACCCACTGTCCTTTTGACAAGTCAATACAATGTGAATAAGTTACATAAAGATGGTTGTCTAGCACATACTGGAATGCACAGGCGTCGTTTTTATAGAGTACAGGATTGTTGATTACACGTTTGTATCCTCTATCCACCTCTTTCGATGAAAAAGCATTTGTAACCCATTTAGTGTGCGTATCATCGTTAAACTCTTCAACCAGTAGATAGTAAGTGTTGTTGTAATAAGCCACTGATGGTGCAGCCAGCGTCTTGCTGGAAGAAACTACTGTGTAAGACTTCTGTGCAGGCATATCAGCAATGTTCTTACATTTTTTCACAAGTATATTCCATCGCCGGTCGGCCATCGTCTTTGCCTGTTCCGTTCCGTTATAATAGAAAAGATAGAAGAAACCATCGTTCTTATTGAAATAAATAAACGGATTTTGGTTTTGCTGTCCGTCTGAGTAAGGTACTACAACATGTTTATTATCAAAATCAATACCGTTATCACTCTCTGCCATTACAATACGACTATCTTTATTTGGGCCTTTATATTCTGCATAAAACATATAAAACTTTCCATTATTTATTACCACAGTAGGCCAACGACAATTCGAGGCAAAAATAGGATTACCTTCGTATTTTACCCAATCAAGTAAGTTATTACTACGTACCAATCCGGCCTTGCGCAGATGAACATCATTTTCATAGTGGTCGAGCCCATAGTAGCCCCAATATTTGTAACCATCTTTATTCGCCTCTATCACAGAAAAGGTATGTACGGTGCCGGCATCCCATCCACATTTGTCACCTTGGATTACTAACTGGTCGTCTACCGTAGTAGGGTAACTATTACTTTGCCCGAACACACTGATGTTGAATGCTACGAACATACTCAGTAGAAAAATTGATTTCTTTGTTTTCATACTTTCTTATTTTGTCCTTGTTATTTCTATTTTAATTATTATTCGATAAATGTTGAAAGAACATGCATAAACTTACTCATATGAGTGTGCCAATGTATATTCTTTTATACCATATATACTTCGATTTTATCAGACGATAGAGATTCATATTCTGCATCTGTCAGCTGTTTTGTGGTAATGAGTCTATCAATATATTTCACGTCCGAGATAACGCCTAGACTCCTTCGGCCAAACTTGGAAGAATCAACCAATAAGAATACTTCGCCCGATATTTCCATCATTACACGGCTTGTCTTTGCTTCATTGATATCAGGTGTAGTAAGCCCGATTTTTAAATCAATACCATCAACACCCATAAACAATTTATCTGCAGAGACTTTACGAAGGGTATTATCAGCGAGTGGACCCACCAACGTTGCCGTCTTTTTTAGAAGATTGCCTCCAACCATGATAACTTCAATATTGGTATTACTCAATTCATTGGCGATATTCAGAGCATTAGTTATTACTACCAACCGTTTAAAGTGCTTGATCTCTTTAGCTAAAAGGCTCGTTGTAGAACCAGAATCGAGTATAATTGTGTCTCCTTCAGAGATAAATGTAACCGCTTTGCGGACAATTTTAATTTTCTCCTCTAAGTTTATCTTTTCTTTCTCGTTTAATGCCAATCCAGGATAAAGTTGCTTTATTCTAATGGCACCGCCATGTGTCCTTTTGAGTAGTCCCCGCTGCTCCAGAAGCAATAAGTCTTTACGCAATGTTACCGACGTTGCATTAAGTTCCTTAGCGAGATCTTTTGTTACAATACGTCCGTCTCTATCAAGTCGTGCAATAATTTTTCCTAATCGTTCTTCTTGAAAGATAATGTTGTCTGTGATTGCATTCTGTTGTTCCATATTTAATCTGATAAGTATTTAGTTCTTTATGCACAAAAGTACGAAAATTCGTTAAGTTTCTTTTCTTTTTGCTTCATTATTTAGGCTAAACTCTCGATTTAGAATCAGAGAAAAACAGAGGTGCAATCACATGTGAATTCCATTATCTTTCAATATATGTTAGAATATACGATATTATCTTATCCATAAGCGATAAAGATTTTTTCTTGAGAAATTTTCTTTTTATAAGAATAGAAGAAACAGGTATGTTAACTTTTCTATCGTTTTCGCTTAAAGCTCCATCCCCATCCTTCACCTGATCCTGGTACCGTGGTAGGAGCTTTCTGCAATTGCCACAACACAAGTTCATTTTCTGTAAGTTTTTTAATCTGATATACTCCTGTAGCAGTAGCCACAGGATTAGTACAACTTACGTTATGATCAAGAATAAACGGTTCTTTAATAGTAAGCGTTTTCTTCTCGGTATCCAAAATAAAAGTACCTTTTATTCCAGCATCTCCGGCTACATGATGGTAGGTATAATTCACACCTCCATTGAGATCGAAAGTCATCTCTCCGTTAATGTCAGGTGTAATGCGATCACATTGTCCCCAACTTGCCGAAGGCATCCAATTATCAGGATAGTTTACAAGGTCGCCTGTCGTTTGATAACAATAATCGGGGTGGCCTGTTGTCGGATCAGTATTATATACCCATGTGCATCCATTTCCACTTCCGGTCAGTTCTTTCCACATATCTTTTTGGGCTATCGTAGGGTCTGTTGTCGTCACCTGATAGGTAGTATCTTTCGACACTGCCTGTGCACCTTCGCCGTAAATTGTTACTTCAACGGCATAAGAACCTGCAAGAGGGTAGTAGGATGTTACACTGTTAGCGCCGGGGGCAATAGTTTGACCATTACCCATATCCCAATGAAAAATATATCCATAGTCTGCATGTGCTGTGAAGATGGGATTATACGGATCGGTGACATTGATTGTCAGCTGTGGATTAGAGGGGGCAGGACCCAATTTTCCCGATTCCATTTGTTGCGGTTCGCAGGAAGCTATTGCTATGCATACTGCTATGACCAAGATTATATAACTATATTTTTTCATACATATTTACATTTTATCGGTTAGATACAAATTAATAAGGGTTCTGTTTCAGATTAGGATTGAGGTTGATTTCCTTTTGTGGAATAGGGAAATAACGCTTATTATCAGTATATCCTTCAATAAGAGAACCGCGTCCTGTGCGTACTAAGTCCCAATAACGATGACTTTCAAGTGCTAATTCCACACGGCGTTCATGATAAACCGCCTTTAGTGGATCTGATTTATAAGGGCTCTCCCCGAGTCCGACACGCGCACGTACACGGTTGAGCGGTGTTTTCCAATCACTATTGTTATGTACAGCAGCCTCAGCTTGCCATAAAAGTACGTCGGCAAATCGGATAACACGTACGTTGAGGCTGGCTGCATCAGTCATATCGGGGCGTTGGCTTTTGGGTAAAGTTCCCTTACGCTTGCAGTAGCCGATGCGTGGTGCATCAGGATTATGTACCGGATCATAATTGGTATAAATTGTCTCTTCATCAGCGGTTCCTTTCCAAAGTATGTCTCCATTCTTGATGATTGTCCACTCACGGCGTATATCACCTGTCTCGAATTCATCATATAAGTTCTGTGTTGGCTGGTCAAATCCCCACCCCCCGTTACGGTCGTCACGGCTGCGTTGATAGATTTCTAGCATGCTTCCTTCGTTCTCGTTTCCCCACTGACTCATATTAAAGTCTTTCAATTGTATGTCGAACACCGATTCTACACCGTTATCGGTGGCAATCGTGAACAGGTCACCATAGTTCTTTTCTAAATCGTATTCGCCCGAATTTACTATTTCTTTAGCCAAAGCTTCGGCCTGTTGCCATTTCTCTTCAAAAATGTATGCTTTGGTGAGGAAAGCTGCTGCTGCCCCCCATGTCGCTCTTCCAAGCTCGGTTGCCGGCATATCTTTCTTGTGTGGCAGCGAGTCCATAGCCGCTTTGAAATCGTTTTCAATAAAGTCCCAGCATTCTGCCATAGTATTTCTGGGACCTTTATATTCCGAAGGTGCCAGAATGTGGTCGATAATAGGAAATTCGCCGAACACTTTCATTAAGCAAAAATAGTAGTAGCCACGCATGAATCTTGCCTCTGCTATAAAGCGTTTACGTGCTTCCTTACTAATATTCGGATTATCTTTCACACCCTCTATCAAGCGATTGGCACGATTGATTCCTATATAATTTTGCTCCCATGCCGTAGCGAGTGTGGGTGTTTCAGGAGTCGCTCTGAAATGTTCCATATCGTATATCTGTGCTTGGTCGCTATCTCCGCCTCCCCCTTTAATAGCATCGTCCGAAACGACATCACCGATTGCCCAATCAAGAAATTGGATGTATTCCATCCATCCTGCAGGATCATATACGCCGACAAGTGCATTGTATGCAGTTTGGTCTCCCGAAAAGAACGTATTTTGATCAATACTCGGCACTTTGGTATCCAAGAAACCCTCAAGATCGCAAGAGGTTAATCCTATGAGCGACACGAATGAGAGCATATATAAAAAATGTCTTTTCATTACTGTGTTGTTTTAAATTAATACTGAAATAAATTGTCGATTATGAAATTTCAACAATAGTCAGAATGTAACATTCAAACCGATGCTGTATAAACGGGGTGTTGGGTAGAAACCACGATCTACTCCAATGTCTAACGGGTCTTCGCCACCCTTCATACCTATTTCAGGATCAAGTCCGGTATACTTAGTAAACGTGTATAGATTTTGTGCATTGATGTAGATACGAGCAGCTTTAATACCTATCTTCATCGATAGTGCCGGTGGCACGGTATAACCAAGCTGCAGCATCTTTATTCTGAGATAAGAGCCGTCTTCCAAATAACGGTCCGACTGCAGTATAGAGTTATTGGCATCCAAACCACCCAACCGCGGATAGCGTGCATCGTTCTGCGTGCCCTCTCCTCTCCAGCGGTTGATCATGTCGCGTGAATAGTTGTAAGTAAGATTTTGTGTAGAACGTGTATAGGTGGATGGGCCATTATATATCTTATTACCATAGACACCTTGCAATATTACACTTAAATCAAAGCCTTTATAGGAAGCGTTGGCGTTGAGCGAATAACTGAATTTTGGCAACGGACTGCCTAAATAAGTGTAATTCTCGCTGCTGAAGAGATTTTCCTTATCCACTATTTTATATCGTACGTCTCCCGGCGCCACATTTTTTTGCGCTGTTTGTGCATGTACTTCATCCCAGTTTTGGAATAAACCGTCGGTTTTCAGGCCATAGAATTGTGCAATAGGCTTACCTACAGTTGTACGTGTGAGGTTTACGGTATTCATGAAAGAGGCACCTTCGATATAGGCATTGTTTGCACCAAGATCTAATACTCGGTTTTGTATAGTGGTAAAATTAGCTCCCACCGAGTAACCTATAGGGTGGTCATAATTCTTATACTGCAATGAGATTTCTAAACCACGGTTACGCATCTTCCCTGCATTTTGGAATGAGGGTTCTTGTATTCCTGTCTGTCCAGGAACAGGAACGCGCAGAAGCATGTCACTTGTTATCTTATTGAAAAATTCTATTGTACCGCTGAGTTTGCTGTTGAATAATGAGAAGTCGATACCGACATTGGTTGTTGTTGTTTTCTCCCATTTCAACTCTTTATTACCTGTACTATTAAAACTGAATCCTGGAGCAAATATACCACCAAACAGATAATTAGAGCCAGAAGAGGCAAACGTAGCGTATGAATAAGCGTCGACACTACCTTCATTTCCGATCTGCCCCCAACCAACACGCAATTTCAAATTATTCAAAACTTTTATTTGTTTCATGAAAGACTCTTCTGTGATACGCCATCCAACCGAAAGAGACGGAAACGTTCCCCAACGGTGCCCTCTCACGAATTTGGAGGAACCGTCTACACGCATATTAGCTGTGAGTAGATAACGTTCCAAATAATTGTAATTCAAGCGTGCAAAACCCGAGAGCTGCTTGTTCTCTGTAGTAATACCTTTTGCAGCTGCTGCATTGTCTTTGGTCTTAGCATTGTTGATGTACATCACGTGTGGATCATTGCTGGGAATATCTTTCACCGTGGCTTGCAGGCTTTTGTATGTCACTGCATATGATTCGCAGCCCAACATGGCTGAAAACATATGGTCATCAATCTTCTTGTCGTAGGTTAATGTGTTGGTGAACTGTCGTACATAAGTACTGTAAGTGGAGTTAACGACCGAGTTTACATTCGGGTTCTGTTGAGCAGCAAACACATAGTAGACAGGTATATAATTGGAGTATTCGTTATTGGCATACTCTGTCGAATAGCTCGAACGAAACTTAAAGTCTTTCAGGAATTTGATCTCGCCATAAACATTTGCCAACACTCGGTACACAATGTTTTTGGGATTATGGTATTCAATGGTAGCAACGGGATTCCAAATGTCGCTGAATGTAGACTTGGTAAAACTTCCGTCTTCGTTTCGAATAGGCGTGATAGGATCGCGAGTGTATGTCGTCATAATAGGACTTGTCCACTCATCATTCTCAATGCCACCGTGGTGTTTTGTTCTAATCAACGTAATGTTTTCGCCGATCGTCAGCCATGAGTTGGCTTTAAAATCTCCATTGGCACGCAAGGTAACGCGATCGAAGTCGGTCTTTTTGATAATTCCATCTTGGCTATAACGATTCAGGCTCATGAAATAGGTTCCCTTATCATTGCCTCCCGATACGGATAAATCAATGTTCTCTACCGGTGCATCCTTATGGAGAATGGCATCGAAATAATCAACGGTAGGCAGCGTGCGCGTGTCTTCAATGAGTGTACCGCCGCCAAGTCCTGCCGACATCTCGTTTCGGAGCATGCCCCACGTCGGGCCGTCACACATATTGCTCGCCCGCCACACGTTTTGTATCCCATAATATGCAGAAAGGTTTATCGTTGCTTTTCCGGAAGATCCCTTTTTTGTCGTAATGATGATTACGCCATTGGCACCACGGGAACCATAGATGGCAGTTGCAGAAGCATCTTTGAGCACCTGTATGGATTCAATGTCATTGGTGTTCAGAAAGTTGATGTCGCCTACCATCATACCGTCTACTACGAACAAAGGATCTGAATCATTCAATGTTCCGATACCTCTGACGCGCACAGTGATGCCTGAACCCGGGGAACCCGAGAAACTGGTTACGTCTACTCCTGCCACCTGTCCTTGCAAAGCATGGCTTATGGTAGAGGCAGAGAGTTTGTTCACCTCTTTCATATCTACTACAGAAATGGCTCCCGTTAAATCTTTCTTCTTCTGAGTGCCGTATCCTACGACAACAACCTCACCCACCGTGCTGGCAATCTCGGATAAAGAAACACTTAATCGGTTTCTCCCTACGATGTTTACTGTTTTGGGTGAGTAGCCTACATAGGAAAATAACAGAATGGAATCGTTTTGATGAACCTTTACGGTGAAATTTCCATTCAAGTCTGTTGTTACACCCGAACCACTTTTATCAACCATTACGGTCACACCCATCAAGGGTTCGTTTGTATTTGCATCGGACACAACTCCTACGACTGTTCTTTCCCCTCCATTTTGTGCTATTATATAAAGAGGTATAAGAAAGAGTACAATCAGAATCAAGAAATTCTTTCTTTTTTGTCTCATAGCAGTAATAATATTAAATTTAATAGATTGTTTCGAACACAAAAATAAACAAAAGAAATGAAACGAAAGTGTTTTTGCGAATATTTCTTTATTATTTAACGTATTTTAAGATAATGTTTGTTGTTGGAGGGATGTCTTTCCGTTTTCTTTATCCCCCCCAATAGATCAGATAGAAAAGGCGGATAATAACATTTTTTATTCTCGCGATTAGTTACAATAAGTTAAATATGGGGTTTACCTTGCTTGATCGTACGTGATTTTCTGTTGTCATTTTATCTGTAAAATTGTAGAATATTTAAATTATAAATCAAGGTGTAATGGAAAGCTTATGTAAGTTTTGTTGTTCTTTTTATTACGAGAAGATCGCTCTATATTTGGAATGACTGCACCGTCTTTATGTCTTGTCGGAATTAGGTTTATGGTCTATGCCCGACAGATAGCACATGCATTGGCGTTAGGAATACAATCTGTCAATGATAAGCAGTATAACTGACAGAGTTGTTTTACAGATGGTATTTACTTGTGTAGATAGTTTGATGCCACGAAACAAAAGCGAAAGGCTTTTGTTCATTCATGGTCTTTAAGCAAATCGGAATAGTATGGCTTCCACAGTTCAAATTTTAAACTTTTGATAAGATGGGAGAAATGTTTTTCTTGTCGTGGTTCATGTTTTAAGGTTTGTTGAATTTATTTATCCAGCCCCCTAAGATGAAAAAGTGTATGGGTGTAAATACATTTGCTTAAGGGGCAAGAAGGTTGAGTTGGTTATCTTTTAATGTCGCACGGCAATGGTATGATGTTTCGAGTATTTGTAACACATCGTTGATGTTGTTGCCCGGGATAGTACCGGTGAATCGATCGTTGATATTAAGGTGTGGGCATACATTGCAGACTATACCGTAATGTTTTTCAATGCTTTTAAGTACTTGATGCAGTGGAATATTGCGAAAAACAAGTTCTTTACGTTTCCATGCTGTGGCATCGTTAACGGCGTTTTCCACTTCTGTCACGGTGATGCTGCCCGTCGATTTGTCGAGCATAGCTTTCTGATGAGGCGCAAGTGTTGCGCTTTTACCGGTCTGCATGGCGGTAAACAGCACGCTTCCTTCCTCTAAAGTTAGTTCGGAAATAAGGTTTTTCTTGCAGGCATTGAGATTGAATTTTGTTCCCAAAACTCGTACTTCCAATTCGTCGGCATCAATGGTAAAGGGATGTTCGGTGTCTTTTGCCACTTCAAAAAAGCCCTCGCCTTCGAATTCAATCTGTCTTTTGCTTCTGTTGAATGATTTACTGTTGTATGCCAGTGTGGTTTTTTCGTTGAGCGTAACCTTGCTGCCGTCGGGAAGAATAATGGTTGCCCGCTCGTTGTCGGTAGTACTGATAGTGGTCTTATCGGTAATGAAGGCGATATTTTCGCGATACAGATAGAAGGTGGAACAGAGCAGGATAGGCAACATAATGACGGCTGCTATTTGTATACAGCGCCACACCTTATGCCACGAAAACGCTTGTTCTGTTTGTATGTTGTTTTTTATTTGCACCCATATAGCTGCCAGCTGGTTGTGGTCGGTGCGGCTATTGTCTGTCTCTTCGTTGTTCCAACGTTGCCACATGCGCTCTTCCAACACCGTGTCGGTAGTGGCGTCTACCTCTTTGCGAAATTCTTGGAGCTGATCTGCAGAGAGAGTATCGTCAAGGAAAAGTTCTTCTTTATCTGTCATATTTGTGGTTATCTGTTATATCTGTTTATATATAAAGACAATTGTGCGTACTTCGCATACCGATGTAACCTGCTCAATTAACATAAAATAAGAGGAATATGAAAATCTGGAAACTCTTTGTTTGTTCTCTTAATGTTTTCAAGCTAAGTGACAGAAGATTCTTGACCGTTTGTTCGGCGATACCCAACTGGCGGGCAATGGTGCGGTTGTCATGCTGTTCGAGCTTTGACATCTTTACAACTCTTGCCTGCATTGGTGGCAGTTGGTTGATAGCTTTGTGCAGTTGTCTCATGAAGTCATCGTACTCAAGCGGATCATCAGGCATGTTGCTGATCCTTTCTTTGTATCTAAGGTAGTCTTCATATTCGGGTGAATGAAGGGTTTCCCGATATGCATTGATAAGAAAGTGGCGCATACGAAGAAAGAGAAGTGACTTGAGAGAGTGTTTCTGGCGAATGTTCTGACGGTTATTCCAAAGCCACAGAAAAGTATCTGAAACCAGCTCTTCGACCTTTTCGCGCGATTTGCAATAGCGTATACCGAAGACATATATGCGTGAGGCATACAGTTTGTATATATCGCTGAGTGCATGTTGCGAGCCTCCGATAAGCTGTTCTATCAATGTTTCTTCATCGTGTAACATCTATTGATGACAGTTTATTAGTACGAACAAAATTAAGGAAAAAAGGGTAAATGATATAAGAATATCTATTTTTTTTAATGGTTGTCTTGTTTTTTTACTTGTTTTTACGATTGTCTGTAAGATATTAAAAACTCTTGTATGCGCTTTGTTTATCTTTATTTTCAGCTAAAGTTCAGTATAAAATTTATGTAATACCTCTTGAATAGAAATTCTGTTAGACAGGTATATCATTAAATACGGATACTTAAAATGATGGTATGGTTGTAAAATCATGAATAAAAAAGAACTTTCCAAATAGAAACTAAAAGACGTTTTCCTTTCATCTTCCATCCTTTCATTTTCATACGTGTTACCATAAAAAATGATTATCAAATCAACAGTAAATATAATTTCCAATTCAGAAATAATATCCTTACGGAATTTTTTGT
>CAUUQE010000026.1:0-20277 GCA_963547065.1 uncultured Prevotella sp. | reverse complement strand
TGATTATCGATCCCGATAGGGGTAAGGATGGCGGACTTAATGTGTCGTTCGATGAGGTGAAAGCTCTGTGGCGTGTAAAATAGCGCTTACAAAGCGTTCTACATCTGCTTCG
This sequence comes from uncultured Prevotella sp., assembly GCA_963547065.1. Lineage (GTDB taxonomy): Bacteria > Bacteroidota > Bacteroidia > Bacteroidales > Bacteroidaceae > Prevotella. Next base: position 20,165 of record CAUUQE010000026.1, on the reverse strand, counting down.
ATGCGTTTGAAGGGCTCGGAGAACAGGTATCCGGTATTCTTCTTGAGCATCGAAGCGATATCTCCGACGCTGTTACTGTAACAAGATAGCTCGTTTCTCCGTTGTGTATAGTGCAAACTTTGGTACGAAATTTCGTTCTCGCGTTCCCTTATAAGGCGGTTGCAAACTTTATTTAACATAGGCAGCACCACCTTGTCGAAGAGGTGGTGCCCTTGTATATACAAGTAAGTGGTATCGGGTGTTACGCCCAAACGCCGTAAATCGTTTTTTAGTCTTAGGTAACTGTCTTTGGCGTTTGGGTGGTTTCTTTTCAGTTGTTCTACTTTCTTGCACACTTTTCGGCGCAAGTTTTGCAGAATGTTCTCGGCATGTTGAGTGCTGAAATTGCCCGTTTCAATTACACGGAGAAAGTCTGTAATGGTGAATTCCCCATAGTTTGGCGTACGATAAAACCATATATTCCACACGAAGAGGGGATAGATAGTCTCGGAAAATAGCCGTATATACTCGGTAAATGGAAAAATAGCGTGGTCGTTCAGTGTGACCATCACGCATACATCGTGCAACGAAGGGGCATAACACTGCAGGTTTTCGATGGCGTATGCATAAGTATGAAACACGTAAGGATTGTCTACAACCATTCGAGAGGTTGATGTGGCGCCTTGGATAAGGTAATCGTAATCGGCATCTACGCAGGCTATCATGTCTGTACCGACTTTTTCTGAAAGTAGATTCATGAGTACGGCTTTCTTTCCGCGTTCTAAATGCCTGACGCGTGAGGGAAGCATCACCTGAAAATATAGTCTCTCATTTTCGTATTTGCCCAAGACAGACCGCCAAAAGAATACATCATCGTAGCTTTCAACGTATGCCACGATGCGACGTCTTGCCCGTTTGGAGTTTAAACGGTTAGCGGCTTCCAAGTATTCCGACGATAAATGTTCTTGTAATCTGTGCCCCATATTGCAGCCTTTCGTTGGTGTTACGGGATCAATTTTCTCGGTCTGTAATGTCTGAAACTTCGGTCACCTTGTCTATCCAGCCATTCATAATAACGGCAGGCGAATGGGTTGTAAGTATTATCTGCACGTTGGGATTGAGTTGCAGTATCAGGTCGATGAGTTGTTGTTGCCAGTCTACGTGCAGACTAACCTCGGGTTCGTCCATAAAGAGCACATAAGGTTTGTTGTCTTCTACAAGCACTGTGAGCAGTATGGCGAGCATCTGTTTCTCTCCGCTCGACAGTTGATAGGGGAAAAGCGTCTCTCCTATCTGTGTAAAACGTATCTCATTCTCGTTACGGATGATCTTTTTACCGGTCTCGGCAAACAGTTTGTCGATCGTATCTTGGAATATTTTCTTAGGTTCCGATATGCGTTGAGCCTCCAAGGCGGCATCTGCAGCGCCGTTTTGCAGTATATGTATGATGCGGTTACCGACATTTACCTGATAATCTAAGTACTTTCGTTGCAGTTGGAACAATTGCCAATCAAGCTCGGTTGCCAAACTTGCGTCCATTTTAGTTAATGTGTCGGCGTTGATGAGCGGCCGATCGAACGAGCGAATGATATCATATCTTATCCATTTAGCATCCTCCGGACTCACTTTCAGATGCACTCCTTTGAGCATATGACTTGGAAATTCGCCTCCTGCAGCTAATCCCTTAACCACTTTGTTCAATATTGTACTCTTGCCAACCCCGTTGACTCCGCTCAATATGTTTACCTGCCGGTCGAGGTTCCACACCACATGTCTCTGCCCGCTCCATAGAGATTCTATCTCTATCTGTACTATATAATCCGCATACTTCATAGCCCGTTGTTATTATTTTGTCATTTATGGTGGATAGACTGTAGCTCTATTGTTATTACATCATAGGCCTGTCGGCGTTATATCTATGATCTATGTACGATAGGCAGATGGTTTGTCTCTCCTGTCAGTGCAAATATACGTAATAATTATGAATTCCGAATGGCAAAACAGAAATTAAATAACTACCTTTGTACTTGATTTAACGAATAACAGATGGAAAAGGTAAACAGGCAACCTCTTATAGCTCACACCAGTATGTTTATGGCATGTGCCTTTTGGGGGCTCATGTCGCCCGTGGGAAAAGATGCCATGACGCACGGTATAGATAGCTTCAGCATGGTTTCTTTTCGTGTTTTGGGCGGTGCCGTTCTATTTTGGATCACTTCTATATTTGCTCCTAAAGAGCACGTTCCGGTAAAAGATGTGCTGATGTTTGCCGGTGCTGCCGTGTTCGGATTGGTGTGCAACCAGTGTTGTTTCACCATAGGACTGGGCATCACCTCGCCCATCAACGCCAGTATTATGACCACTTCAATGCCTATTTTCGCCATGATACTCTCATTTGCCATTCTGCACGAGCCGCTTACTGGCAAGAAAGTGTTGGGCGTGCTTATAGGTTGTTGCGGTGCATTAATACTCATTATGACGAGTATGCAGGCTGTGAGTGCTAAGGAGGGCAGTATGATGGGCGATGTGCTCTGCCTGTCTGCACAGCTCTCGTTCGCACTCTATCTGTCATTGTTCAACCGTTTGGTTAGAAAATACAGTGTGTTTACTGTTAATAAATGGATGTTTACGTGGGCAACATTGTATATTCTGCCATTCACCAACGGCCATATACGTGCCATAGAGTGGGGAAGCATAGCCGATACTACGCTCTGGGAGGCTGGCTATGTGGTATTCTTCGGCACTTATGTGAGCTATCTGCTCACAATGGTTGGGCAGAAGACGCTCCGCCCTACGGTGGTAAGCATCTACAATTATGTACAACCGTTGGTGTCGGTAGTAGTAAGCGTGCTTACCGGCATAGGTGTTTTCAAGTGGAGTCAGGGCCTTGCAACGCTCTTGGTCTTTACAGGCGTGTGGATGGTAACTAAGTCTAAATCGAGACGGGATATGGAGAAAGCTGCATTACCCACAGCGAACGGGGCAGATAGATAGGCTCTGCCGGCGTCTTATTTTATGTAAAAAGAATAAATACACTGCAAAGATTTGTCTGTTTTCTGCTTTTTTTGTTCCTTTGTGGTATTATAAATAATTAAAACAGAAAGAGAAAATGATATCAATAAAGAAGAAGTTAATGTGGCTTATGGCCGCGCTGATGATGATGACAATACAGCAAACAGTAACGGCACAGACGATAGATAACGCCGATCCGGATGCAAAGTACGCTACAGAGTTGCTCAAGGTAGGAACTGCAGTACCTGTGTTCAGCCTTAAAACACCCGACGGCAAAATCGTGAAGTTGAGCGATTTTAAAGGTAAATACCTTATACTCGATTTCTGGGCATCGTGGTGTCCGGACTGTCGGAAAGATGCTCCGAACTTGGTACGCATGTACGATAAGTTCCATAAACGGGGATTTGAGTTCCTTGGTATATCGTTCGATACCGACAAGGAGGCATGGAAAAAGGCAATAGAGAAATATGGTATCGCCTACAAGCAGGTGAGCGAGCTCAAGAAGTTCCACGATACAGATATTTCGAAAGCCTATGGTGTAAAGTGGATACCCTCTATGTATCTCATCGACAAGGAGGGGAAAGTGGTGCTAGGAACTGTGATTTCCAAGAAATTAGAGGCACTGTTGACCAAATTGGCCGAAGGAAAATAAAGGGCATATCTGTCGTTTATGGTTTCCATACGCATTATTCGTCTGCGTTACCTGCTGTTCCTTGCAGGCATTTGGCTTGCACTTACGGCTTTTGCACTGCAACAGAAAGGCGTATATCTCGATTTTACGATCGATCGAAAAGACTTTGTCGACACTATTCCCATCAACTACCGTCGCGGACAGATAATTCTTGCAGTGGCGATAGACGGTATGCGTATGGGCGATACCATTACAGAAGTAGACGGAAAGAAGATGGATAATTTCTGCATGTTCGTTGCAGAAGTCAATGCCAAGAAGCGTACCTATAAATTCTCTTTGCTATCTGAAGAGGGCGTAAAGAAAGAGATTGTTTACGAGAGGCCTTAGATCTATCGTAGATATCCCTGAGGTTTATTCGCTCGAAGCGGCCAGTTGTTGGTAAATTTTCAGTCCGAATACTGGTGCAAGGGCATATGTCCATTCCATCAGGGCAGAGCATTCGTGTTCGTAATGCACCCACTCTTTGTTGCGTAGGAAGAAGTAGAGTTCCATGGGGAGGCCTGTTGTAGTGGCCTCAAGCAGGCGCACTACGCATGTTAGACTGGTGTTTATCTGTGGCATTTTGAGTAGTTTGGCCTCGATATACGTGCGATATAGGCCTACGTTAGTTATCGTTCCGTGCTCTGTATCAGCAGGCGCGTAGCCTTTATCCTTTAGTTTTTGCAGCATTTCCCCCTCAACCAAACAGATACTGTTGAAGTCTATAAATATCTTGCGTGTTACTCTTCGGCCCGCACTTTGCTGCATCCCGATCCAGTTTTGGAACGATTCATCGACCAAAGTTTGTGGGGTTACCGTTACTATAGTATTGTCGAAGTTGCGTACTTTTACCGTTGTAAGGCTGATTTCTTCTACATTTCCGTCTGCTCCGGCCTTGGGTACGGTGATCCAGTCGCCCACGCTGACCATGTTATTACTGGTAAGTCGGATGCCTGCCACTAATCCTGAAATGGTGTCTTTGAATACTAACATGAGCACAGCCGATGTGGCTCCCAGTCCTGCAAATAATGTCATCGGGTTTTTGTTGAATATGATAGCGATGCTGACAATAGTACCTATAAAAATTGCAACAATCTTCAACACCCCGCAGAACGATTTTATGTACTGCTGGGTGGAACTGTTATCGGTGGATTCGAGCGTATTGAAGGCGTTGATCAGCACGATACACAGTCGTATAGTCATAATGGTAATGTAGATAGCTGTAAGACGTGCGAGCGTTTCACGTATTATGGGGAACTGATAGAATACCATCGGAAGGAGTTCCCATATAACGATTGCCGGCACAATGTTGCATGCCTTGATGAGCACATTGCAGTTGAAAAGAACGTCATCCCATTTGGCCGATGTCTTTTTTGTCAGCTTTAAAACGATTGGAATGAATACTTTACGACAGATAAAGTCACTCAACCATGCTAACAGGATGGCGACAATGGCTAATAACACGTGGCGCAGAATGGGAATATATGTACCATCTATGCCGCTTATTTGTAGAATGTGTTCTACATAGATCCTAATTCTATCCATATTATATGTACTGTTTTTATTGGGGAGAACATAGGCTTTCGCACACTTGATCTTGGAAAGCGCGGCCGTTTTTGCCATGCATAAGCCCCTGATTGATGATAGCGAAGCATAATGTATGTCCGTTGGAAGCTTTACAATAGCCCGCCAGACTGCTGATACCCGTGACGGTTCCCGTCTTTGCCCATACCCTTCCGCGGGTAAAGGGGCCACGCATGCGCTTTTCGAGTGTGCCGTCTACACCTGCCGTAGGCAGCGAAGGTTGCAAATGCAGATAGATGTTACCGTTGCGATAGGCATAGCGCAGCAGGACTACTTCGAGCTCTGCACTCACATAGTTATAAAGCGAAAGACCGGAACCGTCGGCAATTCGGTAGCTTGCAGGGTTCATTCCGAGCTTGTTGATGAGACGTTTGATAATAGTACGCGCACTTTTTGATGTTGCAGGACGGTCGCCTGTTGATGCAGCAAGCTGGTAGAACATCGATTCAGCATACAGGTTGTCACTTTCTTTCATCATACGTATCAGAATTTGGTCCATTGTATGGAATCGACGACAGATACAGAAAGCATTTTCCGGTCTCTGTCCGATAGAGCTGAACGCATCAACTATGATGCCAGTTTCGCGCAGTTTTTCCATGAATTTCTCTACGAAATTATCTTTACGTGATATCAGCAGCGGCGATAACACGGGATTATTATCGTCCCAACACCATCCTTCTCCAAGTGTATTCATATCTTTCATGCTCTTATCAGCATAGATACAACCGCGGATGGTGTCAACTCCCATCTTCTGTAAACTCTCTATAAAAGCGTTCATATCATCGTTGTTAAACCTCGGATCGAAACCGCCTACGCAATACACGTCACCCGTTAATGTGTTGTTTTCAATCTTTCCAGTGTAACAAAGCTCTGTCTTGAACTGATAATCACCACCCAACTTATCAATCGCTGCAATTGCTGTAACGATCTTCATCGTGGAGGCTGGCCGCATCAGCTGTCGTTCATTGTGTCGGTAGAGGGTGCTGTCGGCATCCAAATCATAGACCATCAGCCCGATTTGAGAGGTTTTGAACATGTCGCTTTCCAGCAATATGTCAAGATGTCTCTGTGCCGATTGTGGCCACGGAAGGATTATACTGTCGGGGTGGAGGACGGCTATCATAGCCGAATCGGCCACGTTGTTCAAGTCGTTATCCTTGATATTTTCATCGTCTATCTGTGCCACGGCAGGCAAAGTGGTGGCGAATATGAGCATAAGGCTCATGGTGTATCTTAAAAACATATTCATCTGTGCAAGTTTATTTCCTGTCTTTTCTTGAGTTCTTCCATAAACCTGTCGTCACTATCGGGCTGAATACTGACGAAATGTCCTACTCCGTATTCCAGTAACAGGTAGGAATGAATACCGAAGACCGTTGTCATTCTTGTGCATTTGATAATGTCGTCCACCCGAATAACTATGTTTTTTGAAAAGCGTCCACGATTTATCGTAAGCACTTCGCCTTGGTCTGTGGCGACAAAAGTATAGGAAGAATGAACCACACGCTCTATTATACCCACCACAACCATCAGAATTGTGGTGCCTATCAGGGCACTCTTAATCCAGAAAAAGTATGCGGCAAGCAACGAAAATAGGGCAATGCTGCACTTTGCAATAAGCGTAAAGCGCTGATGAAAGACTCTGTTCATAATCTTAATTTACCTCTATAGTTCGCTTGTGCGATATTTGAAGAGGTGTTATATACATCGTGCAAAATTACAAAAATATCTGCTTTCTTCTGCCAAATTACAGATAAATTGCTACTTTTGCAACGATATATATATAATATGTAATGGTTTTTAAGTATGATTTCCTTGTTATCGGAGCTGGTATTGCCGGTATGAGTTACGCTTTGAAAGTGGCAAGAGCTTGCAAAGGTAAAATATGTATCATTTGTAAAACATCGCTTGAAGAGGCAAATACGGCATTTGCGCAGGGGGGAGTGGCTTCGGTTACCGATCTTGAAGTGGATAATTTCGAGAAACACATTCATGATACGATGGTAGCAGGTGACTATATCAGCGATCTGAGAGCCGTGGAACAGGTGGTGAAGAATGGCCCCGCACAGATCGAAGAACTGGTGAAGTGGGGCGTTAACTTCGACCGAAAGTCTGACGGGACATTCGACCTGCACCGAGAAGGGGGGCACTCTGAGTTCCGTATATTGCATCATGCCGACGATACAGGTGCCGAAATCCAGCGCAAGTTGATAGAGGCAATAAAGCTAAACCCTGCTATTGATGTAAAAGAAGGGTATTTCGCAGTGGAGATTATTACCCAACATCACCTCGGATTCGAGGTAACTCGCCGCACTATAGGCATAGAATGTTATGGCGCTTACGTACTTAATCCCGACACACAGAAAGTGGATACCTATCTCAGTAAGGTAACCTTGATGTGCACAGGAGGCTGCGGAGCAGTGTATCAGACAACGACTAACCCCGTTATAGCTACGGGCGATGGCGAGGCGATGGTATATCGGGCCAAGGGAACCGTGCAAGATATGGAGTTCGTGCAATTCCATCCTACGGCTTTGTTCTATCCTAAAGAGACGCATCCTGCGTATCTCATCACCGAAGCCATGCGCGGATATGGTGGCATATTGCGCCTTCCGACTGGCGAATCGTTCATGGAGAAATATGATAAACGGCTCTCCTTGGCGCCCCGCGATATCGTGGCAAGGGCGATAGACAAGGAGATGAAAATATACGGAATAGATCATGTGTGCCTCGATGTTACCCATAAAGACGCAGAAGAGACGAGACTTCATTTCCCTAACATTTATCAGAAATGCCAGAGTATAGGCATTGATATAACGAAAGAGTATATACCTGTGCGTCCTGCAGCTCATTATATGTGCGGTGGAATTAAGGTAGATCTTAACGGTTGCTCTAGTATAAGTCGCTTATATGCTGTCGGTGAGTGCGCTTGTACGGGGCTTCACGGCGGTAATCGATTAGCCTCGAACTCGCTGATTGAAGCTGTAGTGTACGCAGACATGGCAGCAAAGCATAGTGTAGCTCGATTTAGCGATTATGCATATAATGAACAAGTGCCCGAGTGGAACGATGAAGGCACGTTAACCAATGAAGAACGCGTGCTTATAACGCAAAGTGTGAAAGAAGTAGGTGAAATCATGAGCAATTATGTCGGCATTGTACGTTCGGATATACGTCTGAAAAGAGCTTGGAATAGGCTCGATTTGCTGTACGAGGAGACCGAAACACTTTTCAAACACGTAAAGGCAAGCCGCGATATATGCGAGCTTCGAAACATGATAAACGTGGGTTATCTGATTACACGGCAGGCAATTGAGCGCAAAGAATGTCGCGGATTGCATTACACGATAGATTATCCGGTGCACGCGTACGAATAAACTTATACCCTTGAGAAGTAAAGATTGAGAGACAATCGAAGACGTTTCTATGCTGTATACTATGCCTGCATAATCTTTCCTTGTCAAGGGGAGGGGTTCTATTTTGCCGTTTCTTTCAATTCAAGTTATCTTCCTGCAGATGGTGGAAGCAAGTACTATTCCCCTTGGAAAGAGGAGATAGAGAGAGGAGGATTATCTTAATGTTGTTAATTATGGAGGGTTTAAACAGACTAAGTTCCTGCGATGTGTTCATTGCATCTCATTTTTTATCTTTCATCATTTGTCCTTATCGTCGGTAGACACCTGTTCTACACGACTTATGATGCTGTCGCCAGACTCTAAAACAAAGAATTTTACACGAATGATATTGCCAATATCGGCACATCCTTTCACTTTTAAATGAATTGCTTTGCCGTATGCGAATGTGTCGCGGCGTGAGGGAAAGGAGAGCAATTGAAGCGTATGGCGGTCGGAGCCTTCGCCGATAACAAAGATGTCAGCACTGTCTTTCACCACCACTTCGACTTTCTTTTGGTTCGCCTGCACTCTCGGAGTGTCGGGAATATCGAAAACACTTGCGGCAACCGTATCGCCTAATTTTTCTTTCGGGGCATATTTGCACGATGAAACGAACAACATGGCAATCATAAAGCCGAAAGCAACGAAAAATATTTTCTTCATATATTAATATCGAATATGGATGTCTGTTGAGAGATAATATATCTCTGTAGGGCTCAGCACACGTCTATTTACTGCAAAAATAGTCAAAATACACATGTTTAGTGGTCTATCCGTTATATTATTATATTTATTTAAGGAAGCATAGGTGTGCTGTCTGTGTGCGATAGATGTATGGTCTGTGTGCGATAGATAGGCTATCTGTCCGGAGTAGATACATGGTTTATGGTTTGCGCTTCGGGCCAGTTCACGAGATAGAGTTTCTCTGTGGCTCGCGTAAATGCCGTGTAGAGCCAGTGCAGATAATCGGGCGTGAGCATTTCGTCGGTCATATAACCTTGGTCGAGATATACATGTGCCCACTGTCCACCTTGTGCCTTGTGGCAGGTAATAGCATAGGCGTATTTTATTTGCACGGCATTGAAGTAGTCGTTTCCTTTCATCTTTTTGATACGTTCGGTCTTTACGGTGATGTCGCCGTAATCTTCTTCCATCACTCGGTTGTAGAGTTGTTCCTGCTGTTCGCGCGTAAGAGCGGGCGCTTCTGCGGCAAGCGTGTCGAGAATAACGGTGGTATCGAGCTCGAAGTGGTCGTAGTCGGGAAAGTCGAGCGCTACGTCTGCGAAACGAAAGCCATAGAGCTCGCGCACGTTTCTCACACGTCTGACGCAGGCACGGTCGCCATTTGCGATGAACGAAATACCACGATCGGCGGTTACAGGCTGTATGGATGTGGGCGACGGAGCATAGTCCAAATACTTGTTTTTCACCACCATAAGCATGTCGCCCGCGGTCAGTTCTTCCTCTCTTCCTAACACCATATTGCGTATTCCGCGGTTATAAATGTTGCTGCGTTTATTACTTCGGGCGATTACTATGGTCTCATCAATGCCCACTTCGTTATAACTGGATGCCAAAGATTCTATGAGTTCGTCGCCCGTAACGATGCTGATGTCGGCAAATCCGCACAGTTTGATCTTGGGAAGCAGTGTGTGTTCATCGTGTGTAATCATAGTACGTATGGTCGTGGCATTATAGAGAATGCCACTGTTTTGACTCTGTCGGAGCACTTCATTCAAGTCGTATTCGTATAATTTAAGTCCGTAACCGGCCATAAACGTGCTACTTAACGCCGGTGACTCCTGCTCTCCGACGGGTGGCAGTTGCGCTCTGTCGCCGATAAGCAGCATGCGACAATTGCGTCCGCCGTATATATATCGTATTAAATCGTCTAATAGTCGGCCGCTACCGAAAGCCGATTCGCCTCCTGTCCCGTTCGATATCATGGAACATTCATCAATGATAAAGAGCGTATCGGTATGCATGTTGGTGTTCAGATTGAATATTCTGCCGACACCGGAGTAAGACCTTTCGCGGTAGATGCGGCGGTGTATAGTGGATGCCTCGTGATTACTGTTGATGGAGAACACTTTGGCAGCACGGCCTGTAGGTGCGAGTAGCAGCATTTTCTGCCCCAAACTTGCCAGCGACTTCACGATGGCAGCAGCGATAGAAGTTTTTCCTGTGCCCGCAGAGCCGCGGAATATCATTGCTGTATGGGCATCACGATCGGTCATGAACGAGGCAAAAGTGCGGATGGCTTGTTCTTGTTCTGCAGTTGGAGCGAAGTCGAATTGTCGACAGATCGAGGATGATAATTCGTCAGCTATCATTGAAATTAGAAAAGTATTTTGTATTTTTGCAAAAAATAGGCGGCGTCTTGGCAAATTGAAGCGAATCTTCTTTACATTCGACTGGTGCTATCTTCGTGTCTGATAAGCCGCACTAGGCAATTTAAAAGACAGCTTTTTGCAGAATGGCAATGCAAAAGTAAGAAAAGAATTTCGAATGTTGATGAAAATAAAGAATAATTATATATTGGGCTTCTGTGTGCTTCTGCTGGTGGTACTCTGCGTGTTTAGTGTGAATACATCATTGAGGTTTCAGCAACAGAGACAACAGAGAGAGTCAGAAGTAAAGCGCTGCTTGGTGGCTATACGTAGGGCAGAAATGAGATATTTGCATACACACGGTGCATATGCCGATAACTTTAGAGTGCTCACGGCGGCACACCTGTTAGCAGATTCTGTGCAATATATACCATATTCGGATGGTAAACGTTTTCGGCTTGTCGTATCTGTACAGCTGACGAAGACGGGTAATCGCGTGCCTTTGATGGAGTGTAGTGCAACATATAATGACTATCTGTACGGGCTCGATGCTTCGCAGATTGCCAATATAACTGAAAAAGCCTATGCCGAAGGGAGGTTTGCAGGATTGAAAATAGGAGATTTAACAATACCAAATGATAATGCAGGAAACTGGGAATAATGCACTTATGGCGAGAGCAAGGCTGACAGTGCGTGTGAGTAAGGGAACTCTGTCGTTCTCGGTGGTAGACGGTACCATCGAAAAACAGGTGATTTATGAGCCTTATGCCGTGAGGGGAGGCGTGTCGATGGCTGCGAATTTGCGTGAAGCGTTCGGCGAGAGCGAACTGTTATTGCGTGGATATCAGAGAGCACAGGTTATGATTGATACCCCTGTATTGATGATTCCGGTAGAGGAATTCAATGAGAATGAGATGGATATACTCTATAATCACACGTTCTCCGGACAGGAATCTCAGGAGTTGTTGTATGCGGTTTTACCCAATTTGAATGCCGTTGCAGTGTTCTCAGTGAATAAAGATATGAAGTTAGTTCTTACGGACCATTTTGATGATGTGCGTTTCTACCCGCTCGTTCAACCTGTTTGGACCTACTTGCACAAACGTAGTTTTACAGGTAGCAGGCGTAAGTTGTATGGTTATTTCCATGACAAAAAGCTGGAAGTCTTTTGCTTCAGCCATAACAGGTTTAAGTTTGTTAATAGTTATGCCGTAGCCCATCCACACGATGCTGCATACTTTGTGCTTTATATTTGGAAACAGTTGGGCTACGATGTAGAACATGACGAACTGCATCTTGTGGGAGATATTTCCGATCAGGAAATAGTGTTGGAAGAGTTGAAACGTTATTTGCAAAAAGTGTATGTCATCAATGCCGCCGCAGAGTTCAACCGTTCGCCGGTAACGAGTATTAAAGGAATGCCATTTGATTTGATGACTTTATACGTAAAGGGACGATGAGAGTAATAACAGGTATCTATAAAGGACGTCATTTTGATATTCCCCGCACGTTTAAGGCACGCCCTACAACCGATTTTGCGAAAGAGAATATTTTTAATGTTCTCAATGGGTATGTGGATTTCGAAGGTGCGATGGCATTGGATTTATTTTCGGGTACGGGTAGCATTAGTTTGGAATTGCTTTCGCGGGGATGTGCTTCGGTGGTGAGTGTTGAGGCCGATCGCGACCATGCGAATTTTATCCGTCAGTGCTTGGAGAAGCTGAAAACCGATAAGGGCATACTGATTAGAGGTGATGTATTCAGATTTTTAAAGACTTGTCATCAACAGTTCGATTTGATATTTGCCGATCCACCATATACATTGTCTGAACTTGCAACCGTACCATCACTGATTTTCGAACATAGGCTGTTGAGTAAAAATGGTATTTTAGTATTTGAGCATGGCAGAAATAATGATTTTTCTTCTAATCCGCATTTCATTGAGCACCGTGCTTACGGTAGTGTAAACTTCTCGTTATTTGCTTGGCGAGAGGATTGATGGGAAGTATAAGTCTGATAAGGTTTTCTGTTGTGAGATGTAAAAAGATGATAATCAATGAAAATCTTGATTATAGGCCATAAATAGTGGATTAATTTATTTTAGAAAGGCTATTTATTCATATCTCATGGAATATGGAATAAATGTGGTTTGTAAGTGCTTTCGGGACTGGTTATATAGTGCCTTTTCCATTATTTTTTGTTTGTTATTCGTAAATTATTCGTATTTTTGCAACAAATAGGGCGCACTCTTATATGATAAAAGCTTGGTGATTGAGGGCTTTTGGCTGAAATGAGAAGTAATTTTACCAAGTTTGGTTGCGTTCGATTTGTACAGCTTTTCTTTACAACTTAAAGTAGATATTATTCAATGGAACATATAAGAAATTTCTGTATTATTGCCCATATAGATCACGGGAAGTCGACTATTGCCGACCGATTGTTGGAATATACCAACACTATAAAGGTGACCGAAGGACAAATGCTCGACGATATGGAACTGGAACGTGAACGAGGTATCACGATCAAGAGCCACGCCATACAGATGGAATACGAACTTGGAGGGCAGAATTATATACTCAATTTGATCGATACACCGGGACATGTAGACTTTTCTTATGAGGTTTCGAGGAGCATAGCAGCCTGTGAAGGTGCGTTACTTGTAGTGGATGCTACGCAAGGAGTACAGGCACAAACCATCTCGAACTTATATATGGCGGTAGATCACAATCTTGAGATTATTCCTGTCATTAATAAAATAGACATGCCTTCGGCTATGCCAGACGAGGTGGAAGACGAAATTGTAGACCTTATAGGCTGTGACCGCTCCGACATTATTCGTGCTTCGGGCAAGACAGGTGAGGGTGTCTGTGATATTCTGGAGGCTGTAGTGAAGCGCATTCCCCATCCTGTAGGCGATGTACAGGCACCGCTTCAGGCGCTTATCTTCGACTCCGTGTTCAATTCTTTTCGTGGTATAATCGCTTATTTCAAGATAGAAAACGGGACTATCCGTAAGGGAGATAAGGTGAAGTTCTTCAATACGGGTATGCAATACGATGCCGATGAAGTGGGCGTTCTGAAGATGGACATGATACCTCGCAAGGAATTGTCTACGGGAGAAGTAGGCTATATCATCAGTGGAATTAAGGATGCCAAGGAGGTGAAGGTAGGTGATACGATTACACATACCGATCGCCCGTGCGATAAAGCTATTGCCGGCTTCCAAGAAGTGAAGCCAATGGTGTTTGCAGGCTTGTATCCCATTGATCCTAACGACTACGAAAATTTGCGTAATTCGTTGGAGAAATTGCAGCTAAACGATGCTTCGTTGACGTTTTCTCCCGAGTCTTCCGTGGCTTTAGGGTTCGGTTTTCGTTGTGGTTTCCTCGGTCTACTTCACATGGAGATTGTGCAGGAGCGTCTCGACCGTGAATTTAATATGGACGTGATTACCACTGTACCTAACGTATCGTATATGGTTTATGATAAACAAGGTAATGTGAAAGAGGTACATAATCCCTCGGGATTACCCGATCAGACCATGATCGAGCATATCGAAGAGCCGTATATCCGTGCTACCATTATTACCGATGCCAATTATATCGGCCCCATAATGAAGCTATGTTTGGATAAACGTGGCGAACTTATTAACCAAGAATATGTGAGTGGCAACCGTGTAGAGCTTCATTTCATGCTGCCTTTGGGCGAAATAGTGATCGATTTCTATGATAAGCTGAAGTCTATATCCAAGGGATATGCCTCGTTCGACTATCATATAGATTCGTTTCGGCCGTCGAAGTTGGCCAAATTAGATATTTTGCTCAATGGAGAGCCAGTAGATGCACTTTCTGCCTTGGCGCATCAGGATAATGCTGTAGCGCTGGGACGTCGTATGTGCGAGAAACTCAAAGATCTAATTCCGCGCCAACAGTTCGATATTGCTATTCAGGCAGCTATAGGAGCTAAGATCGTTGCCCGCGAAACAGTGAAGTGCGTGCGCAAGGATGTAACGGCGAAATGTTATGGAGGTGATGTGAGTAGAAAGCGTAAATTACTCGAAAAACAGAAGAAAGGAAAGAAGCGAATGAAGCAGATTGGCAATGTAGAAGTGCCACAGAAAGCGTTTCTTGCCGTACTGAAATTAGATTGATGATAAGAAGAAATTAAATCTAACTATTATAATAAGGAGGTTCCTTGTATGAAAGAACTTGTAAATACACCGCGCGATATAGCCAGAGAACTAGCACGTAAGTACAGTACAATGACACATGAAGAGCTTGATGCATTGGAAGCAGTGCTTGTTCCCTTAAAGTTTGCCAAAGGTGAAATGATATTGCGTGAAGGCGAAGTTTGCCGGAATATCTATTATATAGATCGCGGATTGATACGTCAGTTCTACTTTAAAAACGAAAAGGAGGTGACCGAACATCTCGGTGAAGACCACACTATCTTTATGTGTATAGAGAGTTTATTTAAGGAAGAGCCTACTCGGTTGCAGATAGAAGCACTGGAGAATTCGATTGTCTATGCCCTTCCTAAGGCCGATTTGGAACGTGTAGCGCTGCATAATGTCAATATACAGATGTTATACCGTAAGATTTTGGAAGAAAGTCTTATTATCTCGCAGATACACGCCGACCTCATAAGGTTCGAATCGGCACAAAGTAGATATAAAAGAATGTGTAAGTTGGCGCCTCAAGTGATATTGAGGGCGCCGTTGACCTATATAGCCAATTATCTTCAGATGACGCCCGAAACACTGAGTCGTGTGCGTTCATCTACGTTGGTTGACTAATCCTGAATACGAATATTTTAGGATGATGTACAAATAATAGAATTGTGTGGATATCACTATTCCACTCATTCATTTGTTTTATAGAATTTATTTTTTGAAAAGAATACTACGGTGATATTAGTTTTTATAAAAGTTATGTGCTAAGATATATCTTAACATATAACTTTGGGTGGGAGGTGGGACTCGAACCCACGACATTCAGAACCACAAGCGAACGTTCAAAAAACATTAACTTCTTGATAGTCATTTTATTATATAATTCTAAATTTTAATCAGTCAATTATCAGTCAATTATTCAATATCCTCCAGTTTCTTTTGCAACAGCTTCCTGTCCTCTAAGAGTAAATCCATCAGCTTGTTCTTGATGCGAAGCACCTCGCTGAACCTTTCGCCGTCTTCCCTTGCCTGCTCTTGCATTTTGTCAATCTGAATCTGGAGTTTCTCTATCACGGCACGTTGGCTCTTAATAATGTCTATCTGCTTAGGATTCTTTCCATGATAAAAATCTTCACCACATCCAGACATATAGATTGTTGCCCCGTCTCCCGTGATACTTGTCGGGTTACCATTTTTTGAACTATTGTTCGATTTTTCGCTTTTATTCATCTTCTCTTTGGTCTTTGGAGTTCTATTACATTGAATATTTTGCGTACATCTTTCAAATCAAGCACCTTATCTTCGTACATATCATTTAAGGAATGTATCGTTATCAAGTGTTTATCCACATCGTGAGCTATTATACGTTTTATCAATATACCTTCTGTATGTACAATGATAAAATCCCACTTGCGGATGTGCAACTTTGAACTGACCCATAAATCTGGAGGTATTTCTCTTCCAAGAAGTCTGTCACCCTCCATATACCCCTCTTCCGTTCCGTTATCCATGCTGTCACCTCTCACTTCAAAGGCAACATAGTTTCCCTTGGCTTCGTGATCAGCGATGAATGGTACAACGGGGAGGTTTTCGATATATTCTTCGTCTGCATATCCAGATAAATAACCAGCGTAGGCGTACTGGGAAACTAACGGAGCGTATACTACATGTTCCAGCTTCATAGACTTCGCCTCTGCACTCATGTTTACGACAGCGTCATTACCTGTTATGACCGTTGCACTCCCCGAGCCACTGGTGTTCGTGAAATCTTTTGATACGTTGCCGCCAGTGGTCAGCATGGAACCTTTGCCTGTAAGGATATAGTCTGGGTTAACATGTTCATATAGACGACACAGTTCCATTACTATATCTGTACTAATGTTGTTCCTTCCATTTCTTGCATTTGTCAACTTTTGCTGTGTAACAAGACTACTTTGTTTGCTTAATTTATATCCGCTAACTTTCAGAAAGTCAAGGACTTCAAAAAAGCGTTTAGTTTTTTCTTCCATTTTTTTCTGATTTTATTTTGTTAATACAGAATTATGTAGTATCTTTGTCGCGATGATTGCTGCAAAATCGCGATGCATTGATTGATATTTTATATATATATATATATTAACCCTCGGTGAAATTGCAGCTTTCATTGGGGGTTTTTTGTTTATACAACCGACCTCGACATATATCAACATATCACGATGAGGAAGATTAACGTACCAATAACATTGATAAAGACTTGCAGCCGAGAAAAGCTGCAATTGGAGTGCCTTGCACTCGCTATTATCATAAAGCGTACGTTTGTAAACTCAACGCTATATGGTGTTAATGTTGGTAATTTCAGACGCACTTTCGGGTGTTCCTACAAGAAAGCTCAAAAGATGATTGAAGCCGTAAAGGATTGCGACATATTCTTCTACGATGAGAAGCACGACTATCTTTTCGCAAAGTCGTTCAAGAGCAAGGAAGTCAAACATTACGGCAAGAACGGAAAGTTCACCGCCAATGCCGACTTCTGCAAGAAAATCTATGAAAGTGCAAATACTCTCCGTGATGTTACTCGCTTGTTGCGAGAGACATTGTTAGCTAACGTAATGGTCGCCCAGCAAAGGGAATTACTTGGTGGTAATGCCAAAAATCAATCTAACGGTAAAGCAACCCAAAGCAAAGCTCCTATCGCGCTACGTAAGTTCGCAAAGTCAATCAGCATGAGCAAGTCATCTGCTGGGAGGTATATCTCGAAGATGGTAAAGGACGGGAAAGTAAGCAAGAGTGAAATTGTAGCTGAATGTGTCTTGCCATTTTATACCAGCGATAAAGCAAATGAGTGGATAACATCACACCCACAACAAAGGCTTTATGTATGGTATTCGGAAAAGTACCGTCAATTCACCGCATGGATTACACACGGAAGAATATACTCTCTCGATGACGGAACTTTTGATAGAAGTTTCCGTAATGTAATTTACAATCACAAGAAGCGATTGTCTGCGATAAACAACAATTGCAACCCATTGTCTTATCTTGATAATTTCAATGCTTAGGCCATGCTGTTTTTTTTGCAACACACTTCATAGTAATAATACCTCCTTTCGTGCACATGTTACGCATACACGCGAGTAGGAGAAAACTAAAATCTTATGACAAACAAAGAAAAACTTGCTAAAGTAGTGAAATTCCTCAACAAAGAGAGTATAGATTTTATTTTGAGACCAGAAGACGTTAAAATCAAATCTAATCTTTACATTCCAAAGTGGAAAATTGGTGTAAAAATCGAAGATGAGAACGGCGAACGTTATTTCCAATCTCACAAACGATACATTTCTGTAATTTTCATTCGTGAAAACGAAACAGCAAAATTTATTTTGGAGAAGCTACAGAATGTTATAGTTCAGTAAATGCTGGCAGCTCATCAAATATTCATCAATAAGACAATCAAGTAGCATCTTGTATATGTCGGTTGTATCAATAAGTCAAAGAACGATTTTGTATGAGAAAGAAAAGTATAATCAATCCACTCCCAAAGGAAGTATGTAATTATACTATGTTGGCATATATAATGTACCTTTCTGTTTTGTTCATATCCTTTATATAATGTGCATTTGTAAACGAACCTTTTGTAATGTTAAAAGTTAGTTAAATACTAAATAAATCTGTATTATTCTTTGCTAATACAGAAATCTTTAGTATCTTTGCACTGTAAATAATTTAGTGCAGCCACAAAGATAATAACTTTATCTATAAGTTGCAACTAAAAGAGACTAAAAATTAAGAATATGAAGACAAAAATTATCGAACTCGCAAAAATCTGCAAAGAGGCAATAGAATCAGAAGCACGCGAAAGTTATAGAAATGGTGATAACACTCACCGCTTTAATGGATGCTATTGCTCAATAAAGCAAGATGATAGTTGTGTTGAAATATGCTGTCACGAAGATGGTACACATGAAGTTCTTATCAATAGAAAGTTTTTAGAGTACAGAAATACAGAAAGAGCTATTGAAGAGTGGCTTGATGCCAACGCCGACGAAGTGAGGGCATGGCAGGACGAGTACGACAACGACCCATGGAGAAATGTAGACGATGGTTGCGACCCCGCTTTCCCACATTACGGGGACTTCGAGCGTTGGGCATACGGTTACTGATAATATACCGCCGTGCGCATTGAAATAAGGTGCTGCAATCGAATTGACAGGGCGGACTTCATAGAGGCACGTTAAGTCGGTAAGTTCCTCAAGCGGTATTTGACAGATTGAGACATGAAAGTCTGAAAGAAAGCGTAAGGGTGAGACGGCAATCCATGACCCCGATAAGCAGGACTTAGGCAGACTATAAAGATGAAAGAAGCAAGCCGATAGTGCGTACAGTCCATTAACGCGTTGAGTAGTCCGTCTGGGCAGCGGAAATCACTAAGGCTAAACATATAGCCCG
Source organism: uncultured Prevotella sp. (assembly GCA_963547065.1). Classification (GTDB taxonomy): domain Bacteria; phylum Bacteroidota; class Bacteroidia; order Bacteroidales; family Bacteroidaceae; genus Prevotella. The sequence continues at coordinate 599 of CAUUQE010000026.1, read as the reverse complement.
TACCGCACGAAAGGTGCTGCAATCGAATTGAGTACGGGTACAATAAAAATTAAATATTATGAAGTGGTTAAATAAAAAAAACAAAACATTCTCGCTTATGACGGGTGAAGAGTTTACAAATTATGAAGTGTTATGGGCGCATATCGGTATCATTGTGTTGATTTTGATGTGCGGTGTAGCCGAGTGGATTTCTAAGTGACAAATATTAAAAATATAAGGTTATGGAGTTTAAAACAAAATTTAACATTGGAGACAAGGTCTTCACAATTAAGGAAATGCGCATATTTTCTTTTGTTATTAAAAGTGTGAGCGTGTATAACTCTGAAATGGGTACGAGAATCTCATATAGTGACGGTACTTTTTATTTCTATGAAGAGAATAATTGCTTCAAATCTAAAGAGGAGTTATTGAATTTTATTCAAAACATATAGTTGTAATATTTAATTAATTAGTGCCGCAGGTCTGTGAAGATATGCGGTTTTTACCTCGCGCACAGGTGCATGATAATAGGTTCGATTCCTATAGCGAGGACAATAATCAACAAAAATAATATGGAAAGAACATTAAAAGGAAGAGATTACACAATTGCTGGGATTTTC
>CAUUQE010000025.1:0-21349 GCA_963547065.1 uncultured Prevotella sp. | reverse complement strand
CACCCCCCACCGAACCACCAAACCTCATAGATACACCCAATACAATATTTCTATAGTATTTTAGGAATGTATCATTTATTCTCGATTCCTCCATTAAAGTTCTTTGTTGCTTCTACATAAGTTTTAAAACGATGATTGTTAAGACTATTCCATTGTTTTTGCAACATGGACTTATTGAAGTTCATAAAATCATTAAAAGCAGGTTCTTTTATTTGTTGTCTCACAATCAACGAGGAAAGACCATAATAAATACATCCCAATGTACCATTCTTCCCCAACTTAAACCATGCCAAAGTTTTTCATAACTTTGCAGTCTATACCAATAGATACACCAAACACATAATCATATCTATATAAAGAAACATATAGTTTCCTATGCGAATTTGAACTGAACCTAATTTTTGTATGTTTTAGAAAACTAGGAGAAAATCTAATTATTTTATCTGCAATATGAACTTTAATGGCTCCTACTGTCGGAAATTTTTCCACTTCTTCTCTCGTAAGTTCATGACGAGTTACAGCCCTTGTTGTAGGTTGGTTAGGTATAACAACATCATCAGAGTCTTCATCGAAATATTTTTCGTCGTCTATTGGGCTCGAAGATTTATCATCCCATGTCCCGAAAGTATCTTTCAACTTTACATTACCTAACTTCTTCAAATCCTCTGCAATTTTAGTGAATTCGCCCACTTTTGCAATTGCATTTTCAAGTTCTACTTTGTCGGAACGATGGGCAAAGAATGTTCCATCTTTCGTGATACGATATAATGTATCATTAACAATAATCTCTAAGTTCTTATTCAAGAAATGTCGAAATTTCTCATCAGGCACAAGGAATCCTATCTGTTCAATATTAGAGTTCTCCTCAGAAGAATTTTTATAAACATCAGCAGAAGAAGAGAAAGAGTTCGGAGATCTTGTTGTAATGTCATAGTTGTCAAGTGCCTTTTTAAAGGATTCTTTACTATCAAAAGACATAATTTCAGCAGTAACACTTTCAGGAGAGTTGAAGTTGTTTTTCAACTGTTCTGTAAATTTCTTCTGAATTACAAGCACACATAAATAATCCGACAAAAATAGTCAGCAAATAGTTTTTTATTTTTATCTGTATATTTATTAAAAATTATAACCAAGACTTATATAAGGATAAATAACTGCTGCACGGTCAACACCAGGGTCATTTCTTCCCAATTGATCATGTCTTCCCAAAGCCACACCAGGGTTAATTCCTGCGCGCATCATAATACCACGTTTAGACTGATAGCGATAGCCCAAATCGAAAAAACCAAAGGCACCTGACCTGTCATGCTGAACCTCTCTCCCTGCTTTGTCGTGGTATTTGCATTTATAAAGTCCATAACTGACTCCTATACCGATTTCTGCATGATGCTTTCCTTTACCAATAAGGTAATTTACAGCTATAGGAAAACTCCAACCACTTGTATTTTCTGGAGCTGACTCAAAAAAATCTTGAGATTTTGAATTTGTATAGGAGAAGCCGAGTCTTCCTCCCCAACGGGTATGGTCATTAAAACGTGTGTCATAGTGAACTCCCACTGTTGTTGATGCTCCAAATAACTCTAGAAATACCCCTTGCTCTCGTTGTGCATATAGGCAACTTGGCAATAACATTAAGAAAAGAAACAAATGTTTAAATTTCATGTTAATTGTTTTCTTTACAAAATTAGTTCTAATAAAAGTATCACACAATACCTATTTATGGTGACTTCCTTTTTGGATACTTACAGTATCTTCACTACTGTCCAAAGAAATTCTCCTATAGAGTTAGCTGACCATAATCGGAGTCATTCAGAGGACGTTTGGGTTTAACAAATAGCTCTCCTAATGGTTTCCTCTCAAAAAGTACCTTCCTGATGGTAGCTGATAAAATATAAAGTTCTTGATCAACATGATACACTTTTTTTGCAATGGCAAGCAGCAGGTAATCGCAGATGGCTATCCAGATTTGCGAGAAAACAGCATTCTGGATTGTGTTCCTTAGAACAACTTGATAGTACTGCTGTCAAAAGCATACACAATGCCATCCACATCAAGTCGGGAAGGTTTATTCTGATACAGTTCTCTTGTCCATGTAATAAGAACCTGTCCAAAATCATGATATATACGACAATCCTCGGTTCCATTAATATGAGACAAGGTAGAACGTTGGATACACTTCAATTCGCTCGAATAGAGCTTGGAAGAAAGTGTGACCAATGTCGCATCAATACTGCAGAGACTAATCTGGTCGATGAATAGGGCAAAGCTCATCACCAAGAATTGGTCTCTACGTTTGAACTCAATGGCATGTCTATTGCCATTATATCTCTTTACGCACTTATCGAACTCGTATCTTGGTATGAGTGACATAATCTGAGCGAATATGGTCTTTCCTTCCTTCTCCATCCTGCCCCTTGCAAAACGAGTTGCAAAAGTATAAAATCAAATCTCGAAAAAATAATATACGCGTAACTCATTGAAAACAATTAATTTAAATCATGTCTGATTTTTCCATCGGACAGTAGTAATGAAAATCTATACAATTGGCCTACCAGCTTATACTCCATCTGAAAGATGGCATAATGGGTATAATACTTAATTGTTTCCAATTGCCATTTTCTTGAAATAATGTGTATGGATTATGTCTGTTAAAAAGGTTGTAAACAGAGAAAGAAAATTCTTGAATATATTTTTTCTTCTGTTTTGTTAAGTTATATGCAATATCTGTTCTGAAATAATCTTTTGTTGAAATAGAATTCTTTTCAGACATTTGTTGCCTATCATAAATGTGAAAATAGAATTCGGAAGGATAAATATGTCCACTTTTTAAATGATCCCAGTAGGGTGGTTTCATTCCTTGATAAGTACCTATAGGTAATGTTATACGGTTACCGGAAGTATAAGTAATGGCATATCCGATAGAGTGTTTCGTAGATCCTGTACTTTTCATGGATTTAGAAAAAACATATTGCCCTTGGAAATTGAGAATATGTCGTCTATCAAACTTAAAAGGGAAAGTAATGGCATTATTAATTAGGGGGAATGTCCTATCGGATTTCGACAAAGTGTAGGAAAGAGAGGAGTTGAAATGTTTCGATTTCAACGATGATGAAAATTCTAAACCATATGATTTACCTTTCCCTAAATCTACTTCTTCTTCCCATGAATCTGTAGTGAAACCAAAGGCATTAATGGCATTTATATAAGTAAGCAGATTTTTCATTTTGCGATAATATCCACCGATTAAAAGATTAAGTGATATACTTTCAATTGTTTTTTTTATGAACAAACCTACATAATATTGATTTATAAGTTCAGAAGGAAAACGCATGCTGCATGGAACCATCATATTCATGGACCAACCAGTGGGCAATCCCTCAAGCACATGAAAGAACTGATTTTGGCGATCGTATGTTAATTCGAGGCCAAATTTTTGATTTAAATACCAACGATTAAGTAGATGAACGTCAAAGTCTGACAAAAGAGTCTCCCCTGCTTTTTGTAAACTATGTCTATATCCCATACGAAAATCCATAATATCTGAAATATCATACATCACTTCACAAAAAGTTGCGCCAATTGTATTAGGATGTTTTTCTATACTTGTTATATTTGATTGATCTATAATGTATTTCTCATTTCCGGGACTAAATAATTGCTTTTGTATGGACAAGCCTCCATTTAACCTTAAACCGTTATTTACTATGTAATTAAATTGTGTTTTGGCAGACCATTCTTTTAATGAAAAACTTATTCCGATCTTTGACTCTATAGAGTTGTCGTTGTCAGTATAATAAATTGACTTTTGTAATGAATGCACGTAAGTATAATACGATGTGAAATCTATATTCAAACGGTTGTTTAGTTGGAAATTCCATCCGAATTTACCGATTAAGGATTTCCAGTTTTGGATATTACAATTTTTATGACCTTGTGTAAATTCAAAGTAATCATTTGTAAGAAATAACATTCCGTCTAATGTATGTTTATTGGAGACTTTATAGTCAAATTTTACAGCAGTATCATAAATGTCTATCTTCATCTCATCGCCTGTATTATTAAGCCAATTTAAGATGTACGGAAGAAATGTTGTTCGTCCAGATATCTGCAAGGATATTTTATTTTTCACAAGAGGTATGCTGCTATAGATGCCGCTTAAGTAAGGGGAAATATAAAATTTTCCATTGAATGGTTTTCCATAGTCCTTTTGTGGTGTGATATCCAATAAGGAAGATGAGGAATTCCCTTTTGAAGCAGGTAATCCTCCCAGATGAAAAGTTGCATTATCTATCATTTCAGGTGGAAATACAGAGAAGAGGCCCATTAAATGTGAAGTAACATACATGGGAACATTGTTAAAGTATATACCGTTACTACTGCAATTCCCTCCTCTGACAAATAAACCTAAGGAACCTTCTATACCGGATGAAGTTCCGGGAAAACTTGATATATGTCTGAGTATGTCAGGCTCGCCAATGATTGAAATGCTAGATGCAGCTTGTGATGTATTGTATTTGAATAAATTGCCTTCATACGAAGGCGCTTGGGATAAAACAGTTGTTTCTTCTATTTGGAAATGTTTGGGAACTAAATATATGATATTTCCATCAAGGTTTTGTAAATTGATACTTTTTGGAGTGTAGCCAATATGAGAAAGTGATATTTTTGTAGTGCCCTCTTCAATCTGGAACATACCTTTATAATTACTGTTGGTGCTATGTTCCACATTGTTGTTGAAATAAAATTTGATATAACAATCACTGATGGGATAGGATGTTATACTATCTTTTATTATATATGTCTTATGTGTATCCTGCGCATAAATGTTTACGCAACAGATGGCAAATAGACATACGATAATATATTTCATAGTTATTAATCAGGCATACCGAGATTACAATTGAATTTAGTTTCATTGTAGGCACCGAAAATACCTATGCCATTTATTATATTACTATAAATGACACTCTCGTCTAACCATTGGCTCGGATCATTAAACGATTTATACACTAGCATCTTGGCAAGACTACTTTTCAGATATTGATCATATTCATCAGATACAGCTTGAAAAACGACAACACAGTTGTATAAATCATTGATTGAAAAAGACGTATTCTGATTTACTGGAAGCATTCTAATATAAGCTAAATACTTTCCTGTCGTTTTTGAGTTGAAATTTAACATATTGAAATGATCCGTTACCGGATAATCAGTTCCAATAGACGAAATCAAGTTGAATTTCGGAGATATAACGACTGGTCGCATAATCGTGTCTTGTGCTTTTTCAAAGGCACACGTCCAAAATATGCCTGTACTGTCTATTTCGAAAGCACGTTTCCCGTTTGTATCGTTTTTTTTCACTCGTTTGATCGGCAATGCATTCGGAAATATAGTATGGGCTGTTATGGTTGGTAAGTTGGAAATTTCGACCCTAAGCGTATATAATTTTCCTTTAGTCGGGGTAAATCCCATTTTCCATTCTCCATATGATGATTTTTGAAATTTCCCTACCTCATGATCGGATTCAAATAAAGTAATATTAGCATCTAATACTTCGTTATAGCCTGCTTTACCTAACTCGTTGGAATAAGTCAAAGAGAGTTGCTGAACAGGTTCTGAAGTAAGAATACAATTTACAACTACTTTTCGATTTTTAGGTAAGTCTATATCTATATTTTCTACACAACTTGACAATACAAGTATTTGCAGTAAGAGTAGAAAGAATTTTTGTAGATGGAGGAGTATTCTCATGTAATGGATGCTTATGGAATAAATTGAATAGGTTTGGTTTCAGTTTTGATGGTTGTTCTATCTTCTGTTTGTAGTTCAATAGTGAATTGTGCGATGATAGGCTTTGCTATACTGACGTTTTTCTTCATTTGAAGTCTCAACTCTGCTGGTGCCATTGGAGTATAAGATAAGTATTGATTTATGCTGATATTAGAAATCTTGCTTGGATCTGTAATGATATTTTTATTGGAGGTAATGATAAAATAATGATTGATAGGATAGCCTTTCACCAAAAACAAATCATTCAATGGATTGCCGGGTTTAATTCCTGCGATTTCTGTAGAACATGTGATCTTGATATATTTAAGTGGGGTTATTCGATAATCAATATAATCGATATTCACTGCAAAATCGGCTCTACTCATGTTTTGGGTATTATAATTTTCGAGATATGTTCGAAGTCTGTTTTCTATAATTGGGTCTGCTTGGTCTGTCATTGGTCTCGATGAACGGGCCAATACCATATAGGGAGAATAAGTGATAGGATCAATTTCTTCTGAAAGATAATTATTCATATAATCAGGAGATAGCGACTGAGAAATATCGGACAAACTAATATTACATGTTGTGAACCCCAAGATATATTCTGATATTTTGACCGAAGAATTCTCTTTTAATGAAGTGTATTTATTCGCAGATTGGTTTCCTATAGTTATTGTCTCTCCACGAGCATTAAATGCCCATGCATAGTTACATTGCCTGGAGTAGTAGACAAAGAAATTCGATTCTCTAAAATCTCGCTCTTCTTTTTTACATCCCAGAATAGTTATTATCAATGATATTAATAAAGCGAATCTAATGTTCATATGCATTATATTTATTGAAAATTACAAATAATGAAAGGTTCATTTGTTAATTATCCTTTCACCTAAGAACTAATTAATCTTACGTACGTTATAAAAAATTTTTCGTTCAAATTGGAAGTTTATTCCCCCAGCAGTCCAAACATTTGCATTTGGTGCATATTCAGTTTCATCTTCATAACCGCCCCATCCCCAATTCATTAAATACGAACGATTCGTATATTGATGTGTTTCTGACTCTATCAAACCAACTTCTTTGTGCTTTCGTGCTGCGGTTGGTAGATCTAACACTTCTTCGTATGTCCTATATAAATCATTAACAGTTGTAGGACCATTATTATCATAATTATCAGAAGAGAATCTGTTATTTGGAGTTGTTTGCCTCAATTTATCGCCTTTAATTGTGACAAGTTCCCAAAGATAGGTTGATTCATATTGTGTAGTATTTTCTGATACACCATCAATAAGCCATGCATGTCCATATCCATAGCGAGTTTTCTTCCAAAGCCACCATCCAGTTGTCCATTCTCTAGAATATGCGGTTATTAAAACAGGGAGTCCTTTTTCAATGTCTCTAAACACTTTTGTTATATCATAATCACTTTCATCCCATGTTACTCCGTATTGTCTTAATACATCACCGGATACTTTTGCTCCACTACGGTCTGAACCATAATTCATAGACAATCTATAACCTAATTCTGCTAATAATTCAGCCACATAATTAGTTGCATTTATATTTACAGGATATGATGATAGAGCCATTTGCCCCCATCTAGGAGAATTTTCAACATATATTCCAGGCTTATAGATTTTACTGTAATTCTTCGAATTAATAATATAGCCACTATATCTTGAACCATGATTTAATCCACTGGGAGCATTGAATTTAAAATGAGTGAAATACAATGATCGTATTCTTTTTCATAATTTAAGATGTTAAATTTTAAAATAAAACTATATAATAATAAAATAAGATGACGTGATATGAAAGTATACAGTTCAACGTAATGAATAAAAAGGTCTGGTTTAGATTATGTATTTACTAAAAACATAACCTAAAAAGCTAAGGTGCCTTTGAAATCTCCATATTTAAAATAGTTTATAAACTTACTTGCAAAGATAAAACATATAATTTATTCCTCCAAAGAATAATTGTCTTTTTTTGTTTAATTTTGCAACTAATCTACGTTGTTTTGTGTTATTTTGTTATTTTTAGGTTAAGAATATTCGCAATTTCGTTCTATAATTCATTTACTTATTGTTGTTATTTCTCCCAATTCAATGGCTGTAAGAATAGAGGTTACATTACATTTACATCTATCGGCTTTTATCAATATATTCTGATTATATAACGATAGTAGAAAATTCTATATATGTGCTGTAGACAGTTAGGTTATGGAGTATGTTACGTCTTGTTCATCAAGTAAGTAAACAAATAACGGGTCTTTAGTGCCAAAAACTTACATGTTACATAAATTATACTCACCTATGTCTATTCTTAATATATCGCAGATAGTGGTGATGTCCATACTCTTTGATAGGAATTAATTTTAAAAAATATAAAATTATCGTATTTCTATATTCGTGTATCATTATTGATTTATATGATAAAACCAATCCTTTAGGCTGAATAAATAAATGAGAAAATAAAATAATTTATACTATCTATGTAATAAAACTAGCGACAGCTCGTTTTTATAATTAGTAAAACATCAGAAATTAATGGCCTATGAAGTATTTTACACACGAAGAAATTACTCCTTCCGAAAAGACACTTAAGTTTATCCGACAGTTTGCATACACTTATCGTACTATAAAATTGAGTGGAAAAAATAAATCGTATTGTTTGAATTAATCACATTTCATCATTGAATGGGAATACTAATTTCTCCATCATTACTGTCAGCCGACTTTACAAATCTTAAACACGATGTTGATATGATTAACCGGAGTGAAGCCGATTGGCTTCATATGGATGTGATGGACGGTCTGTTTGTGCCCAACATATCTTTCGGTTTTCCTATTATCCGCGCAGTTTCTCAAATATGCAAGAAGCCACTTGACGTACATTTAATGATAGTGCACCCCGAACGATACATTAAGCAAACAGCTGAATGTGGCGCTATGATGATGTGCGTACATTACGAAACATGCACACATCTGCATCGCACAATCCAGGAAATTCACGCTGCAGGTATGAAGGCAGGCGTAGCATTGAACCCGGCTACTCCGATCAGTTTGCTCGAAGACATTATCCGAGATGTAGATATGATTTTGCTGATGAGTGTTAACCCCGGCTTTGGGGGACAGAAATTCATAAATAATGTGTTGCAAAAGATTGTACGTTTGCGACAAATGATAGAACTCTCTGGCAGTAAAGCGCTTATTGAAGTGGATGGCGGCGTGCAGAAAGAAACAGCCCCCCTTCTCATCAAAGCAGGAACGGATGTGTTAGTGAGTGGCAGTTATATTTTTAAGTCGGTAAATCCTATTCAAACCATTCGTGAGCTGAAAACACTTTCAGATAGCTGAAATATAGCTGAAATATCAGGCAAGCTGTAAAGTTACTTCGTTCTCACGAGCCATGCGTCTCAGATTCATTATAGCATAACGCATACGTCCTAAAGCAGTGTTAATGCTCACATTGGTTGTTTCTGCTATTTCTTTAAATGACATTTGCTGGTAATAGCGCATAAATACCACCTCACGTTGTGACGTAGGGAGCAAGTCCATCATCCTTTTGACATCATGTAATATCTGCTCATTGATAAACTGGCTTTCAATATTGCCATCGAGCACCTCTTCACTGCCGATATTGGAAAGATCGTTGCCCTCCGTCGGTTCAATAACTCTTTCCAATTTCTGATCACGATACCAATCCATAATTACGTTATGCGCAATGCGCATAATCCATGCAGAGAACTTGCCTGTAGCTACATATTTACCTTGCTGCAACTTGGTTATGACTTTTACAAACGTTTCTTGAAAGACATCGTCCGCTGTATCATGGTCTCTCACCACAAAGTAAATGTAGGAAAATAACTTCGCTTGATTTCTCGACAGTAACAAATCGAAAGCCCTATTATTCCCTTGAACGTAAGATATAGCCAACTCTTCATCGGTCATCTCTTTGTAATCTCTCATTTTCTTAAATTTTATTCTTTAAGTAAATGTTTCGTCAATAGGCTCTACGTTTTTATATATGCTACGATTTAAATACTTGTCTTCGGCAAAGATAAATAGTTTATCTCAGTCTACCAAATTTTTTATTAAATAAATTAAATATATTTATTTAAAGGATGAGGATGCACTGTCGAAATGGTAGCGGTATTTCTGGTTTATTAAAAGGTTCTTCTATCTTTCATATCTTAATGATATATGGCTCTTACAGCAGTGCTATAGCGTTGATACAAGGTGGGTGTGAGACATGTGTCGAGCAGTATGCTTAATAACATTCGTTGCCTATTTAAATGTAAAGATAACAAATTAAAGCAAACAGTTATTTTTATATCGGTCGTACGGTTATGTTATATAAATATGCCGGCAGCTGTTCTTTTACAGAAACAAGCCGTTTCTATCTAAATTAGAGACGGCTTGCTTCTATGTTGTTTTGTTTAATTATCGTGGTGCAATCTTGTCTAAAAAGTTACATTACACCGTCTTCTCGGAGTTTCTGCTGCCACTTCCACGCTGAAGACAGTACCTTTTCCAACGGCGTATCGGCTTTCCAGGCCAATACTTTGTTGGCCTTGTCGACATTACCCCATACCTTTTCAATGTCGCCTTCGCGTCGCGGACCGTATTTCCAGTTTAGTTTTACTCCCGTTACTTTCTCGAAGGTTTCTACGATTTCGAGCGTAGATTCACCTTTTCCTGTCCCGATGTTGAAGTATTCCAATGGCTCTGTTTCCTGATCAAGTACACGCCTCATTGCTGCAACATGCGCCTTTGCGAGGTCTACCACATAAATATAATCGCGAACACAGGTGCCGTCGGGTGTATTGTAATCATTGCCGAAAATAGTCAACTGCTTACGGATACCCATAGCAGTTTGCGTAATATAGGGGATCAGGTTGTTGGGCGTGCCATTGGGCAACTCGCCGATAAGTGCAGTAGGATGGGCACCTATTGGGTTGAAATAACGAAGGATAATGCTTTTGATGGGTGCTCTGCTATGGATATAATCGCGGATAATCTCTTCATTAATCTGCTTGGTATTGCCGTAAGGCGATAGCGCCGTTTGGATAGGTGCACTCTCCGTTACAGGCAGATGTTCCTTGGAAGGTTGGCCGTAGACTGTGCAAGAAGAAGAAAAGATTATGCCTTTTACATGATGCTGTGGCATAAGTTCCAATAAATTGAGCAACGATGTAATATTGTTGCGGTAGTAAAGCAACGGTTTTTCTACACTCTCTCCCACGGCTTTGCTTGCCGCAAAGTGTATAATACCTTTGATATCCGAATATTTATCAAACAAACGTTTCGTTGCATTATAGTCTTCTAAATCAATATTCTCAAAGGCCGGACGCACTCCGGTTATCTTTTCGATGCCGTCGAGCACTTCTATCTTGGAATTGGAAAGATTGTCTGCGATCACAACTTTATAGTCTGCCTGCTGCAGTTCTACTGTTGTGTGAGAACCGATAAAACCGGTTCCACCCGTAACAAGAATTGTTTGTTTCATTTTCGTTTATGTTTTAATTTATCGTTTTGTTGTTCCGAAAGCAGACAGGCATGAAGGTTACCGCCGGCTAACAAGTGCAAATTTAATGATAATGTTTGTAAAAAACATACTCATATGGCGGAATTTCTCAGAAAAAACGCGAGATGTGAATATGTTTTTGCATTTTTCTGTTATCTTTGCAAGCTGTAAAAGAAACAATAAACAATATTATTTTTATGAACAGAAGTAAGTTTTTTGAAAAATTAGGATGGCTGGGCATGGCGACATCTGTCATGATGTACATATTTTATTTCCCCCAGATTTCACTAAATCTACAAGGACATAAGGGGCCATTCATACAACCTTTGATGGCGGGTATCAACTGTACATTGTGGGTATGCTACGGATTATTCAAGGAGAAACGCGACCTACCACTCGCTCTTGCCAATGCCCCAGGTGTGTTGTTCGGTTTCTTTGCTGCATTTACAGCCTTATAGATAGAGTTCGAGAAAAGGAAATAAGCCGTGCTGAAACTACAATAAATGAGTCTCAGCATTGTTTTTAACACTCGTATGCCTTTACAAGCAATAGGCAATTTATACCATTTTTTGTGTTGAAATTGTATGTTACGCTGATTTGTTACAAGAAGAAATGGTGGAAAAACGTAAATCTGCATATCTTTGAATGGAATGGGACAGAAGTTTCTGCTGGCAAATCGTTCAATTCGTTCGATGGCGGATATGTCGTAATGATAAATATTCCCGAGCATGGTGGTGGACTCTGTGCCGCGAAGCTCAAGAAGGTAGATGGTAAATATGTTCAGTTCTTCGCTAATGGAGGTTATGCAATAAAGTATTGGAAAAATGGTTATGAGCAGTATAGTTCTTACCAAAGTTCGACAGAGAAAATCGCTTGAATGGATACGTCGGCAGTCTCTCAGTAATAATTGTGTAGAAATCTTAGCTACGCATGATACAGGACTAAAGTCACATGTGGTAGAACTTTTGTTTTGATGGGAGTGACAAGAATACAACAAGAACCTTTTTCTTCTTCTGAATTTTTCTATTGTGATTTGTATCTATGTAGTAATAATTTGTCTTTTAAGTTGGAATAAGCTAAATTGGATACATACTATGGTGTAGAAGTTGGTAATATTGGTTGGAAGAGTAAATATGTTTTTTCGTTTGTTCATAGAATTCTACGTAATGTTTATTATGCTATACGATTAGATTTTCCTCAATAAAGGAATTACGTTTTTATTCTGAAATTTTGCCCGTCTGCTGAAATTAAGTTGTAAAAAATATGAAGATAAAGGTATGTGGCATGCGCGATGCCGATAATATTCGTGCCGTAGCCAACTTGGGGATTGATATGATAGGTTTTGTTTTCTGTAAAGAAAGTTTGCGCTATGTATCTATGATTTCATCGAAAGCAGGTGGCATTTCCGATTATAACGACGAACGACTGAACAAGAAGCACAATAAAGATATGCCGGTTATGCGTCCTCAGTGTGTTGGAATTTTTGTGGATGATATGCCGCAGAATATTGTGACATGTGTGTATAACTATGATTTAGATTATGTGCAGTTGAATGGAGCGGAAAGTGGAGTAATGATTGAGAATCTGCGCAACACGCTTGTGCCTGATATAAAAGATGATATTAAAATCATTAAAGCATTGAGGATTGGTACAAAAGCTGACATAGAGGCATATAAAGAATATGAGGGAAAAGTAGATATGTTCCTTTTTGATATGAGATTCGAGCTTGTTGACGATGGTGAAAAGCAGGTCAATTGGTCGATACTCAATGAATATGATGGCCAAACACCATTTTTATTAGGGGGGGCTGTCGGTCCCGATGATGTCGAACGGATCAAGAGCTTTCGTCATCCGATGTTTGTAGGTGTCGATTTGAATAATCTTTTTGAGATCGCACCTGGTGTAAAAGATATAGAGAAATTACGGATATTTATTGAGAATGTGAGATAATAGAGAGGAATTTGATTATATAATTCTGAGAGTTATCACTGTTCGTATACCATAACGAATATTTTTAAATCAGAAGTGTCTGATAATCATTTGAGAATAAAAAGAGGAATGATAAACTTAGCGTGATGATTAAAGCAATTAAAAATAGCAAAAATATATGAACGTAGCCCTTATAGATAACTACGACTCATTTACATATAATCTTTCACATCTTGTGGAAGAACTTGGATATGGCATAACTGTTCTTCGAAATGATAAGTTTGTATTTGATCAGCTTCGGCATTTTGACAGAATAATACTGAGTCCCGGTCCGGGGATACCGTCAGAGGCAGGTCTGTTACTTGACATTATTAGAACCTATGCGGGTATAAAACCGATCTTAGGTATATGCCTTGGGCATCAGGCACTTGGCGAAGTATTTGGTGCAAAACTTATTAATCTCAATCATGTATATCATGGAATCTCCACAAAGGGTATGCTGCTTGGTAACGATTTTATCTTTGATAGGTTGCCTGAACGTATTGAGATGGGGCGCTATCACAGCTGGGTGGTCGATCGTACCTGCCTCCCTAAATGCCTTGAAGAAACAGCGGTGTCGGATGATGGACAACTCATGGGGCTCCGTCATCGTCATTATGATATCCACGGCATACAATTTCATCCGGAAAGCATACTTACTCCGTATGGATATATCATTATGCAAAATTGGTTAAGGCATTAAAGTTCTATTGAATAATAGACATTGATATTTGGAGAATTACTGTAAAAGTGTTACTTTTGTAATAAATGGAAAAGAACATAGCAAGATGAATGTTGATAAGGATTTACGAGTAGGAAAATCATTGTCAGTGGTAGACGATGCTATGAAGTGTAAAGATGCATGTCCGTGGTATGCTATTCGATTGTTCACTTCTTGCCAAAACGGTGTGAGTGAGGCTCTTAAAGAATACGGGTTGGAATGTTTTATTCCGATGGAATATGTAAACGTTGATATGGAAAAACAGTCTCAAGTAAAATTACGTCCGGTAGTTCATAATTTGTTGTTTCTTAAGAAAACACGTACAGAGCATGAAATTAGGACTATTTTGTCAACCCTTCCATTTCATCTTTCTGTCATTCGTAAGGAAAGAGAAAGTAGTCATTTCTATGAAATACCTGCTTGGCAAATGTTTGAGTTTCAGATAATGTGTGATCCAGACATATTGACACGTAAGTTTCTTTCGGAAGATAATGCTAAATTGAAAGCGGGAATACCAGTTGTAGTGCAATATGGTCCCTTGAAAGGAATGACGGGAAAGCTTGTACGTAGTAATAAAAAGTATTTCCTTTTGAAAGTGCTTCCCGGTTTGGGAGTGATGCTAAAAGTCTCTCGTTGGTGTTGCCGACCGTTATAATATCGGAAATGTTCTGTCCATCATTCTCTTTCTTACCCTTCTTGCTAAAAAGTTAAAATAAAAAAATCACTCGCTAATTACCTTTTTATTAAGTAATTTTGTATCTTAATATGAGAAGTAAATCGGTCATACTTTTGCTGTTATTCGCCATTGTTTTTTTGATGGCAGATGCAAATGTACGATTTCTCAAAAAAAAACGTAAGGCACAGACTTCTCTTAGGAACGATAGCATCGTACAGGATTCTACGGAAAAATCAGCTGTAGATACAATGGTGATGGATTCTCTTCAACTTGCTATTTATCATCATAATAAACAGATAGATGATTCTATCCGCTTGGATTCTCTTAATAAACTTAAAGTAAACGGATTAGAGGCACCAGTAGAATATGCCTCGAACGACTCGATGATCTACGATGCTAAGACGAGGACGGCATATCTTTATGGCGATGCGAGCGTGAAATACGAACAGATGGATTTGAAAAGCGAGAAAATCTATATAAATCTCAACAGCAATATAGTGCATGCAACTGGTGCTGTTAAAGACACTGCATTGAGAAAATTGGAAGGTACACCACAGTTCAAGATGGGACAGGATAGCTATGAAAGTGACACGATGGCATTTAATTTCAAGACCAAAAAGGGATTGATAAAGAATGTTTATACTGAACAGCAGGACGGCTTCTTGAGCAGTCAATTGTCGAAGCGTAATGCCGATGGCGATATATTCTTGCAGCATGGTCGATACACCACTTGTGATAAGAAACATCCCGATTTCTATATTGCACTCTCGAGAGCTAAGGTGCGTCCGGGTAAGGATGTCGTATTCGGACCGGCTTATTTTGTCGTGGCCGATGTGCCGTTGCCTTTAGCCATTCCTTATGGTTTTTTCCCGTTCACAAAAAGCTATTCGAGTGGTTTCATTATGCCTACTTACGGCGATGAACAAGACAGGGGATTTTATTTGCGCGATGGTGGTTACTACTTTGCCATGAGTGACAAATGGGATTTAAAGCTCCTCGGAGAAATTTACACCAAAGGTTCGTGGGGCTTATCTGCCGCTTCTAATTATAATAAGCGATATAGATATAGTGGTAGTTTCTTATTCAGTTATCAAGATACCAAAACGGGTGATAAGGGATTACCCGACTACAGTCATCAAAAGAGCTTTAAACTGCAGTGGAGCCATCGGCAGGATGCTAAGGCTAATCCGTTCAGTTCTTTCTCGGCAAGCGTGAACTTTGCATCGTCAAGTTATGAACGTAACAATCTTTCGAGTTTATACAATCCGCAAACGATGACACAGAGTACGCGAACATCTTCGGTAAGTTGGAACACTACATTCTCAAGTATCGGTATGTCGCTTAGTGGTACAGCCAACTTATCTCAAAATATGCGCGACTCATCTCTTGCAATGACATTGCCTGACCTGAATATCAATATTAGCCGATTTTATCCATTCAAGCGTAAACATGCTGTCGGAAATGAACGTTGGTATGAGAAGATTTCGGTGAGTTATACCGGACAATTCTCCAATTCTATAAATACTAAGGAAGATCGTTTCCTGCATTCAAACCTGATAAAAGATTGGCGTAACGGGTTTCAACACCGTATACCGTTGAGTGGGAGCTTCATATTATTCAATTATATAAATATTAATCCGAGCTTCAATTTTACCGATCGTATGTACACAAATAAGATCAAACGTTCTTGGGATGCGGCCCGTCAGGTTGAATTGGCCGATACTACATATGGATTTCATAACATTTATAATTGGGATCTCAGTCTTTCTATGTCGACCAAATTCTACGGATTTTGGACACCGAATCGCAAGCTGTTTGGCGATAAGATACAGACTATACGCCATGTCATAACTCCGCAAGTAAGTTTCAGCTATGCTCCGGACTTCGGTGCGCGTCGGTATGGATATTACGATACATATATGAAAACTGATGCTAATGGTAATGTGTCGCTCGTAGAATATTCGCCTTACAAAAATGGACTCTATGGTGTTCCGGGGCGCGGACGTACAGGAAGTGTATCATTCAGTATCGATAATAATATTGAAATGAAAGTTCGTTCGGATAAAGATTCTACAGGATTTAAGAAAATCAGTATTATTGATAATCTCGGTATGGCAATGTCGTATAATATGGCGGCAAAAGAAAAGCCTTGGAGCGACCTCAGTATGAATATTCGTCTAAAGTGGTGGAAGAGCTATACTTTTAATATGAATGCCGTATTTGCTACTTATGCTTATGAAGTAGGGGCAAACGGAGTACCGTATGTAGGCAATCATACCGAATGGGGAAAGGGACGTTTTGGACGTTTTCAAGGTATGTCACAGAATATTTCGTTTACGCTAACACCGGAAAAACTCAAAAAACTGTTCGGTGGCAGTACCGGTGAAGACGACAGCAATAAGAAACGTAATCGTAAAGACGAAGAAGGTGTAGACACAGATATTGAGAGTAATGTAGACGAGGATATGATAGAAGGTCAGCGTGGTGCTAAAAGAAAGAGCAGAGGAGGAAAGGCCGAAACCGATAATGACGGTTATATGAAGTTCTCTATGCCGTGGTCTTTGACATTTGGATACGGCATCACGATGCGTGAGAATACTGACGTAAGTAAGTTTAATTATAAAAAGATGCGTTATCCTTATAAGTTTACGCAAACACTTAACGTTAGTGGAAACCTGCGTATCAGTGATGGATGGAATATTAGTTTCTCATCCGGTTACGATTTCGAGAATCATGCAATGAGCATGACCACAGCATCTCTCCAACGTGATTTGCACTGTTTCAATATGAGTTGTCAGGTTGTTCTTGCACCTTATACGAGTTATAATTTTACTTTCCGGTGTAACGCTGCGACACTGACCGATGCTTTGAAATATGATAAACGTAGCGGTTACAATAATGCAGTACAATGGTATTGAGAAATTAATTTAATGATAATTATGAGAATAGTATTGAGAAAGGTATTATCATGTTTATTCTTTTTGTTTTTAGTCTTATTTGTATCAATTTTGTTTAGCAGTTGTCATAAAGAAGAAAATGAAGATAAATACGAAGAAAGTAGGGAACAGATAAAATCTTCAATTCAATTTCCGATGCTGGCATGGATAGGACTACCTCCAAAATCAAGTGTTGACGATTATAAAACTATGAAAGCTGCAGGATTTACCTACGACCTGCTTACATATTATAGGAATATAGAACAGGTAAAGGAAGCGTTGGATAAAGCACAAAGTGTAGGTATTAAGTGTATTGTGAACTGTCCAGAGTTAGGAAACAACCCACAGAAGGTTATTAACAAATTGAAAAACCATCCAGCGGTGGCAGGATGGTTTGTGAAAGATGAGCCTAAAAGGGGCGATCTGTCAGCAGTGGCAGAAAAGATGAAGAGGTTTCATTCTTTCGATTCTAAAGGGATTGGCTACGTAAATCTGCTGCCTACAGATTCTCCGATAGATTTGATAGGAAATCCATCTATTAAATATTTCAATGATGCGACAACTATGTTGCCTTTACAGGTGCTTTCTTTTACATTTTATCCCATTGTAGTTCATGACGGGAAACCCGAAAGGAAAGTAAATGGATTGTGGTATGAAAATCTTGAACTGTTTGCAGCGAAAGCAAAGTCTTTAAATATTCCATTGTGGACATTCGTATTAGCTTCTTCCTATCACCATCCTACTGGTAAGGGAAGTTATCCTGAACCGACACTGGGCGACCTAAGGTTACAGATATATAGCAATCTGGCCTACGGCTCACAAATGTTACAATATTATACTTACACAACTCCGCAGGAAACGCCATATTATAATGCACCCATTAAGAAAGACGGAACAAAGAGTGCCACTTATGGTAAACTGCGAGAAGTGAATAATGAAGTCATAAGGTTATCAGGTGTATTTGTCGGGGCAAAGATGATAAACGTTTGGCATACAGGTCCACAGCAGCCTAAAGGTACAAAGGCTTTGGTGTTGCCGAAAAACTTTAGTCTTATCAAAACAGATGGAGACGGAGCTGTCGTCTCGTTATTGAAAAATGGGAAGCGGAATTACCTAATGATTGTCAATCATAGTCCTACCAAAAAGATGAATTTGGAAATAAAAGCCACATCTATAGTTAAGGAGGTAGATAAAAATGCGTATCTTAATGTCGTAAATTGGGATAAATCCCGTACATGTGTGTTGGAGCCGGGGGGCATGAAACTTTATTCATGGGAATAATAAAAGGAGAAGTGTATTCTTTGTTCATTATGCTATGTTATTGAAAGGATAGTTTTATTTAAGGCTTATTTCAGACTAAGTCAAGTAATAATATCTGTATATATGTGAAAATTCCACAGACTTTTTCAAATGGATGAGATGCCTGTGGAGTTTATTCGAGAATATAATTGTACAAAGGATATGCTCGCTTAGTTATTATAGCCCGTGCCATGTGTTGATTTATCCCATGAGTTCTCTTAAAGCACTATCTTCTCCTACCACCCAAATGATATCTCCTTTTTCGAATTTTCGCGAAGGTGTAATCATCGTAAGGCTTTCCTGTCCTTCTTCTACACCTACCACCATACAGTTGTAACGGTTGCGTATACCGCTTTCCTGTAATGTCTTTCCAATAAAAGGACTGTCGGATGTAATCGTTATTTGGCGTAGTTTCATTTCTCGTTTTTCTATCTCAGAGTCGTCGTTTACAAGCTCTTCTCGCAAAGCCTCGCCAAAGTTCTTAAGTTGTTCGTCGTCCCCAATAGCCTGAAGTCTATCTCCGGGAAAGATAACCGTATTACCATTCGGGATATTTAACCGTTGATGGCCGCGTAAAATACTACTTATGTGGATACCGAAACGGTTTCGGAACTGCAGTTTCTGTAATGTTTTTCCAGCCCAGGCAGAGTCTTCGGGTACGTCGAAATCGCTGATATGGATGTCACGATCCAAGAGATATCCTTCAAAAAGCGGTTTCCGTCGGCCATGTACTTGTGCTTCGATATCTCTGGAATGCAAGTTTTGTACAAAAAGTCGTTCGAGCATAATACTTCTACGTTTCAAAGAATGCGAGAACACCATAAATAAGAGTGCAGCGACTGCAATACTTATCATCAGTGCATTGGTAAATCTTGTAAGATAGTTGCAGATGTAAAAAATGAAACTCACGGCAATAATGATACGAACGATGACGGTGAATATTAATGGAAAGCGATTAATACGGCTTCGTGTCCATAGGGTTTTGAATTCATCGCTATGGTTTTTCTTCATTACCATGGCTCGCAAGAATGGTGATATGAGTAATGCAGTGAGTAAGCCGCACACCCCATTTGCCCACCAATGGGGCAACAAGTGGCGTATGAAAGGTAGGAAAAACGTGAACATCACCGTGATAACGGCGATACATAGAATAGAATAGATGATCACATTGCCGGTCATAGCACGCAGAAGCGTTTGCCAATCGCTATTTTCCTTGGTAGTATCTTGCTTCGACATGTTCATGTGGTCTAATCGACGCGCCCACTTTTTAGGTAAGTGACGCTCTATAAAACCATAGCTTGGTTCGGCGAAGCGTATCATATAAGGTGTGAGGAAAGTTGTGATAACAGATACAGCAACCACAACCGGATATAGAAATTCACCGATGACATGTAATGAAAGGCCTAAGGAAGCGATAATAAAGGCAAATTCTCCGATCTGTGCCAGTGAAAAACCACATTTCATGGAGGTTTTCAATGACTGTCCGCTGAGTAAAAATCCCATAGTTCCAAATACCCCCTGCCCAATCAAGATTGTTAATATAATAGCAATGATGGGCAGTGTATACTCGACTAATATATTCGGATCTACCAACATACCTACAGAAACGAAAAAGATAGCTCCGAAAAGATTCTTTACCGGTTCTACAAGTTTGATAATCTTGTCTGCTTCTACAGTCTCTGCAAGAATACTGCCCATGACGAATGCGCCGAATGCACTGCTGAAACCGACGGCCGTAGAGATAACTGCCATGGCGCAACATAGTCCAAGTGCTACGATAAGTAATGTTTCGTTGTTTAGTAATTTGCGTGCTCTGCGTAGGAAAATCGGTATAAGAAAGATGCCTACAACAAACCACAACACAAGGAAAAAGCCTATTTTAAAAACAGAACTCAGCATCTGTTCGCCATCTGGATCGCTACCTCCAGCTATAGCACTTAGCATAACCATCATTACTATGGCAAGGATGTCTTCAAGGATGAGTACGCTCATTACCAAGCCGGCAAACTTCTGTTGACGTAATCCGAGATCGTCGAACGCTTTATAGATAATAGTTGTCGACGACATGGCAAGCATGCCACCCAAGAATATGCAGTCCATGCGTCCCCAGCCGAACAAGTGTCCCACACAGATACCTAGTATCATCATCGAGAATATAATAGTAATTGCCGATATTACGGGGGCCATTCCCATCTTCAATATTTTTTTGAATGAGAAGTCAAGACCTAACGAAAACAACAGGAACATTACGCCTATATCTGCCCATGCGTGTATATTTGCCTTATTAATTACCGACGGAATATAAGACATGTGGGGGGAAACAAGAAACCCCGCCACAATATATCCGAGCACAAGGGGTTGCTTGAGTTTTTTGAAAACAAGGGTAACGATACCGGCAACTACCAGTATCAGTGCCAAATCTCTGATAAGATTAGGGAGGTCTGCCATAGA
>CAUUQE010000024.1:0-22019 GCA_963547065.1 uncultured Prevotella sp. | reverse complement strand
AGGTGAAAGACGGTTTCACGGCCGATCAGCGTTTCTTCCTCGCCTATGCAGCGGTGTGGGGACAGAACATTACAGAGAAAGAAATACGCTCACGTGTGAAGAGTGATCCTCACTCTTTGGGCGAATGGCGCGTGAACGGTGCCCTTCCGCACATCGAAGCATGGTACAAGGCTTTCGACGTGAAGCCGGGCGACAAGCTCTATCTGCCCGAGAGCGAGCGTCTACAACTATGGTAAGCCGTTAGCGGGAAGACAAATCTTTATACTTAGAACAGCAAAAGGGCGTGAACGCTCGGTAGCGGAAAAGGAACCGTACACCGAATGTTCACGCCCTTTTCTTATTGCTTTACTCATCCATTTTTTCTGATGACCGATAAAAATAAGATGGATTATTTTCTTCCTTCTGTCGAATTGTCTACGTTATTTTAATGTTGAAATAACATAAATTATTATAAAAATAATAGTAGATATGGCTTTTAATTTTAAAATGCTTGTATTTTTTATGTAAAAATCTATATTTGTAACCAGTTATCCTGAATAATCAAACGACCAATTGATGAAAACTTTTGATTAGACTTAGACTAATTAACAAAAAATACTTAACTAAATAAAAATATCATGAATGAAAAATTGAAGAAAAATTTGTGCATTAAAAAAGGCCATTTCTTGACATCTATGAGACTTTTAGCCTTGTTCTTGTTTTCAGGAGTGAGTCTTTTTCTTAATGCGAACAGCAACAGCAAAGAACGTGGAGTCTTATCCTATGTGGTTGAACCGCCCGATTTAAGAATATATGAACAAGGTAAAAACGCCGATATTCTTCGTCAGGTGCAGAATGAAACCCGTATGTTAACGGGTATTATTACGGATAAAATAACGGGAGAACCGCTTGTCGTAGTAACTATTCAAGTAAAAGGAAAGCCCAATTTAGGTTGTATTACCGATGTAAACGGGCGTTATAAACTTACAGGAATTATTTCTGATGACGATATAACCATCTCCTATATAGGTTACACGACAAGAACATTGAGAATAGGTAATGTGAGTGAGTTGGATATCCAGCTGACTCCGGCAGATGCCCAGATGGGTGAGGTGGTGGTGATAGGTGCAGGTACGCAACGCAAAATATCTGTAACGGGCTCCATCTCTACCGTTTCGGGGAATGATTTGCGTACGCCGAGTTCTTCGCTTACCAATAACATTGCCGGTAAGTTGGCCGGTGTAATCGCCAAAACAAACAGCGGCGAGCCCGGTTCAGTGGGCAAATTCTATATTCGCGGCGTATCAACCTTTGGCGGACGTACACGGCCTCTCATTCTTTTAGATGATGTAGAAATCTTTCCCGGCGACCTTGATCGCATTCCGCCAGAGACCATTAAGAGCTTTACTATTTTGAAAGACGCTTCGGCTACGGCCATTTATGGCGCGCGTGGTGCTAATGGCGTAATGATTATAACAACGAAGACGGGCGAGAAAAATACCAAAACTGCCATTAACGTAACGCTGGAAGCCTCGTATTTGCATCCAGTGAACCGTGTGAAGTTTGTAGACGGACCAACTTATATGCGTATGTATAACGAGGCATTAATTACTCGCCATCCGAGTGCAACCCCGAGATATTCCGAAGATGCGATTGAAAATACAATCAAAGGAGTAAATCCTTATGTGTATCCGAATGTGAATTGGTACGACCAACTGTTTAAAAGTGGATGTTTCAATCAGCGGGCAAATCTCAATGTGTCGGGCGGTGGAAACAGAATTGCTTATTACATGAGCTTGCAGTCGAACCATAACACGGGATTGCTGAATACGCGAAACGGCTACGCGTTCAATAATAACTATAATAACTGGGAGTATATTTTTCAGAACAATCTGACCTATGATCTCACGAACACCACGAAAGTCGGTCTTCGAATGAATACGCAAATAGGCAATACAAAAGGGCCTAATATTGCATCGCGAGACCTTTTGTGGGATACATTTCAAAACGATCCTGTAACATTCCCTGTAATGTTCCCCGCACAAGAAGGCGATAAACATATTTGTTTTGGTAATGCCATGATGAGCGATAGTCGTTTGTTTGTGAACCCCTATGCTAAAATGTTGAGCACTTATCGGGAATTAAATTACGCAACATTCAACACCTCGCTGAACGTTACCCAAGAGTTGGATTTTATAACCAAGGGATTAAACGTTACTGCATTGGTGAATTGGAAACAATATGCAAGCTCCAACTATTCACGCTCCATCACACCTTATTACTACAGAGTGGTAGACGGTAGCTGGCAAGCGAGTGATCCCAATGCGTTTGAAACGGAACTTTTAAGGAGCGGTACCGACTTTATATCACAGTCGGATATCACAAAACACAATGATGATACGTTCTATTTTGATGCTCACTTGAACTATAGCCGGCGTTTCGGCAGACATACTGTTGGCGGCATGCTGATGTACATGATGCGCGAATACCGCGAAGAAGTGTATCCAAGTAGGAACCAAGGTCTCTCCGGTAGATTTACCTACGATTACAACAATACCTATTTGGCCGAAGTAAACTTTGGGTATAACGGAACCGAACGCTTGGCTAAAGGGCAACGTTTCGAGTTCTTTCCGGCAGCATCGATCGGTTGGGTGGTTAGTAACGAGAAGTTCTGGAAGCCCGTTTCAAAATATATTGATTTTCTGAAACTCCGTTGCAGCTATGGTCTTGTAGGAAACGATGATACCGGAGAGGATGCAGGGGCAGCCCATTTCCTCTATATAAACGAAGTGAATGTAGGAGACGGAGGCAGTTATACTACCGGTCCGTACAACGGTTCTCCTTATAATATTACTAAAAAAAGGTCCTGGTGTTGTTCGCTATGCCGTAGAGGACGCTCATTGGGAGCGCGTTAAAGAGTTCGATCTTGGACTTGATCTGCGTTTGTTTAATCAATTAGACATTGTTTTCGATTATTTCTATCATAAAACCGATCGTATCTTAATGCGTCGTGGTTCCTTCCCTACAATCTTAGGTTATTGGTCGGCCATTCCTTTCAGTAATATTGGTAAAGTAGACAATAAGGGCTTCGAGTTGGCTGTAGTATGGAATACGAATATTAATAGGGAATTACATGTGGAAGTACGAGGTAACTTAACCTATAATCAAAACAAATATGTGTATGTAGACGATCCGGATTATCCTTATGTATGGCAAACAAGAACAGGGAAACCATTAAGTCATTGTATCGGATATATTGCCGAAGGATTGTTTAAATCGGAAGAAGAAATAAGATTGCATGCCGATCAGTCGGGCTTGGGTAGCACGCCCATGGTTGGTGATATTAAGTATCGTGATGTGAATGGAGACGGAAAAATTACCACGGAAGATCGAGTGATGATTTCGGAATATGGAAGTTTGCCGCGTATGCAGTATGGAATTGGCGTAAACCTTACATGGAAAAAACTGGACTTCGGCGTATTCTTCAACGGTTCTGCCAAGATTAAGAAGATTTTGCAAGGTTTCCAGCCTTTCCATGCTAATAATAGCAGTCAACGTACTGTTATGCAATGGGTGGCTGATAGCTATTGGACAGAAAGTAATCCTGATGCAAATGTGGGCTTCCCCCGTCTCGGACTTTCCGAGAGCGACGATGCTAATAACCAACCGAATAGTACGTTTTGGTTGCGCGACTTCAGCTTCTTGCGTTGGAAGACTCTTGAGATGGGTTATTCGTTCCGTCATTGTCGCCTTTACTTTAGCGGCGATAATCTTGCTGTGTTCAGTCCTTTTAAGTATTGGGATCCGGAGATTTGGTGGAATTCCTATCCACTTCAGCGAACGTTCAACATTGGTGTACAAATTAAAATTTAATGAATTATGTTTAGTTTGAATAAGATAAAGAAAATGTCGATGGTATTGTTGCTGTTGGTCTTTGTACTAACTTCATGCAATTATTTGGATATCGTGCCGCCGCAAGCTCCCGATTTCGATGATACGATGAAAGACAGAGATGCCACATTAGGCTTCCTGTATTCTTGTTATACGGGCATTCCGGCTATTTATTTTGATTGGTTCTGTCAGTATTTCGGGGCAACCGATGAGTATGTGGAACCGCAATTGTATGGGCATCGGGAGCAGTTTGTTTCTTACAACCAGATGACGCCGTCAAACCATACGGAGTTTGGACCGTGGACAAACTGTTATAACAATTTAGGTCAGTGCCATCTATTCATGAAATATATAGACGTGCTGCACCCCGATAATGTGTCGGAAGCGGATAAAACTCGTTGGAAAGCAGAAATAAAATTTTTGGAGGCTTTCTATCATATGCAACTGCTGAATGCTTACGGGCCTATTCCTTTGGTAGATCATTATATTCTGCAGAATACGGCCAAGACCGATTTTCCCGGGCGTAGTCATTATGATGTATGTGTGGATTCTATTTGCAAATGGTATGATGACGCAGCTAAACATCTGCCTCCCACGGTGTCTGTAGAAGAATTGGGACGTGCAACTTCTACAGCATGTAAAGCACTTAAAGCCCGCGTGCTGTTATATGCAGCGTCGCCATTATGGAATGGTTCATTTCCTTATCCCAATTGGGAGAACACAGTTTATGAAACTCCCGGGCGGGGAAAGGAGCTGGTTAGCCGCATTGCCGTCCCTGCCAAATGGCAAAAGGCTTTGGAAGCATGCAACGAGGCTATTGACCTTGCGGTGAACGAAGGCAAAAGAGAATTGTTCGATATAGCGTCTTCAGAAGTTTTAAGAAATAACGATCAGCTTTCGTTGCCCGATTATAACGGTGCTGATGAAACCTTCAGAAAGAAAGTCATGCTAATGCGTTACCTCATGACAACTACCGAAACGGAAGGCAACAAAGAGACGATATTTGGTGTAATTACCACGGAAGTGAACCCAATACTGATAAGTATTCCTCATGGAGTTACGCTGAACGGAAGTGGAAACCCCATTGGCGGATGGGCAGGTATGTCGCCCACGCTTTATACAATGTCGCACTTCTTTACCGCGGATGGCAAGTTACCAGAACGCGATGGTAATTTTTACCCGAAAGCAGACTGGCTGCAATCTGCGGGATTGAGCAATGCGAATATTATTAAGCTACACAATAAGCGAGAACCTCGTTTCTATGCATGGATGTCTTTCGATGGCGATGTGTACGGAGAGGTTATTTCGAACGGAGATCCTTTAACCGTTACCATGCTCAGTGCCGCTAGACTTGGCCAAGGCTATAACCCCTCTCGATACCAACGTGATAATAACCAGACAGGGTTCATTAACAGGAAGTTTATTCAACCCAACATCAAATTCAGGCAAGATGGTGGAAACAACATACGCATGGTGCCATTCCCCATCATTCGTTTGGCGGAACTATACTTAGATCGTGCAGAATGTTACGCCAATGTAGGAAATGTTCAAAAAGCGTTGGATGATTTGAACGTGGTGCGTAAGCGTGCCGGCGTTCCCTTACTGACAACCGCCGACATCACCATCAGTCACACTTTGATGGACATGGTGCACGAAGAGCGGTTCGTGGAGTTGTGGGGCGAAGGCCATCGCTATTACGATTTACGACGCTGGATGCTAGCACCTGATTATCTGAAGGCTGGCCGCTTCGAGGGATTGAATGCGCTCGAGAAGGTGAATCCGTCGTTTACGGAATTCAATCAAATTAAGCATATTGATCAGCCTTTCCAGTGGAACGATCGTATGTACATGCTCCCAATTGCTGCCAGCGAGGTTTATAACGATCCTAATCTAAGGCAGTCGCCAGGCTATTAACCATGAAATAAATTTACGATGATGAAAAAGTTAATATATTATATTCTGCTGTTGTTTATGTGCGCGGGTGTGGTCACATCGTGCCATAACAGCGATTACGATTTACAAAACTTGGTACCCGACGCCTATCACAAGGTGGCTTATGTGAAGAATTACGGCCAGCACACCCTATCGTTGTTTACCACACAATCAACGGCCACCGACACCCTGATTGTACTAAAGGGTGGAAGTGAACCGAACACGAGTGCAACCTATCGCATGAAGGTGCTTTCACAAGATGAGTTGGACAGTATATATAGTGATGTGCAGGGGGTAAATTATAAACTGATACCGCAGTCGGCGTTTACTTTCGAGAGCGGCGAGGATATTTCTTTTGCTGCGGGTGAAGCTGGAAAGTATTTTCCGGTGAGCTTCAAGCCAATGGAAATTTTCCAACTAATAGAGGCCAACCCGAATAGCAGGTTCGTGTTGCCATTACAGTTAGTGAGCACAACCGACAGTGTGAACGCCGATATGTGCAGCGTGTTGTATTTACTGGATGTGCGCAGCCCGATGATTTCTTTCGCCGAGAAACAGATCGCCGAAATGATGATATATAAGTCGCTTGACGTGATACTGCCTATGAAGATACAGAATTGCGACGCCAACAAATGGAATATCACCTGTACGCTCGACGCGACGGACAATGCGCAGGCGGTGGCCGAATATAATTCTTTCCACGGCACTAACTACGAACTGTTGCCTGCAAATGCCTACACCGTGGAGAACCTTTCATTTGCTATGGGCGCGCTTACGGCCGAAGCCACGCTCAAAATTGATCGTGCACATCTGGTGAGCGATCATAGTTATCTGCTCCCGTTGAAGATCGGCTCCTCGTCGATGGGCGATCAAATGCAGATAGATGGCACTTACACGTATGTGGTGCTGAGCAACCCGCGTCTTGCAACGCGCGAGGTGGATCGTTCCGACTGGCAGGTAACGTTCTGCAACAACGATAACGCCATAGGAGGATCGGAGGATAATGCAGGCATTGGCGCTATTTTCGACAATAACAACGGAACGTTCTGGCATACGGGATGGCAGATCCCAGACGCCTCTTCGTTCTCGCACGATGGTGTTTCAGGTGATGATTACGATTATTCGCACTCCCATAATTATCATGCTTTCAAGGGGCATCGTAATGCCGATGAAACTGTGTTTGTGATCGATATGGGTAAGGCGCACCACATTATTGCTGTGGGGATTACACAGCGATCGAACTTCTCGGATTTCCATACGGGCGACGTGATGCTTTCGGCCGATGAGCAGTTCTTTTTCAGGCCTGTGGCCGACGGCGGAAATTTGAGCGACTATCATCAGGTAGCACTCAACCATTGGCAGAAGTTACTAACGGTGGATGCACCCCACGACGGTGAACCACACTGGTTCGACGCGGCACAAACGGTGATTAATGCCGGCGGTGTAAAGGGAAGATTTGTAAAGATGATGGTGCGGAGTTCTTATCGTGACCAAAATGTTAGTTTGGTGGAGTTCCGGCTCAGAGAGCTGCTAGCCATAGATGGGGTGGCAGTGGAATAGCTGATAAGGACATCTGTCAATCAGCATTTTTTCTCTGTTGTGCAATAATACAGGTACAAGGCATTCGACGTGAAGTCGGGCGATAAGCTATATCTGCCCGAAAGCGAGTGTCTACAACTATGGTAAGCTGTTAGCGGAAAGACATTTTTTTATACTTAGAACATCAAAAGGGCGTGAACGCTCGGGAGCGGAAAAGGAACCGTACACCGAATGTTCGCGCCCTTTTCTTATTGCCTTACTCATCCCTTTCATATTGCCAACCGCCGAAGAAACACCATGTTATGCAGATAGGCGGTCTGTCTAAGCACGATAGAGGCAATGCCTATACCGCTTAGAAGCATAGCCTTATCAACTGCCACTTTATACCTGATGGAGATTTTTACTCGAATTAGAAACTGATAGTCATTAAAATTATGAAAAAACGAGTTCTCTCCATATCCACCTCTTCTATTTTTTACTATATTTGCAAACATAAACAACATGGGCGCTATTGCTCGAAATATAAAAATATAACTTATGAAAACAGCTCAAGAAATATTGAATGATCCGTTCTGCAACAAGGGAACAGCATTCACATTGGAAGAGAGAAAGGCATTGAACCTTACGGGGGCGTTGCCGTCTGTAGTACAAACACTTGAAGAACAAACGGTGCAGACCTACAAAGAATACCAAAGAAAAGCTACCGATTTGGAGAAGCGTGTCTATCTGATGACGCTGTTTAATACCAATCATATTCTTTTCTACGCCCTGATGTCGCGGCATGTGGCTGAGTTTATGCCTATCGTTTACGATCCTACAGTGGCAGATGCCATCAGACAATACGATGAACTGTTCATGAAACCGCAGGATGCAGCGTTCTTATCCATAGATTCTCCCGACGATATAGAACAGTCCTTGAAGAATGCGGCGGGTGGTAGAGACATACGACTCATTGTGGTGACCGATGCTGAAGAGATATTAGGTATCGGCGACTGGGGCGTCGGAGGCGTGGCAATCTCTATCGGTAAGCTGATGGTTTACACGGCTGCTGCAGGCATCAACCCCAATCAAGTACTGCCGATGGTACTGGATGTGGGCACCGATAACCCTAAGTTGCTCGCTGATCCGTTATATCTTGGCAACAGACATCCTCGTGTGCGCGGCGAAAAATATTATGATTTCGTGGATAAATTCGTTATTACGGCCGAGCAACTCTTCCCGCGTTTGTATCTTCACTGGGAAGATTTCGGGCGTTCCAATGCCGCAACGATCTTGGAAAAGTATCAAGATCGTATCACTACATTCAACGACGACATACAGGGCACGGGCATTGTGGCTCTCGCAGGTATTCTCGGCGCCCTGAATATTTCAAAAGAGAAATTCGTTGACCAACGCGTGATGGTCTTCGGAGCCGGTACGGCCGGCGTAGGTATTGCTACGCAAATATACGAGGAGTTTCTGCAACAAGGACTTTCAAAAGACGATGCCCGCAGTCGTATATACTTGGTAGACAAGCAAGGAATGCTGTTTGACGATACCGTAGGACTGACCGATGGGCAGAAACTTTTTACTCGTCATCACGCAGAGTTTGCCGATGCAACGGCGTTCACCGACCTTTACAGCTCTGTAAAGGCTGTGCATCCTTCCGTTCTCATCGGCACATCGACCACGCCACACATGTTTAGCGAGCAGGTTGTCAAGGAAATGGTGTCGGCTGTGAACCGCCCTATAATCTTCCCGTTATCCAATCCTACCGAGCTGGCAGAGGCCACTGCAGAAGACCTTATCCGTTGGACAAACGGTCGGGCACTTGTTGCTACGGGCATACCCAGTGCTCCTGTTGTGTATAATGGCGTAACTTACGACATCGGACAGGCCAACAATGCCTTGATGTACCCGGGATTAGGACTCGGTGTGATAGCCTCTACGGCCAAGGTGGTCAACCAGTCGCTGCTGTCGGCTGCCGCACATGCCCTCGGTGGAATGGTCGACACCTCGAAATCTGGTGCTGCCGTATTGCCTCAGGTGGACAAACTGACGGAATTCTCCGAGCATATCGCCGTGGTTGTAACGGAGAATGCCATCAAACAGGGCATAACAAAGGAAAAGATAACAGATGCCCGAAAGGCTGTAGAAAATATCAAATGGCATCCTAAGTATTCTTGACAAGTGGGCATATTTGGTGTCTGCATCATTTCAATTCACTGTGGAGAAAGCGTTTGTTTTCTCCACAGTAGATTTCTTATTTTGTGGTGAAAGACGGGCTACGTGGCTTCCTCTGTTTCCTGTTCGCTTGGGGTGCCGCTGATTTATTATCTGTTTCTGCAGCTCCGTATGCTCTTCCTTCCCTACTTAATTCCCCCGTTGCTTACTATAATTCGGATTTATATTGTATCTTTGCAGTTGAAGCGTGGCGTGCGAACCTGCCTCACGAATTCAGAATGAAAACAGATTGATGAACGAATGCCATTAAGATTACCCGATAAACTGCCGGCAGTAGAACTGCTGAAAAAGGAAAATATCTTCGTTATGGACGAAAGTCGTGCCCACAGGCAAGAGATCCGTCCTCTGAAGATTGTGGTGCTGAACCTGATGCCATTGAAGATTACGACAGAAACAGATTTGGTGCGGTTACTTTCCAATACCCCCTTGCAGCTCGAAGTCAACTTCATGAAGTTGCGCAGCCATACACCTAAAAACACTCCGGTGGAACATATGATGATGTTCTATAAAGATTTTGACGAGTTGGCAAAGCAGAATTGGGACGGCATGATTATCACCGGTGCGCCCGTGGAGCAAATGCCATTCGAAGAAGTAGAGTACTGGGACGAGCTTAGCAAGATATTCTCTTGGGCACGCAACCATGTTACGAGCACGCTATATATCTGTTGGGCGGCGCAAGCCGGACTGTATTATCATTACAATATACCCAAATATTCCTTGAAAAAGAAGATATTCGGTATCTTCCGCCAATACCCTTTGATGCCCGAACTGCCCATCTTCCGTGGTTTCGACGATGTTTTTTTCATGCCACAGAGTCGTCATACGGAGGTTCGTCGCGAGGATATCATGGCAAACAACCACCTCACGCTCATCAGTGATTCTCCGGATAGCGGTGTCGGCATGGTGATGGCGCGCAGCGGAAGAGAGTTTTTTATTACCGGACATCTAGAATATGCCTCCGATACACTTGACAAGGAGTATAAACGCGATGCGGGAAAACGAAACGATGTGGATATGCCTGTGAACTATTATCGTGGCGATAATGTGCAAAACGGGCCTTTGGTAACGTGGCGCGCCCATGCTAATTTACTCTTCAGCAATTGGGTGAACTACTACGTTTATCAGGAAACACCCTACGATATCAACGATATTAAATAAAGAATGTGCAGGTAAAATCGGTTTTCATCCATGCGTAAACTTGAACTGTTGGCACCGGCCAAAAATCTTGCCTGCGGCATTGCAGCTATCAACCATGGCGCTGATGCCGTGTATATCGGTGCAAATCGTTTCGGTGCGAGGGTTGCCGCGGGCAATTCTTTGGCAGACATAGAAGCGCTATGCAGCTATGCCCATCAATTTGGAGCAAAGGTTTACGTCACTATCAATACCATTATTTACGAAGAAGAGCTTGCCGCCACCCGTGATATGATATGCCATTTGGCAGCTATGGGCACGGATGCGCTGCTCGTACAGGATATGGCCGTGATAGAAATAGTGGCTGCATTGCGGCGCGAGAATGCGGGTATGAAGTTGCCGGCGCTACACGCCTCCACGCAAACAGATAACAGAACGGCCGAGAAGGTGGCATGGCTGAAGTCGACAGGTTTCGAACGCGTGGTGCTTGCCCGTGAGCTCTCGGCCGCCGAGATTGCCGAAATCCACCGACAGGTATCCGATGTAGAGCTGGAAGTATTTGTGCATGGTGCACTTTGCGTAAGCTATTCGGGCGTTTGCTATGCCTCACAGTACTGCTTCCATCGTTCGGCTAACCGGGGAATGTGCGCACAGTTCTGCCGCATGAAATTCGATTTGTTGGATGCTAACGGAAAGGAAATTGAGCATCAGCGGTATCTGCTGTCGCTGAAAGACATGTGTAGGATCGACGATCTTGAACTGCTTGCCGATGCCGGAGCATGCTCTTTCAAGATAGAGGGGCGGCTGAAAGAGGCAGATTATGTAAAAAATGTGGTTTCGGCATACAGCAAACGACTGAACGAAGTCATAGCAAGACGGCCGCAAGACTACCGGCGCGCTTCATTGGGAAATATGGAGTATGCTTTCGAACCTGATCTGAAAAAACTTTCAACCGCGGCTATACTTCCTATTTTCTGCACGGTAGGCAGTCCGACATATATTCACCCGACACGCCGAAAGCACTCGGCGAATACGTCGGACGCGTGAAAGAATTACGCAACAACAGTTTCAATGTGGCGGGGACTGCCGTGTTCAGCAACGGAGATGGGCTCTGCTTCATCAACGATGAGCACGAACTGGAGGGCTTCCGCGTAAACAGAGTCGAGGGTAACCGGTTGTTCCCATTGAAGATGTCAGCGCACCTGCGCCCGGGACTTACACTGTATCGTAACAACGACGAGGCTTTCGGAAAAATACTCTCTCAGCGGACAGCCGTGCGAAAAATACCGGTTAACATCGCGTTCAGCACCACGGAAGACGGTTTTAGTCTTTCTGTTACGGGCGAAGGTATTGTGCCCGTGACCAAGACACTGGCAATGGAAAAGCAGAAACCGCAAAAACCGCAGCGCGAAAACATACTCAATCAGCTCAGAAAACTGGGCAATACGCCCTACGAGGCACAGCAGATAGAGATACGAAATGGGGCAGACAGATACTTCATACCGTCGAGCAAGCTTGCTGAACTGCGCCGTGCAGTAATGGAAAGCATTGTGCCCGCGCCCGATCGACAGCCCATGCAGACCTTTTCTGCAGCTGCTTCACCGGTAAAATATTGGCAACCCGAATACGAAAAATACTCCTATCTTTTCAATGTTTCCAACTGTCTGGCTGATCGATTTTACGCAAATCGCGGCATGAGAGGCATTACCTCGGCGTTCGAAACATCGCATCCTCACGGCACATCTGGTGCATTTCGTCGCCCCTATCTGCTCATGCAATGTCGCCACTGCCTGCGTTTCAGCTTGGGATATTGCGTGAAACACGGCGGTAAAGAGCCCCAATGGCACGAACCGTTGTACCTCCGATTGAGCGATGGACGCCGTTTTCGCCTGCAATTCAACTGTAAAGAATGTCAAATGAACCTATATGCAGAAAACTAAAAAGTTTACCGTAAGCCTGTCGGCACTCTGGTTTGTGGCGGCACTTTTGCTGCTTTCGTCGTGTTATCATAAGAAAACGGCTAAGTCGGATGCACTGGTTCAGTACAGTGAACAACAGCTCGATTCGCTTTCTTTCCAGAGTATGCACCACTATACCAATAACTATAACTTTATTGTGAAGAGCGACTCATTGATATTGTTAAAGCAACAACCCGAGGAACTGATATCAGGCTTGATGACCGACTCATTGATTCTCCACCGAAACGAGCACGTGGTAGTGGCCGATATTCGTATGATTCCCACCGACAGCATAGACTCTGTGTGGGTACAGCTGGCCAGCGATCAGCACTCGTTCGGGTGGATACACGAGACTGAAATGCTGTCTCGTGTAGTGCCCAACGATCCTATATCGCAGTTCATCTCTACGTTTTCCGATGTTCACCTACTCATCTTTCTGGTCGTTATCAGCATCATAGCCGTAACTTATTGGATGCGCAAGCTGATGAGGCTGCGGGCACGTATCGTGCATTTCCGCGATATAGACTCGTTTTACCCAACGCTTCTATGTCTTCTCGTTGCCTCCTCGGCGACACTCTATGCCTCCATACAGATGTTTGCCCCCGATATTTGGCGCCATTTCTACTACCATCCTACACTCAATCCTTTCAGCGTACCCGACATACTGTCGGTATTTCTCCTTTCCGTATGGGCCATGCTAATCGTGAGTATTGCCGCTATAGACGACGTACGCCATAAATTACCGTTCGGCGAGGCCGTGCAATATCTGAGCGGATTGGTGGCTGTATGCGCCGCAGACTATATTGTTTTCAGTATTTCCACCTTATACTATATAGGTTACATTCTGCTTGCTATCTACTTTATGTTTGCTATTCACCGGTATGTAGAGTTCGGTCGTGCCCGATACGCATGTGGAAACTGCGGTGCAACGCTGTTACATAAAGGTCGCTGCCCGCATTGTGGAGCCTTAAATGACTGATAACTTTCAACGACAGACACACAGAGTAATTGTAAAATT
Source organism: uncultured Prevotella sp. (assembly GCA_963547065.1). Lineage (GTDB taxonomy): Bacteria > Bacteroidota > Bacteroidia > Bacteroidales > Bacteroidaceae > Prevotella. The sequence goes on along the minus strand of CAUUQE010000024.1, from coordinate 8,345 downwards.
CCTAATAAATGAGGATTGAAAAACATTAAGAATTATTGTACCTTTGCGCACAATAATCTAAAAAACATTTATGAATACTGTACGCTCTGAGATACTGACGGTTGGTTTGATTTCGGCTTTATCCGCTTTTGCCGGTCGGTCCAAAATACCTTTTACCAACGACGGCCTGCTTGATTCTTCCCGTGTCCATGATTTAAATGAGGTGTTAGTTGTATCTCAACCCAAAGAAATATTCCATTTAAGGCAACAGCCAATCAGTTCATCCATGTATTCTGGAAGCCGTATGCAGACTCTCAACGTGCATGATCTGCGCGAGTTGTCGAACTATGTACCTTCGTTCATCATGCCTAACTATGGTGCGCGTCTTACCTCTTCCATGTATATACGCGGTATAGGTTCGCGGGTCAACAGTCCCGCGGTGGGCATCTATGTAGACGGAATGCCCATTATGAGCAAGGCAGCCTTCAACTTCCACACATATCAGGTGGAGCGTGTAGACGTGTTGCGTGGCCCGCAAGGCACACTTTACGGTCAAAATACGGAAGGTGGACTGGTACGCATATACTCAAGAAACCCGATGGATTATAAGGGTACATACCTCAATTTGAGGTGGGGAACACACTTTTATCGTAACATAGAAATATCCCATTACGTTAAGTTAAGCAATAAATTCGGCCTTTCCGCAGCAGGCTTTTATAACGGGCAGAATGGTTTCTTGCGCAATATTACCACCGGTAATCGTGCTGATCTATGCAATGAAGCCGGCGGCAAGCTACGTTTCGTTTGGCGACCTACCAACAGATGGGATATCAATCTCTTAACTGATTACCAATATGTTCGACAAAACAACTTTCCTTACGGTTTAATGGATCAGGTTTCGGGTATGGTTGCCGCACCGTCGACCACCTTTCAGAGTAACTACAGGCGCAACATACTCAACACAGCACTCAATCTGACATTCCACGGAAATTACTTCGACTTTAATTCTACTACTTCTTATCAATATATGAAAGACTACATGCTGATGGATCAAGACTACCTGCCGAAAGACTATATGAAACTCGAACAACGGCAGTTTCAAAATGCCTTTGTACAGGAATTCGCTCTGAAGAGCAATCGTAGAGGTCTATGGTACTGGACTACGGGTGCATTTTTCTCAGCACAATGGCTGCGCACAAGCGGGCCCGTCACTTTCGGCAATGCCATGACACAGCCTATCGGCAATGCTATTCAATCGGCCATGTACGACGCAATGGTAACAACCATAGCAGCCAGAATGGTCAAGCAGGGCATGTCACAAGATGCTGCCATCACGGCAGCTAAACAGGCTATAGAACGTGCTGGTGGCATTTCTCTCAATGTGGCAATAGCATCACCCGGCTTATACCATACGCCACAATATAATCTTGGCCTTTTCCATGAGTCCAACTTCGATATTACATCCCGTTTGAGAGCCACACTCGGTTTGCGTTACGACTACAGCAAAGTGGGTGTGAATTACGAAGCATCGGCTTATATGACCATGAATGCCAAAGTTATGGGGCGCGAGGCATCCACTGTGCTTTCATCGCTTCTTCGCCACGAGACCCATAACAACTACAAACAGTTATTGCCTAAATTCGGTTTAAGCTATCGTGTTGACAAAGATGGAAGCAACATCTATGCCACCATAAGCAAAGGTTATCGAGCTGGCGGATTCAACATACAAATGTTTTCCGATGTGCTGCAGACGGAGTTGAACAAGCAAGGAAACAACATCAGGCAAAGCTATGAAATCCCCCATACGGAGCAAGACTACGAAAATATAAACAAAACGATTTCATATAAACCGGAAACTGTTTGGAATTATGAGACAGGGGCGCACCTTAATCTATTCCGCAACCAACTTCATTTCGACCTTTCAGCTTATTACATGAGTATAAACAATCAACAGATTTCGGTCATGGCAGGCAACTATGGTTTCGGACGCAGGATGGTCAATGCAGGCAAAAGCAAATCGCGCGGTATTGAGGCAACGCTTTGGGGAAGCTCACTTTCCAACCGTCTTACATGGTTTTTGAGCTACGGCTACACCCATGCCGTGTTCAAAGAATATTCGGATACTCTCGTCATAGGGGGAAATAAAAACCTTGTGAATTATAAGAATAAAAAGATTCCCTACGTTCCACAGCACACGTTTGGGGCAGCAGCCGACTACCGCATAGATATCAATCACCCCATACTCAAGGCAATAACTGTAGGAGTCAACGTGAACGGTGCCGGTAAAATATATTGGAATGAACGGAACACCTTGTATCAGCGCTTCTATTCTATAATCGGAACCCATGTAGACGGTGATTTCGGACGCGTAAAATTATCGTTCTGGGGACGTAATCTCGCCAACAGCAGATACAACACCTTTGCTGTAAACAGTGCAGCCACCCGAGAAAGTCTCACTTTTGCACAACGTGGTGCCCCAATACAGTTCGGTGCTGACCTACGACTACACTTCTGAAGCCATATGAAAGAAGCATCCTCTGTCTGAAAAATGCATATTCATTTGATGTCTCTAATTTATATTATGAAAAATTGATTATTATACAGTTTCGGTATTCCTGCTTTTTCATAGTATTTTTCAGGACACCCGCAGACTCTGCATACTTATACCAATCTCGACAATGTAGATATGCATCTCCTTTTGTCACCGCATAATCCAGACGTATATAAAGTCCGTTATTCCGCTCTCTCTTATATGCGTCGACCACATATTTTACCCGTAAACACTTTGCACGGTGGAAAGTTTTGTATTACCTTTGCCATATCTTAGTATATAAGAGATGGAACAACGGAACAATACATATGTTTCATATGCCTTGTCATCATCATTCAAACAAGATAGAAACAACAAAAAAGATGAATATTTTTACAAAAATCATTGTCAGTAAACTGCATTTAGCAGAATCGGCAGTAGAAAATGTGCTGCAACTTCTTGACGAAGGGTGCACTATCCCCTTTATTGCACGCTACAGGAAAGAGCGTACAGGAGGATTGGACGAAATACAGATTGGTCTCATCAGCGAGTGGAACAATCGGTTGAATGAACTCGTGAAACGCAAACAGACCGTCTTCAACACCATTGAAGAGCAGGGAAAAATGACACCGGAGCTGCAAAAACGTATAGATGACTGTTGGGATAGCACCGAACTGGAAGACATCTATCTGCCCTACAAACCCAAACGCCGTACACGGGCACAGATAGCACGTGAGTTAGGGCTGGAGCCTTTGGCCGACATCATCATGCTGCAACGCGAACAAGACGTGATGCAGACGGCACAGAGATTCGTTAAAGAGGGTGTAGACAGCGCTACAGCAGCCATAGACGGCGCAAAAGACATTATAGCAGAAAATATCAGCGAGAACGAGCAGGCTCGGCAACGATTGCGCAACATCTTTCTGCACGAGGCTGTGATTACGTCGAAAGTCGTCAAAGCCCGAAAAGATACCGACGAGGCTGCTAAATATCGTGATTACTTCGACTTCTCAGAGCCGCTGCGCCGCTGTTCAGGCAATCGCCTGCTGGCCATGCGTCGCGGAGAGAACGAGGGCGTTCTGCGCATCAAAATAGCAGTTGACAATGAGAGAGCCATCTCCCAACTGCAGCGACAGTTCCTCAGAGGCTATAGAGGAGAATGCTCCCGCTTGGTTGCAGAAGCAGCCGAAGACGCTTATAAACGATTGCTAGAGCCTTCGATCGAAACAGAAACAGCTGCTGCAAGCAAAATCAAAGCCGATGAAGAAGCTATCGGAGTATTCGCAGAGAACCTCCGACAGTTGCTGCTCGCCGCCCCTTTGGGACAAAAACGCGTTATGGGCGTAGATCCGGGCATACGAACAGGCTGCAAAGTGGTATGCCTCGATGCACAAGGAAATCTGCTCTATCACGATGTAGCCTACCCCTTTCCACCTAAAGGAAACAGAAATGCAGCTATGAAACATTTCGAAGAGATTGCCAACGAATACAATATCGAAGCCATTGCCGTGGGCAACGGAACAGCAAGCAGGGAAACTTCGGACATTCTCAGAGAGGCTCATTACCGGAAAGAAGGCATCCACGTGTTCGTTGTAAGCGAAGACGGAGCTTCCATTTATTCGGCTTCAAAGACAGCGCGCGAGGAGTTTCCCAATGAAGATGTTACCGTGCGTGGTGCCGTCTCGATAGGCAGAAGGCTGATGGATCCGCTTGCAGAGCTCGTCAAAATAGATCCCAAGAGTATCGGTGTGGGGCAATATCAGCACGATGTAGACCAAACGAAACTGAAAAAGAGCCTTGACACAACAGTGGAGAGCTGCGTCAATCTGGTTGGGGTGAACTTGAATACGGCCAGCCAGCATCTCCTGACGTATGTGAGCGGGCTCGGACCAACACTGGCTAAAAACATTATCGAATATAGAACACAAAACGGGGCATTCACATCACGCACCCAACTGAAAAAAGTGGTGCGATTGGGACCATCGGCCTACGAACAATGCGCAGGATTTCTGCGGATTGCCGATGGTAAAAATCCACTTGACAACAGTGCTGTGCACCCCGAAAGCTATGGCATCGTGGAACAAATGGCAAAAGACTGCGGATGCAGCGTAGCCGAACTGATGGCCGATAAAACACGACAAAAACAAATTGATCTGAAAAAATATGTAACTAAGGAGATCGGGCTGCCCACTCTAACCGATATCATGCGCGAACTGGAAAAGCCCGGACGCGATCCACGGGCAGCAATAGAGGTGTTTGAATTCGATCCGAACGTAAAATCCATCGACGATCTGCATGAAGGAAAGCTTCTGCCCGGCATCGTAACGAACATCACCAAATTTGGCGCCTTTGTCGACATCGGCATTCATCAAGACGGGTTGGTGCACATATCGCAGTTGGCAAATAAATTCGTAAGCGATCCTACCACCGTAGTACACCTTCATGAGCATGTACAAGTAAAGGTGTTAGAGGTAGATATGCAACGCAAACGCATCAGTTTGAGCATGCGGTTATAATCTTTATACCGGCTGCGGGGTGGCTTCATGTCTCTTCCTCTTTCTGCCATCCAATGACAGAGGTCTCCTGTAATCAAATTATATATAACGCCTGTCGCTCTTATGCAGTGGGTATAAATGCGACAGGCATAGGGGTTAATCATTGTCGTACATAGAGGCAATGTACCTGAGTTCTTGATATGTCTGCTGAATATCGGATGACGTGATGTCGAAATGAGTATCTATTGTGCGCGGACGATCATGCAACGAGTGTGCAAAAAGCCAGTCATACGTCTTTTGCAAATAGAATAATCGTGCTAAAAAACCGTGGGATGCCCCCTGTAACCAATCGTAACGCAGCAGTTTGTCGCGCCTCATTTGCTGTAATTTTTCTACCACCGTTTGTGACTGTTTCACCGATACAGCGCGGTCGCCTGTACCGTGCATAATCCACAGAGGCACCTTTCCGAGGCCGCTCACATCACTCAGAGAACAGCCTCCACACAGAGCCATGGCCGCTGCAATCTTATTCGGATAAGTTCCCACGAAGTCCATTGTGCCATAACCACCCAAGCTCATGCCCAAAACATACACGCGCGTAGTATCTACAGCATAGTGTTTTTCTGTCCATTCCAGCAAATCATTTAGCTTACGGGGATTCCATGCACCCCCCGGATTTTGGGGCGCAACAACCAAAGTGGGTATTATTTTGCCGCGATCAATGGCATCGAGCACGCCATAGCGCCTTACTCGTTGCAAATTATTACCACACAGACTGGCGCCATGCAAGAAGATGACGAGCGGCAGAGGATGCCCCCCTTGCTCGTATTCAGCCGGAGTGTATACCCAAAACCGATAGCCGCCGGCCGCCGGATCACTGACAGTTCTATATTCTCCTTTATCCACGTGTTGCGCTATCGCTGTTATGCAACAGAATAAAGATAACAATATCAGACCATATTTCTTTATCATAGAAACTTTCATACGTACATTCCTTTTTAATGATAAAATGATGATGAAATGGGAGGGAACCGTTCAAAGGGCTACACCTGAACTATACAAAGCAAGTTGTCAAAACTTTTACGCGAAGCATCTCTTAAAAACTTTGACCATACTGCATTGTCTGACAAGCTCTCCCTAAGCCTTTGACAATATATATGCAATGCAAAGGTAAATATTATTTTTCCACACACCAAGGTTTTTACGTATTTTCACCTATAATATATATAAAATTTGGGAAATACAGCAACAATGCTATCAATCAATGACTTGAAAGAACTTTTGAGGAGTAACATGATGCCAACTATGTATGGTCTTTATGCTAAACTGAGACTGGGTTCCGTCTCCTATTCATATCTCTTTTTAGGTAAGGATAGACGGGTGAAAGATCAAAGAAATCTGTACAGAACGGAGACTGTTAGGCTGAAAATTCTCACCTGCCAGTTTCTCTCATGGAACATTTAAAGTTCAAACAGTGTCTAAATTCTGCTCAAATATAACATGAAAATAACATCGAAGTAATATTTCATTTCTCCTCTCTATTTTCCGATGCAATAATCTAACATGCTACATCTCAGAAATGTATTGTGTTTAAGTAAGTTATTATTTTATTATATTTCATTTTATTCCCCTTACATTTTCCTTTTTAACGGCAATGAAAAAATATAAGTTTTTTACTAAGAGGGCAACCCTCTCATTATAAGGAAACGGCGATAGACATTATATTTACCCGCCTGTTTCCCTGTTTTTTTGTTTTGTAAAAGCTTTTGTCTATGGGGATATCTCTGCAAAGTCATTATATACAACTATACGGGAGAAAGCGATATTGACTTTTTTTAATATCCATATAAACTCATATAAGGATAATAAACTTGTCGACAAACTCTTGATAATCGATTTACTTCTGGAATCATGTATTATAATGATTTCACCATAACAAAGGATTTTGTGATAAAGTTGCATAAATATAACAATCCTCTTTTTGAGATTAATAAGAATGGAAATATCATAGAAGAAGCCATTAATCCCAAAATTCAGAAAGACACTGCGAGATACCATCTTAATAAGTCCGGATTATTTCTGCGAGGAATCAGAACTAGTGATTAATAATTAAAGGTGTTGATGTAACAAGGGAAGCCAATATCATCAACACGATATATCTACGTATGTCTACACCATCGGCGACAAATATTTCCATTCTCTTTCCATAGACTACAAGAAAAGGGCGCAAATATTACCACATAAAGAGTTTAAGGATTGCTACTATCTTGTTGACTCTGCATACTTTGCCAACGTATTGTTTCGAACGGAGCATTATACTTTACAAATGTATAAAAGTGGTATAACGTATAGAGATCGGATTGGAGATGAAATGACAGCACTAGTAGACTATCTGATACTTGTTACAACATACGACAAACAACAAGTTATAGATTACATGATATGCCCACATTATGTACATTTGCTATATGAGTCTCTGCTGAACACTACTTCTAAATAGTGAATAATACAAACATCATAGTGTATGTTTTTTATAACGACGAAGAAGAAACTCTGCTTAATCTATTTTAATACCCTTCTTGATTTCCTATAAATAGAGAGTCCTTTCACAACCTTGTCTGAGTTCAACCATAAAATCTACTAATGATGTATTTTTACTTAGCGATAGTCCTATCGCTGATATAAGTGCTTATAATCAAAGATTTACAAAGAACCGATATTTTTTTTTCTATACCCCTCAATGAAAAAAGATGGCTATTTCCTCCTATATTATTTTGCAGTTTATCTGTTTTAGACTATCTTTGCAGATAAATACAAACAGAAAACACAATGGGATGGAAAGAAAACGAGACAGTGCAGCTGCCCGAAAATGCATTCCGAGAGTTGGAAAACGGTGAAGAATACAATCCTGTTATGAGTCCTCGACAGAGTTATCCAGAAGTAACTACTTGGTCGGTTACATGGGGCGTGCTCATGACAATACTCTTTTCGGCTGCTGCAGCGTACCTTGGATTGAAGGTAGGACAAGTGTTTGAGGCTGCCATACCGATAGCTATCATTGCCGTAGGGGTATCCTCAGCATCACACCGCAACAAGGCATTAGGCGAAAATGTCATTATACAGAGCATAGGTGCATGCTCCGGTGCCGTTGTAGCAGGAGCCATCTTCACGTTGCCGGCCATTTATATCCTGCAAGCCAAGTATCCTGAGATGAGTGCATCGTTCCTCAATATATTCATTTCGTCGCTTCTTGGAGGAGTTATCGGCATACTTTTCCTCATTCCTTTCCGCAAATACTTCGTGAGCGATATGCATGGAAAGTATCCGTTCCCCGAGGCTAC
>CAUUQE010000023.1:0-22209 GCA_963547065.1 uncultured Prevotella sp. | reverse complement strand
AGAATGAAACAGGGATTTATAAAAGTAGCATCTGCCGTGCCTACGATTAGGGTGGCAGACTGTAAATATAATCTAGAACAGATAGAAGCGTTGATTGCTCAGGCAGAAGGAAAGGGAGCAGAAATTATTGTCTTTCCTGAGTTGAGTGTTACCGGATATAGTTGTCAGGATCTTTTCCGTCAGCAGGTGTTGCTCGATGCTGCCGAAGATGCCGTATTCCATTTGCTTGATTTTACGCGCCAACTCGATATTGTCAGCATTGTTGGCTTGCCTGTCGTGGCCGGTGACTTATTACTCAATTGTGCCGTGGTCATCCAACAAGGACAAATTATCGGTATTGTTCCTAAGACTTATCTACCCAATTACAGCGAGTTTTATGAAAAGCGATGGTTTGCATCATCACAAGATTTGAAACCGACAGAGGTTCGTTTTGCAGGACAAAAGATAGAAATCACCCCGGAGCCCCAACTTTTTGTTACTGATGATGGCGTTAAGTTCGGTGTGGAGATATGTGAAGATGTGTGGGCACCGGTACCTCCGAGCAATCATCTGGCACTTGCCGGTGCCGAATTGATCTTCAATCTTTCTGCAAGTGATGAACTGATAGGAAAGCATAACTACCTGATGAGCATATTGGCACAGCAAAGTGCACGTACGATGACTGGATATATATACAGCAGCAGCGGATTTGGAGAAAGCACACAGGATGTGGTTTATGGGGGTAATGTGCTGATTTATGAGAATGGATATCTGTTGGCGCAGGGAAAACGTTTTGCGCTTGAAAATCAGATACAAGTACAACAAATAGATATTGACCGTCTGCGCTCGGAGCGACGTACTAATTCAACATATGTGAATGCCGTGCGGAATATTTCGCTGCTACAGCAGCGCGATGGCTGCGGAATGGCTTCCGAAGTGTTGGGAGGCGATGTAAAACACCGTTCTACTGCAGTATTGCACCGGCTTTTCCCAATGAAAAATGAGTGTGATTTTATCTTGGAAAGGTATATCGATCCTCATCCGTTTGTCCCTAAGAGTGCCGATATGAAACGGAGTTGTGACGAGGCTTTCACCATTCAGTCAATGGGACTTGCCAAACGACTTGTGCATACGGGCTCTACAAAGGTGGTTATCGGTGTGAGTGGAGGGCTCGATTCTACACTGGCTTTGCTTGTGTGTGTGAACACATTTGATATGCTTAAACTCGATCGTAAAGGAATTATCGGCGTTACTATGCCGGGCTTCGGCACCACAGACCGTACTTATCGCAATGCAATAAGTCTTATGCAACGGCTCGGTATCACTATCCGTGAAATCAATATCACCAAGAGCGTAACTCAACATTTTGAAGATATCGGTCATAAAGCTACCGTTCATGATGTTACTTACGAGAATTCGCAAGCTCGTGAACGTACCCAAATACTGATGGATTTGAGCAATAAAGTTGGCGGATTGGTGGTAGGTACCGGCGATTTGTCTGAATTGGCGCTGGGATGGGCTACTTATAACGGTGACCATATGTCAATGTATGGCGTAAATGCTGGTGTTCCGAAGACGCTGATCCAGCATCTTGTGCGTTATGTAGCAGCAATGATGGATGATGTTTCGGATATTCTGACGGATATTGTAGATACTCCGATTTCACCAGAATTGATCCCTGCCGATGCCAAAGGACAAATCAAACAGAAAACTGAAGACCTTGTGGGCCCTTATGAACTGCATGATTTCTTTCTTTATTATTTCCTGCGTTTTGGTTTCCGCCCGCGTAAAATCTTTATACTTGCACAGAAAGCTTTTTCTACACGGCAGAGACATGCCGACAAAGTGGGGGAGGACATGCATGAAGTATATACGGATGAGGTGATAAAATATTGGCTCCAGACGTTCTTTCGCAGGTTTTTCTCGCAACAGTTCAAGCGTTCGTGTCTGCCAGATGGTCCAAAAGTCGGCAGTGTAAGCTTAAGCCCACGGGGTGATTGGCGCATGCCGAGCGATGCAGTAAGTAAACTTTGGTTAGAAGAATGTAAGGCTTTGTAACCAGAGTCTTTGAGAAATATTTGCTACATGTGTTGTTTAGTGTTGATAGACGGTATTTCTATTATATATACATGTACTGTCTAATAGTGATAGAAAGCATGTATAGCTTAGGTCTTTTGCTGCTAATCATATTTCTGATATATTTATTGTCACTAATGTTATAATAATATACTACTTTTGAAGAGGATTTTTAAAATAAATAAAAGATTATGAAAAAAAGAATAACCATTGTATTATGTATGTTTATCATAAATGTAGCGAGTGCACAAAATTTACTCCCGACATGGTTGGATAATGTTAGGCTCTCGGGATATGGGATAATGCAGTATCAATATAGTTCACAAAAGGGTGCTGAAGCTAATACTTTCAATCTCCGTATGGTGAGATTAGCGCTTGATGGACGTATACTTAACGATTTTTATTGGAAAACACAGGTTCAATTTAATGGGAATACTGCTACTCTTGGAAGTAGTCCGCGTCTTGTTGATCTTTTTGTCGAATGGCAAAAATACAACTATTTTCGTATTAAATTAGGACAATTTAAGCGTCCTTTCACTTTCGAAAATCCCATGCATCCTATAGACCAAGGTTTTATGAGCTATGGGCAAGTTGTTACAAAGCTTGCAGGATTTAATGATAGAAACGGAGCTCATCCCTCTAACGGGAGAGATATAGGGCTACAACTTCAAGGTGATATCTTAAAAAATGGGCAAGGTAGAAATTTCATTCACTATCAGGTTGGTGTCTTTAATGGGCAAGGTATCAACGTAAAGGATGTGGACCAACAGAAAGATTTTATAGGTGGAATTTGGGTTATGCCCGTTGCTGGTATGCGTATTGGCGCATTTGGTTGGACAGGTTCCTATTCCCGAAAAGGAACATGGCAGGATGAACAGGGTAATACTCTATCCGGTACCCGTAAACTCCAACAGCGTAGATATGCTTTCTCTGCTGAATATGCCATAAATGATTGGACATTCCGAAGTGAGTATATCCACTCTACAGGTAATGCATTTAAAACGACTTATCAGACAGCAGGTGATACGAAAGACTGTACCCTCGGCACTGATGGCGACAAGGCCGACGGTATTTATGCTCTTGCCATTGCACCTGTCATAAAAGATAAACTACATGTCAAGGCTCGCTATGATCTCTACCGTCCTACTGCAGAGTGGAAAAAGGCTCGAACACAATATGAAATAGGATTGGATTATGAGTTTGCTCGTAATTTCGAAATCTGTGGAGAATATGCGTTTATTAACGATCGTGGTTTAAGTACTAATCATAATTACAACATGATAGATGTTCAGCTTTCATTCAGATTCTAATTTCCATAAGGTGGGATATAATATTGTCTCCCCCTGTCAATAATCATCATTGTAGATATAGGTAAATGGTTTTCTTCATAACGATAGTCTGTGATGATTGTATAATGAAATTAATGGATAAGTCAACAATACGAAAAGTTGTTCAAATGGCTTTTAAAAAGTTATTTTTGGAGCAATCGAATAAAGAAAAATGTTTATATCATCCTTTTTTTTCTTATTTTTTCGTATTTTTGTTCCCAAACTATTATCTATAAGATATATGAATATTCTAACAGCATTTTGGCTCATACCGATAGCTTCAGTTGTAGCTTTAACTGTAGCGTGGATATTTTTTCGCAATATGATAAAAGAAGATGAAGGATTTCCACGTATGCGAGAAATTGCCCTTAATGTTCGTAAAGGTGCTATGGCGTACTTAAGACAGCAATACAAAGTTGTATTTTATGTATTCATCATTATTGCTATCATCTTCGCTTTTATGGCTTATGTGCTTAAAATACAAAATCCTTGGGTACCTTTTGCTTTTCTTACAGGAGGTTTTTTTAGTGGATTGGCCGGTTTCTTTGGTATGAAGACTGCTACATACGCATCGGGAAGAACTGCAAATGCAGCACGAAGTGGGCTCGATCGAGGATTAAAAATCGCATTTAGGAGTGGAGCTGTAATGGGGCTTGTTGTAGTTGGGTTAGGACTTCTTGATATTGCAATATGGTTTCTTATTCTCAATGCGTTCTATTCGGGAGAGCAGACATCTCTCATTACTATCACAACCACCATGCTTACCTTTGGCATGGGAGCATCTACTCAAGCCTTGTTTGCTCGTGTCGGTGGCGGTATTTATACGAAAGCGGCTGATGTTGGAGCCGATTTGGTTGGTAAAGTTGAGATAGATATTCCTGAAGACGATCCGCGTAATCCAGCTACGATTGCAGATAATGTTGGCGATAATGTGGGGGATGTAGCAGGAATGGGAGCCGATTTATATGAAAGTTATTGTGGGAGTATTCTATCGACTGCTGCCCTTGGTGCTACAGCATTTGCTATGAATGGCGAAATGCAATTACATGCAGTTATAGCTCCTATGGTCATTGCAGCAGTTGGTATCTTTTTGAGTCTCATCGGTATTTTTCTTGTCCGCACAAAAGAAAGTGCTGGAATGAAAGAACTTCTCCATTCTCTCAGTTTCGGGACAAATGTGTCAGCCATATTGATTGCGGTTACCACCTTTATTATATTATACCTATTGAATATGGAGAATTGGATGGGATTATCGTTTTCTGTTATCAGTGGGTTGCTTGCCGGTGTCACTATCGGGCAATCTACAGAATATTACACCTCCCATACTTATAAACCTACTCAAAAGATTGCCGAGGCATCTATAACCGGTTCTGCGACCGTGATTATTAAAGGCATCGGTACTGGTATGATTTCCACTTGTATACCGGTTGTAGTTATTTCCGTTGCAATAATGATGAGTTATCTTTGTGCAAACGGTTTCGATATGAGTATGAGTGCCCAAAGCATTAGTCAAGGTCTTTATGGTATCGGCATTGCTGCAGTAGGTATGCTTTCCACTTTAGGAATAACTCTTGCCACAGACGCATATGGCCCTATCGCCGATAATGCCGGTGGAAATGCCGAGATGAGTGGATTAGGTGAAGATGTCAGAAAGCGTACCGATGCTTTAGATGCTTTAGGAAATACTACGGCAGCAACTGGGAAAGGTTTTGCTATCGGTTCTGCCGCACTTACAGCTCTCGCTCTTTTGGCATCATACATTGAAGAAATCAAGATCGCAATGATTCGTGCCGTAGAACAAGGGAAACAATTCATCAGTGCAACTGGTGTGGCGTTCGATCCTAAATCGGCAACAATGGCAGATTTTATGCAATTCTTCCAAGTAAACTTAATAAATCCGAGAGTGCTTGTTGGCGCATTCATCGGTGCGATGGCAGCCTATCTCTTCTGTGGTCTCACGATGGGAGCGGTAGGAAGAGCCGCAGGTGCTATGGTTTCAGAAGTACGTCGACAGTTCAAAGAGATTAAAGGAATTCTTGAAAGAAAGGTAACTCCTGATTATGGCCGTTGTGTAGAAATATCTACTCAGAGTGCACAACGTGAGATGGTTCTACCCTCTCTCTTGGCAATCATTATTCCCATCATCGTCGGTATGCTACTCGGAGTGGCAGGAGTATTAGGGCTTCTTGTAGGAGGATTGGCAGCCGGTTTCACATTAGCTATATTTATGGCTAATTCCGGTGGTGCATGGGATAATGCTAAAAAAATGGTAGAAGAAGGCTATTTCGGCGGGAAGGGGTCTGCATGTCATAAGGCGACTATCGTTGGCGACACTGTCGGAGATCCGTTCAAAGATACTTCTGGTCCATCACTCAATATCCTTATCAAGCTCATGTCAATGGTAAGTATCGTAATGGCAGGTCTAACAATTGCATTTACCTAATGTATAGTAAGAAATTTCAATATTGTTTACAATATTTTCAAAATAGATGTCGATGACACAAGATATACATATCCGTCGTCATCACCATCACCACCACCATCGAAATGATAGCGGACTAACAAAAGACGAGAAGAAACGTAGGTCACGTAAAAAGCGGATAAAGTCTTTTATGAATTGCCTTTTTGTTATCATGTGTATTCTTGCTGTGGTTATTCTTGCTGCCATTTTGTTTGCATATACAATTGACGGATAGGCGGTGTCTCCAGATAAAATAGAAATAATCAGTACGGATTGAATGGATATTATTTTATCTTGAACTAATTTCACTTGGGAATATTGGTATGGATTTAAAAATTTTTTGTATGTTGATATAGAAAATATTGTACATTTTGTAGCGTATAATTTATCTAAGAATTGATTAGAAAAATATGAATAAATATCAAGCTCTTTTTTTCGATATAGACGGTACATTGGTGAGTTTCCAAACACATTCCATTCCCGAATCTACTATTCGTGCTTTAGAATTAGCAAAAAAAAATGGTCTTAGCATATTCATTTCTACGGGTAGGCCAATACAAATAATCACGAATTTAAAGGCAATAGAACATCTTATCGATGGCTATATTACTACAAATGGAGCATATTGTTTTGCCGGAAAAAGAGAAATATGTTGTACTCCTATTCTTCCTATCGATGTAGAAACTTTACTCAAAGACGCCACACAAAAAGATTATGCGGTGATTGTGGTAGGCGAAAAAAACATTGCCGTATATAATTACAAAGATATCGTAGATAGGTTGTTCCGTGTAGGTTTCAATGTTACAAATATTGATTATAATCTGCCGGTCGAAAAAGTGTTGCACCAAAGAATATTGCAACTTACACCTTTCATCCCTCAGTCCATAGAAGATTTACTCATGCCGCAACTACATAACTGTGAATCAGGCCGATGGCATCCCGAGTTTACCGATATTACCGTAAAAGGTACCGATAAGGGTAGTGCATTAAAAACTATGGCTTCGGCGTTGGGTATCGATATTAAAGAAACGATGGCTTTCGGTGATGGCGGAAATGATATTAGTATTCTTCAAAGTGCAGGGGTAGGTGTTGCTATGGGAAATGCAGACGATCATGTAAAAAGCTATGCCGATTACGTAACTACAGATGTAGACCACGATGGTATCTTAAACGCTTTTAAGCACTTTAATCTAATTTAATTCGACCAGAGGTAAGCAAGGGTATAAAGAAATTCCTATACATAGAATTTTATCCAAGTTATAAATCAGATGCCAATCAATGACATTTGTACCTGAAACAAGAGAAATTTTACTGAAACATGCTGTCATGTATGAGACGGCAGACTTCTTGACTACCGATCCAAGTTACTTTATGCATCAAGTAAAGCAATCGCAAAATCAGGAGATGATGGCTTTTATAGCATCAGTTCTCAGCTATGGTTCGCGCAAACAATTCTTCCCTAAAATACAATACATACTTAATTCTTCCGAAGGAAACGTTTACGATTGGATCAAGTCGGGCAAATATATAACCAATATACCCGATAACAATCAATGCTATTACCGCCTCCATACCAACCATTCCATGTTCGTATTTCTGCAACTTTTGCAAAAACTTGTTACTGATTATGGTAGTTTAAAGCATTATATTACTATAGAAGCTCACGATGGATATACAGCTATCGAAGCTATTTGCAAATATTTTTCTATGCAGCCAACCCATCGTATTATTCCGAAAGACGCGTCTTCTGCATGCAAAAGAATTTGTATGTTTCTCAGATGGATGGTTAGAGAAAACTCTCCGGTAGACTTGGGATTATGGTCCGACATCATAGATAAACGTACACTTATCATACCTTTGGACACGCATGTATTGCACGAAGCAAACAAACTGGCGCTTATCCAAAGCTCTACAACCTCAATGTCTACAGCCCGAAAATTAACAACAATCCTGAAAGAGGTATTTCCCGATGATCCATTAAAAGGAGATTTCGCCCTTTTTGGATATGGTATCAATCATTAATTTTTATTGAAGAATAATGGAAATAAAGAAATCAGAATTTGTGATATCTGCCCCGACAATTGGTAAATGCCCTAACGATAATAAGCCGGAATATGCTTTTATCGGTCGATCGAATGTAGGCAAATCGAGTCTTATCAATATGCTCTGCAACCATAAAGGTTTAGCCAAAACTTCGGCTACACCGGGCAAGACCTTACTTATTAATCATTTCATCGTCAACAATGAATGGTATTTGGTCGACCTTCCGGGCTATGGTTTTGCCAAACGTTCCAAGAGTGTGCAGAAACAGTTGCAACAGATGATTTCATCATATATACTGCAACGCGAGCAATTAATTAATGTATTCGTGCTGATAGATATCCGGCATGATCCCATGGCAATAGATCGTGAGTTTATCGATTGGCTTGGAGAAAGTAATATTCCCTTTTCCATTACTTTCACGAAAGCCGACAAATTAGGTGTTGTAAAGGCAAGACAGAATGCGGAGAAGTGGATGAGAACACTACAAGACCGCTGGGAAACACTTCCTCCCTACTTTATTACAAGTGCCGAAAAGAAACAAGGACGCGATGAAATACTCGAATATATCGAAAGTATCAATAAGACATTGAGGTAAATGGCAAATCCGATTCCATATTTAGACGTACAGGACCTTACGAAATCTTTTGGTGCTCAAGTTCTTTTCAGTGATATTTCGTTTTCAATAGCCGAGGGGCAACGCGTTGGACTTATAGCACAAAACGGTACAGGCAAGTCCACTTTGCTCTCGATTCTTACAAATAAAGAAGGCTACGATTCTGGAGCTATCATATATAAGCGTGATCTGAAAGTGAGTTATTTAGAGCAATCACCCCAATTCGATCCTACGGAATCGGTATTGGATGCGTGCTTTAATCACCATGGAGATCCCGACAAAGTACTTAAAGCAAAGCAGATTCTCACTCGACTCAAAATTTTGGATCTACAACAATCTATAGGACAGCTCAGCGGTGGGCAGCAGAAACGTGTGGCATTGGCCAATGTACTAATTACAGAGCCTGATTTCCTCATTCTTGATGAGCCCACCAATCACCTCGACTTAGAAATGATAGAATGGCTCGAAGGCTTTCTGTCTAGGGGAAACAGAACTTTGTTGATGGTTACACACGACCGTTTCTTCCTTGATCGCGTATGCAATCTTATCCTTGAACTTGATAACAGAACTTTATACACTTATAGAGGCAGTTATAGTTATTATCTCGAAAAGCGACAGGAACGCATAGACAACACACAGGCAGAGATTGCAAGAGCAAATAACTTGTACAGAACCGAACTCGAATGGATGAGAAGAATGCCACAGGCACGTGGACACAAGTCCAAATATCGTGAAGATGCGTTCTATGACCTTGAAAGAAAGGCCAAACAAAGGATTGAAGAACGCCAGATACGTCTTAAGGCAAGCAATGTATATATAGGTTCAAAAATTTTCGAATGTCAATACGTATCGAAGGCATGGAATAAGGACAAGGTTATTCTGAAAGATTTCTATTACAATTTTTCGCGTTTCGAAAAGATGGGAATTGTAGGAAATAACGGTACGGGAAAGTCGACTTTCATTAAGATGCTGCTTGGATTGATACCGGCAGATTCCGGTAAATTTGATATTGGAGATACCGTGAAATTCGGCTATTTTTCGCAAGATGGACTGAAATTTGATGAACAACAAAAAGTAATAGATGTCATAACCGATATTGCCGATTATATAGATTTGGGCAAGGGAAGACACATGACTGCCTCGCAATTCCTACAATACTTCATGTTTACGCCCGATCAGCAGCATAACTACGTGTACAAACTTAGTGGTGGCGAGCGACGCAAACTATATCTCTGTACGGTGTTGATGAGAAATCCTAACTTTTTAGTGCTTGATGAGCCGACAAACGATCTTGATATTCGGACATTACAAGTGCTCGAGGAATATCTGCAAGACTTTCCGGGATGTGTGATTATCGTTAGTCATGACCGTTATTTCATGGATAAAGTGGTAGACCATCTGTTGGTATTCAAAGGGGCAGGCGTGATAGAAGACTTTCCCGGAAACTACACCCAATATCGCAAATGGTCATCGTTACAAAGTAAAGACGACGAAAAATCTCGTAACGAAAATCCGGAAAAGGATAAGAAAGGCCATCATCACAGTGATAAACACAAAATGTCTTTCAAGGAAAAACGTGAATTTGAACAACTTGAAAAAGACATAACTATGCTTGAAGTCGAGCAGAAACAATTAGAGGAGTTGCTTTGTAGTGGAAAACTCCCGATCGAAGAACTTACTGAGAAGAGTAAACGACTATCTGTAATAAAAGAAGAGCTCGATGAAAAAGGTATGAGGTGGTTAGAATTGTCGGAGTTGGTATAGAGGTATTGCGTAATATATAGAATATTTTTCTAGTTACTAATAGCGATTTAGAATATAGGTAATCGTTATATATATTTTTTTATAATTACATTCGTTCGAGAAAGCTTGGACAGCCCACAATCTCTGCAAAAGAGAGACAAAGAATATAGAGATTTTTGCTATTTTATTGTCGATTCTAAGATACTATCAATAAATGATACAAGTTTTATATAATAAACTTTATTCCAGATTCTGATAATCATATATGAAATATACATCGTGTTTAATGGTGGTAGAAGGGGTGTCTATGCTTGATATATGTTCTGTCTGATGGTATTAGATGCAGTATCTATTAGTAGAGCCATCGGGATCAAGGTTAATAGTGAGTAGAAAATTAAAGAGGTGTTGTGATATTTTTTTACAAATGGAAAGTTGTGTAAATATAAATCAAATGGTATTACAGTGCCGTATCGTTTTCGTTTTAATCTTGCTAGAACAGAACAATTTTTAATCATATCAATCGGATATGATACATATTCTTGGTGATAAAGGAATATTGTAATCGACGATTGGTTTTACAGACTTTATTTCGAGAATTAATTATTTCAATAAATATTTGCCTTATTGAAAAAATAAGATTACTTTTGCCAAGGATTATGTAGTAAATTCAACTTCTCCATTTATGAAGAATTTTTTTATATCATTCATTACATTGTTGCTGATAATGATGATTGTCGGATGTTCGGGGAGTAAGAAAGTGGCTTATTTTCAGAATATTGATTCGATCAGTTTAACTCCGTCGCGTGGCCTTTATGATGCACGGATAATGCCGAAAGATATGTTGCTGATAACAGTTAGCACAATTGATCCTGAGGCGGCAAAGCCTTTTAATTTGGCGGCTTCTGATATATCGGGAAATAGTTCGGGAAATATGCAGAACTATCTTGTGGATAACGATGGTAATATTAATTTTCCACTTGTCGGTAATATTCATGTCATCGGACTGACAAAGAATGAATGTCAAAATACGATTAAGGATAAAATATTGCCATATATGGCTAAGACAGAAAATCCTATAGTTACGGTGCGTATGTCAAGTTACAGAGTAACTGTGGATGGTGAAGTTAATAGGCCGGGGGTTATTCCTATTACGACAGAGAAAATGAGTGTTATTGAAGCTTTGGCACAAGCTGGTGATTTAACTATCTATGGTAAACGAGATAATGTATTGTTGATACGTGAGGATGAAACAGGACAGAAGAGCGCACATCGGCTGAATCTTAATGATGCTAATTTATTTAATTCGCCTTATTATTATTTGCAACAGAATGATATCTTATATGTGGAACCCAACGGTGTCAGAGCCAGAAATTCATCTATAGGTCCATCTACAACATTATGGTTTTCATTCGTCG
Organism: uncultured Prevotella sp.; assembly: GCA_963547065.1. Classification (GTDB taxonomy): domain Bacteria; phylum Bacteroidota; class Bacteroidia; order Bacteroidales; family Bacteroidaceae; genus Prevotella. The sequence continues at coordinate 10,551 of CAUUQE010000023.1, read as the reverse complement.
GAATTGTTACTTCGGTTGCTTCCTTGTTAGTAGGCATTCTTCGTAAATAAATAATTTTAAGAGCCGAGAGATATCATTATCTCTTGGCTCTTAAAGTTTAAATGCATTATACCTTATTCTCTTCGTATAGTTGAAAGTATGAAGTAGCAAACTTAAATGTATTTGAACTCGGCTCAGGATATAAGAGTATTGGTAATAAATAGTTATAGAGAAGTTTTAGTAAAGAATTAATGGAAGTCTTAAAACATGAATGTGGCGTTGCACTTATAAGATTATTAAAGCCATTAGAATATTATCAACGTAAATATGGACCGTGGATGGATGGTCTGAACAAACTCTATCTGATGATGGAGAAAGAGCATAACCGTGGACAAGAAGGTGCCGGACTATCTTGTGTGAAGCTGGATACTGAGCCGGGACATGAATATATGTTCAGAGAAAGGGCGGAAGGAAAAGATGCGATAACAAAGATTTTTGCTGCTGTTCAAAATAATTTTGCTGATTTATCGAAAGAACAACTTGCCGATATGAATTTAGTCAAGCAGAGCCTGCCTTTTGCCTGTGAACTTTATATGGGACATTTACGTTATTCTACAACGGGGAAGCAGGGAATTACTTATGTACATCCTTTTCTCCGTAGGAATAATTGGAGGGCTAAAAACCTTAGCCTTTGTGGAAATTTTAACATGACGAATATAGATGAGATATTTGAAAAATTGACGGAGCAAGGGCAGTGTCCGCGTATTTATAGCGATAGCTATATCATGCTTGAATTGATGGGGCATAGGTTAGATCGTGAAGTAGAACGGAACTTTGCAGATGCAAAAGCACAAGGATTAAAAGATAGAGACATAACTACATATATTGAAGATCATGTGAAGATAAGTAATGTTTTGAAGACAACGATGACCGATTTTGATGGTGGGTATGTAATCTGTGGTATAACAGGAAGTGGAGAGATGTTTTCGATGCGCGATCCTTGGGGGATTCGGCCTGCATATTATTATTTGAATGACGAAATTGCTGTTCTTGCGAGTGAGCGACCTGTTTTACAGACAACATTTGATCTTGAATGCGATGATGTCAAAGAATTGCTTCCGGGTATGGCTTTGATTGTTAATCGTAATGGAAAATGCACTATTGAACGGATACTTGATCAGATGGGGAATAGAGCTTGTTCGTTTGAACGAATATATTTTAGTCGTGGTAATGATAGAGACATTTATAAGGAACGTAAAAAGTTGGGTAAGCAATTAACATCCCCAGTCTTACATGCTATTAATAGTGATATCGACCATACAGTATTTTCTTTTATCCCCAATACAGCAGAAGTTGCTTTCTATGGTCTGATTGAAGGATTCAAAGACTACGTGCATAATGAAAAGATACATATGATTGAAAATTTAGGTAATAAACCTACCTATGAGGAGCTAAATAAAATACTTTCAAAATCAGTTCGTGTAGAAAAAGTTGCATGGAAAGATATTAAACTTCGTACATTTATCACAGAAGGAAATTCTCGTAAAGACCTTGCATCCCATGTGTATGATATAACTTATGAGAGTGTCCGTCCTTATGAAGATAATCTTGTGATTATAGATGATAGTATTGTGCGTGGAACAACATTAAAAGAGAGTGTTTTTAGAATTTTGGATAGGCTCCATCCTAAGAAGATAGTTATTGTTAGTAGTGCACCACAAATACGTTATCCTGATTATTATGGTATAGATATGGCGCGTCTTGAAGAGTTCTGTGTATTTCGTGCAGCTGTAGAATTAATAAAAGATAGAGGAATGCATCAGTTGATAAAGGATACTTATAGAAATTGTCTTGGAGAAATGAAGAAGTTGAAATCAGAGATGAAAAACAGGGTAAGGGATATTTATGAACCGTTTACAGTCGAAGAAATCAACGAAAAAATTGTAGAAATGCTACGTCCGGAAGGTGTTACCACGCCTATTGAGATTGTGTATCAGTCTATTGAGGGCCTACATACAGCATTACCAAATAATCATGGCGATTGGTATTTTACGGGGAATTTTCCAACACAGGGGGGAATCAATCTTTGTAATCAGTCGTATATTAATTATATAGAGAAAGTGTATCAGTACGAACAGAAATTTTAAATATATAATGAGAAGCGTAACACTATTATTATCGGATGGAACAAAGTTTCATGGAAAGAGCTTTGGATATGAAACTCCGGTGGCGGGAGAAGTTGTGTTCAATACGGCAATGATGGGGTATCCGGAAAGCTTGACGGATCCTTCGTATGCAGGACAACTAATGACGCTTACATATCCTTTGATTGGAAATTATGGTGTACCACCATTTACTTTTGAGGCAAACGGTATACCTACTTTTATGGAGAGCGACAAGATTTATGCGTCTGCCATCATTGTTACTGATTATAGTGAACAATACTGCCATTGGAATGCTCATGAAAGTCTTGCGGAATGGTTGAAAAGAGAAAAGGTCCCCGGTGTTACTGGTATAGATACACGGGAATTAACCAAAGTGTTGCGTGAACATGGAGTAATGATGGGGAAAATTATTTTCGATGATGAATCAGCTAATATTCCAGATGCAACTTATGAAGGAGTTAACTTCGTCAATAAGGTTAGTTGTAAAGAAATTATCAAGTATAATGAGGGAGTCGGTAAAAGGGTTATTTTGGTAGATTGTGGCGTTAAAGCAAATATCATAAGAAGTCTAATTAATCGTGGGGTAGAAGTAATACGTGTCCCGTGGAATTATGATTATACGAACTTAGAATTTGATGGCCTGTTTCTTGCCAATGGGCCGGGCAATCCCGATATATGCGAAGAGGCTGTCAATATTATTCGTAAACAAATTAGTAGGAGTAGGAAACCTATATGTGGAATTTGTATGGGAAATCAACTTTTAGCTAAAGCTGGAGGAGCAAGTATTTATAAACTTAAATATGGTCATCGTTCGCATAATCAGCCTGTACGTATGGTAGGAACTAATAAATGTTACGTTACAAGTCAAAATCATGGATACGCTGTTGATGCCAGAACACTCGGAGAAGAATGGGAAGAATTATTTGTCAATATGAATGACGGGAGTAATGAGGGTATTAAACATAAGACTAACCCATGGTTCACATCGCAGTTTCATCCTGAGGCATGTTCAGGTCCGGTTGATACTGACTTCATATTTGACAAATTTGTTGAAACATTAAGGTAAAATAGGTACATCATGAAAGATGAAAACATAAAAAAGGTTCTGCTTTTAGGTTCAGGGGCTTTGAAGATTGGAGAAGCAGGAGAATTTGATTATTCCGGTTCGCAAGCACTCAAAGCATTGCGGGAAGAGGGAGTTTCTACAGTTTTAATAAATCCCAATATTGCAACTGTACAGACTTCTGAAGGTATTGCAGATCAAATTTATTTTTTACCCGTGCAGCCCTATTTCGTTGAGCGTGTTATTCAGAAAGAGCGCCCTGATGGTATTCTTCTATCCTTTGGGGGACAGACTGCATTGAACTGTGGAGTAAAGCTCTTTAAAAACGGTGTACTTGATAAATATAATGTGAAAGTGCTCGGTACACCCGTACAGGCAATTATGAATACTGAGGATCGTGAACTCTTTGTAGAAAAATTGAATGAAATTGATATTAGAACAATCAAAAGCGAGGCATGTGAGAACATTGCACAGGCAAGGAGAGCAGCAGCAGATCTTGGTTATCCTGTCATTATTCGGGCGGCTTATGCACTTGGAGGGCTTGGTAGTGGTTTTTGTGATAATGAAGACGAATTGGATGTGTTGGTAGAGAAGGCTTTCTCTTTTTCGCCACAGGTTCTTGTAGAGAAAAGTCTGAAGGGGTGGAAAGAGATAGAGTATGAGGTTGTTCGTGATAGATATGATAATTGTATCACCGTTTGCAATATGGAGAACTTCGATCCGCTTGGTATCCATACGGGGGAATCTATTGTCATAGCACCATCCCAGACTTTGACAAATAGTGAGTATCATAAGTTAAGAGCTCTTTCGATGAAGATAGTACGTCATATCGGTATTGTTGGCGAATGTAATGTACAATACGCTTTTGATCCACAAAGCGAAGATTATCGTGTTATAGAAGTGAATGCTCGTTTGAGCCGTTCTTCTGCTTTAGCTTCTAAAGCTACGGGATATCCCCTTGCTTTCGTGGCAGCAAAGCTCGGTATGGGGTATGGGTTATTTGAATTGAAAAATTCCGTTACTAAAACAACAAGTGCGTTCTTTGAGCCTGCTTTAGACTATGTCGTTTGTAAAATACCACGTTGGGATCTGGCTAAATTTCATGGAGTAAATAAGGAATTAGGCTCATCGATGAAGTCTGTGGGCGAAGTAATGGCTATCGGACGTAATTTCGAAGAAGCTATTCAAAAAGGCCTACGTATGATCGGGCAGGGAATGCATGGATTTGTTGAAAATAAAGAACTTGTTATATCTGATATTGATGCTGCTTTGAAAGAGCCTACAGATAAACGTATATTTGTTATTTCGAAAGCGATGCATAAGGGCTATACCATAGATCAAGTTCATGAGTTGACAAAGATTGATAAGTGGTTTTTGCAGAAACTGAAACATATTATCGATATTGATGATGATTTGAGACGGTGCATGAGCATCAATACAATAGATAAAGATTTGTTACGTACAGCAAAAGTATATGGATTTACGGATTTCCAGATTGCACGTGCTCTTCGGTTAGATAAGGAAGTCAGCAATATGCACAAAGCTGCACTTATTGTTCGGAGGTTACGTAAGAGTTTTGATATTTTGCCAGTTGTCAAGCAGATTGATACACTTGCTGCTGAATATCCTGCACAGACTAATTATCTCTATGTTACTTATGCAGGTGTAAAGAGCGATGTGAGGTTTGATGCAGACAGACGTTCTATTATTGTGCTTGGTTCTGGTGCCTATCGTATAGGAAGTTCCGTGGAATTCGACTGGTGTAGTGTACAAGCGCTTGGTACGATACGTAAAGAAGGATACCGATCAATTATGATCAATTATAATCCTGAAACGGTATCAACGGATTATGATATGTGTGATCGTCTGTATTTTGATGAGCTTACTTTCGAGCGTGTGTTAGATATTATAGAATTTGAAATGCCCTATGGTGTCATCGTGTCTACAGGCGGACAAATCCCCAATAATCTGGCCATGTGGTTAGATGCAGAGAATGTTCCGCTTCTCGGTACTGCGGCCAAAGATATAGATAATGCAGAAGATAGGGCTAAATTCTCTGAGATGCTTACACATAACGATATCAATCAGCCAGAGTGGAGTGCGCTTACTTCGATGGATGACATAAATCAGTTTGTAGATAGAGTGGGATTCCCTGTGTTGGTGCGGCCATCGTATGTACTTTCGGGAGCGGCGATGAATATTTGTTCGAACAAAGAAGAGTTGGAGCGTTTTCTGCAATTGGCTGCCAATGTGTCAGAAGATCATCCCGTGGTAGTAAGTAAATTCATCGAAAATGCAAAAGAAATAGAGATGGATGCCGTAGCGTGTAATGGTGAGATCATGGCTTATGCTATCAGCGAACATGTAGAGTTTGCCGGTGTGCATTCCGGTGATGCAACAATACAGTTTCCTCCACAGAAACTTTATGTAGAAACAGTACGTCGCATTAAGCGTATAAGTCGGCAGATCGCAACAGCATTACATATCAACGGACCATTTAATATACAGTTTATGGCGCGTGAGAACGATATCCTTGTTATTGAATGTAATCTACGGGCATCTCGCTCTTTCCCTTTTGTGAGTAAGGTGTTGAAACTGAATTTGATTGATTTAGCAACGAAGGTCATGCTCGGTATACAAGTAGAAAAGCCGAATAAAAACTTGTTTGATTTAGATTATGTAGGTATCAAGGCGAGCCAGTTTTCGTTCAATCGGTTGCAGAAGGCCGATCCTGTTCTCGGTGTCGATATGGCTTCTACAGGTGAAGTCGGCTGCTTGGGCGATGATACTAATCAGGCTCTATTGAAAAGTATGCTGAGTGTAGGCTACCGCATTCCGAAACATACTGTATTACTTTCAACAGGAGGGGCGAAGCAAAAAGCAGAGATGCTCGATGCAGCAAAGTTGCTTATGGAGTATGGATACAAGTTGTATGCTACGAGTGGAACGTCTAAATATTTATCTGATAACGGAATTGATAATACACAGGTATATTGGCCTTCGGATGAAGGGAAAAGACCGCAGGCTCTTACACTACTTCATGAAAAGAAGATAGATATGGTAGTTAACATTCCTAAAGATCTTACACCGCATGAATTGACGAATGGGTATAAAATTCGCAGGGCGGCAATCGATCTTAATGTTCCACTGATAACGAACAGCCGTTTGGCAAGTGCGTTTATCCAAGCCTTTTGTGCTTTGCGTCTTGATGATATAGATATTAAAAGTTGGGCAGAATATTAGGGGAACAGAGATGATTTTTTATGTACTTCTTAAAAATACATAGGGGAGTGGATAACTTTATTGATAATGCTTTGTAGTCTATATGTTGATAGGGAAGTAATTTATCATGGGTAAAACAATTGTCTATCGCGGATAGGTGTTCTTAGTATTATCAATAGGTTATTCATGTATAGTTTCAATAGCAATATAAATTTCTATAAAAAGTTTATTTCATTTTTCTTACTTTGTTTTATGTTATTTTTTGAGAAGACTAACCATAATAGAGATTATTGAATTTTTTCTGTATGCTTTAAAAAAAAATACGATAATTTCGTTTGGAGTTTTTAGTAACTTGACGTATCTTTGCAGGCAAGAATATAATTTATGAAAGACAAACGTCCTCGTATAGCGATTATAGGTCTTAATACACTTTCCGCATTAGGCATGAAGCAAATTCTTCAAACTGTTATGCCAATCATGGCGGTTGATACTTATACATCATTTTCTCAGTTAAAAAGTAGTGGGTTTAAATCATATTTTCATTACTTTGTTGTTACTGATATTGTTATACAAAATCGAGATTTTTTTGAAAAAAATAAAATAAAAACCATTGTGTTAACTGCTACTGTTGTGGACGGAAGTTTATCTGATTTTCATTGCTTGTATGTAAATTTGCCTGAAAAAGAGTTGGTGCGTACTGTGTTGATGTTGGAACAATATGCACATGCACATGGTGAAAGGTTACCTTCAGAGTCTAAGAAAATGCAGGATAGAATATTTCGAGCTAAAGTATTGACGGGACGAGAGATAGAAGTGCTGTCACTGATTGTGCAGGGATATATCAACAAAGAAATCGCAGAGCAGTTGCACATTAGCATTACAACTGTGATTACACATCGAAAAAATATTATGGATAAATTAGGTGTGAAGAGTGTTTCGGCATTAACAATTTATGCAGTCATGCATGGATATGTAGACATCAGTAAGATTTAAAGAAATTGAGCCAGTAGGTGTGCAAACCATCCGCGGAACTTTTGCCACGGTGTACGGAAGGCATTCCAACTCTTTGGCGTGAGTTTGAAACTATCAATCTTGTCTTTGTCAAAAAGATTATTTAGTTCTTTTGTTGTAGCTTGATCTATGATTACAGCATTATCTTCGTAATCCCAACTCAAGCTTCTTGCATTAAGGTTCGCACTTCCCACGGTACAAAACTTTCCATCCACCATAATAATTTTTGTATGATGAAAGCCAGCAGTATACATCCACACCGTAGCACCGCGTTTCATTAGTTGATGAGCATTGTAGAAACCACAGTCGGGTGTCAGTGGAATATCGCTCTTTGTGGAAAGCATGATTTGTACATTTACTCCCCGCTTGATAGCTTTCTTCAACGCTTTTTTAATACCATGATTCAGTGTAAAATAGGGATTAATAATCTTGATACTGTCTCTTGCAACATTTATTGCCTCTGTATAAAATTTCCTAATAATAGTATTTGTTGTGTGTGGTTCTCTATTAATGATACCAACCATCTTGTGATATGCAGTAATGGTTGTATCCTGTTTCAAACCGATGAAATAGTTGGCTGGTTTGTATCCGCGGTAGTATTTGGTACCGTGGATGTTTTGTCCAGTTACTTTATTCCACATTTTCAGAAAGATATCCTGCAATGTGTTTACTTCATCCCCGTCAATACGGCAGTGCATGTCGTTCCACGGGCCAACAGCTTTTGTTCCTTTAATGTAATAGTCGGCAACATTCATACCTCCAGTATAAGCAATCTTTCCGTCTATCACGACGATTTTTCTATGATCGCGGGAAAACACATGATTGATCCATGGAAATGTAATCGGATCAAATTTATAAATCTCGACACCTTTGCCTCGTATATTTTTTAAGTGAGATTTTTTCAACGGACGATTGTTTGACATATTACCAAAGGCGTCGAATAATGCTCTGACTTCTACGCCTTCTTTTGCTTTTTCTTCCAAAAGGTTAAAGAGTCTATTGGCAATAGAGTCGTGTCTGAAGTTAAAGTATTAGAGATGAATGCTACTTTTGGCTTGTCGTATGGCTGCAAATAGATCATCGAACTTCTCTTGGCCGTTCATCAATAGCGTAACAGAGTTATTATGCGAAAATTTGATACCTTCGTTACGCAATATTTTTACAATAAGCGAGTCTGAAGTTTGTGCATTGGTTGATATACAAAAAAGAAGGAATATATACAATAATATTCCTTTTATAGAAGAGTCTTTGAAGGGTATGAAAATTTCTCTACTCATAAATGGTCATTTCATAGTAAATTTATACCATGCATGAATAATGATCGACAACACCCAATAGATGATTTTCTTCATCTGTAACCAATACAGTGTGAATTTTATATTTATGCATAATTCGCAGAATTTCAGACAACTTTGTATTTGGCAACACGGTCTTTGGTTGTTTTGTCATGATATCGCCTACAGTACGATCAAAGAATTGTGCCTGCCATTTTTCCATGGCACGTCTGATATCGCCATCCGTAATAAGTCCGGAAACTTTATTGTCTACTAAAGATACACCTAACCCTAATTTACCTTTACTCACATGAATAATTGCTTCTCCAAGATGCATTTCTTGTGGGATGATAGGAAGATCATCAGAACGCATAACGTCTTCAGCGGTTGTTAAAAGACGTTTCCCAAGTTCTCCTCCGGGATGAAATTGCGCAAAGTCTTGAGGTTTGAAATTTCTTATTTGCATAAGTGCTATAGCTAAAGCATCACCCATGGCAAGCGCAGCAGTAGTGCTGCTTGTTGGAGCTAAGTTAAGCGGACACGCCTCTTTGTTTACCCATACCTTAATATGAATATTTGAATATTTGGCAAGCAGAGAGTTTGGATTACCACTCATTGCAATAATTGGCACATTCATGTGAAGAACCATTGGAATAAAACGGAGCAATTCATCAGTTTGTCCGCTATTGCTTAGAGCAAGCACAACATCATCGGATGTTATTACACCTAAATCACCATGGTATACATCAAGAGGGTTAATGAAGAATGCTGGTGTCCCTGTTGAAGATAATGTGGCTGCTATTTTGGCTCCAACATTCCCGCTTTTTCCCACACCTGTAACAATAATTTTCCCCTTACATTGGAAAATCATCTCTACGGCTTTAGAAAAATTCTCGTCTAACTGGGGGATCAGGTCAAGTATAGCATTTGCTTCATCTTTCAAACATTGCACGGCGTATTCTCTTACATACTCCATTCTCTCAGTGTCAATATCGTTCATAGTCTTGTTGTGCTACTATAATTATATGTTTATGCAAGTAGTTTCCGGATAAGATCCTCTAGTTTATCAAGTTCTAGCATATTATCGGCATCGCTCAGGCCTTTGTCGGGGTTGGGGTGTACTTCAAAGAAATATCCGTTGGCACCGAATGCTTTGGCTGCCAAAGCCATAGCCGGTATAAAACGGCGATCCCCCCCAGTTATACCGTTGTCATCTCCCGGTCTTTGCACACTGTGTGTACAGTCCATTATCACCGTATCGGTAATTTCTTTCATATTAGTGATATTTCTAAAATCTACAATTAAGTTGTTATAGCCAAAAGTATTGCCTCGTTCTGTTAACCAGACATTTTTAGCACCAGCATCAAGCACTTTCTCTACAGGGAATTTCATATCTTTTCCGCTTAAAAATTGTGCTTTTTTAATGTTTATTATCTTTCCTGTTTTTGCTGCAGCAACAAGTAAGTCTGTCTGTCGACATAAGAAAGCCGGTATTTGAATTATATCGCATACCTTGCCTACAGGCTCGGCTTGATAACTCTCATGAATATCTGTGAGAATTTTCAGATCGTATTTTTGTTTGATATCGGAAAGCATTTGTAGTCCTTTGTCCAATCCCGGGCCTCGAAAAGAGTGTATGGAGGTACGATTGGCTTTGTCGAATGAAGATTTAAAGATAATATTAATGCCTAACAGATTGTTTAATCTATTTAATTCTTCTGCTACCGTATTTAATAATTCTTGTGATTCTATGACGAAAGGTCCTGCAATAAAAACTGGTTGCATAAACATATTCCTTATTTTAGATGATTGAAAAGTTATACAAAAATGACAAAAT
>CAUUQE010000022.1:0-22264 GCA_963547065.1 uncultured Prevotella sp. | reverse complement strand
TGGCGACGGGACGCGCGGCCGAAATTCTCGATAACCTGATAGCCTCAGGAAAGGCAGTACCGATGATTGTTGTGATGCCCAACGGCAATATTTCGCAACAGGCAGCACCCGGAGAGGCTCCTGGATTACCTAAACAGCCGTCGTTTAACCTGCCTAAAACCATGGAGGGCAGCTTTGAAGAGGCTTTCCCTGAGATAAAAGAGTTTGTTGAGCGCCATTACCGCACCATCAACGACAAGGCTCACCGCGCTATTGCCGGTCTCTCTATGGGCGGATTCCACAGTCAGGTAATATCTGCAAACCATCCCGATTGGTTTAAATTTGTGGGTCTTTTCTCCGCAGCCATTGTAGATGGACAGCGTCAAAAGAACAACTTAAAGATGTATGGTGATTTCGATGCCAAGCTTAAGAAGCAGTTTGCAGACAAGAATCTGCACTACTGGATGGGCATAGGGTGCACCGATTTCCTTTATGATGCGAATAAATCCTATCGTGAAATGCTCGATAAAATGGGCTATAAATACACTTATATGGAAACCGATGGCGGACATATCTGGCGCAATTGGCGTGTGTATCTTACCGAATTTACGCAGAAATTGTTCAAGTAGTAAGTATGAAAACCCTGTAAAAGCAGGTTGTGATGGCGGTAGGTATGGTATGAGATAGCAATAAGGCTTAGCTGATATAAGAAAGAGGGCAGGGAAGAATGGCGATAGACGCGCGTTCTTTCCTGCCCTTTTCAGATGACGTGATAAAGTAAAGGCCTTATTTTTTTGCTGTTTCTTCCTTCTTTGGTAAGGGTTCTTTCAACAGCAAAAGCCCCTTAATGCTGAAGTCTGACGGCTCATTGTTGGTGAGTGTAAGCGATAACGATTCGACGATAAGGGCGTTACCGTCGTATAAAATGGGTTGAACCGCCTTTTCATCATTATTCATTTTACGGAGCGTTTTCATCGGAATTACCATGCGAAGAGGTTGCTTAAAGCCTTGTGATTTCAGCGGAATGTTGATGGTTAATTGCCCGTCTTGCAATGTCGAAGTGAGGGTATCGAGATCGATGGGCACCATTGAGGCGTAGTCTTTTATGTTGAAAACAGGGTAATCAGCTCCGTAAACACTGAGATTTTCAGCCTGTACCGTGTCTTCATCATCAAGGTAATACCTCCTGCCATAAGCGGTAGAGTCTAGGATATCAGCCACTTCGTCTTCATGATAAGTGTCTGAAAGGTAAGCCAATTGGCCTAATACCCTTTGCATTTCCGGTTTTTGGGAGCTTATAAGCTTGTCATATTCGTGTTCGTTCAGCGGCAGTTTCTTGCCCTTTAGTGCTGTACGAATCTCATGTTTTATCCATACTTTTGCCAGGTTGCTGTAGTTTTGTGGCCCTACTGACGTCAGGAATAATATAGCTGCAAACGATACGGGAATCCAGATAACGCGGCTACCCTTGCACCTGACAAGCCAAAGGCACACACCATAACACCACACGTTGAACGTCAATACGTACAAACGGGGCATTGTTACGCCATAGTCAGACAGGCGCCTTACGATGCCGACGGTCATCAATATAAGCAACGGGAGCGTGAGAACAGGCAGCCATCGTGCAACGAGTTTGTCGAAACGGTGTCCCTCTTCAAACCGAGTGGGGTAGAGACAAAACAGTATTGCGACGGTCCCTGCCATGAGAGCAGTGACTAAATACGACACCATACCCTCGGGAAGCTCCCATGTAAAGATAATCTTAATGAGATAAACGTACAGCGTTATGAGGTAAGCGCCCTGCAAAGGCATAAATAAAAAGTGGAGCAATCCGCCGAGAAAGCGCGGCATTTTAATCACGCGGTTGTCGTCAGGATTGAGTAAAGGCAACATCTGAAGCCAGACAACGGGCCCCACAAACATCGAACAGGCAAAGAGAAGGTCCAATGTAAGTTCAGGATAAAAGGTGAGACCGAACAGTTGTTGAAGCCCAATGACGAGCAGTTGCAAGCCTCCATAGAAGATACCAGCACCTACAATGGCTACCACTGCTGCCACAATGGCCCCCATGATAAAGCGCCAGAACTCGCGGTCGTCACTGGAACGGCGGAACGCTAACGTCGCCGTCGTTACCACAATAGTGGCTATGAGCGCACCGAGCATGATGCCATCGGTCATGGAAAAGGGCATGGAAAAGACGATGATTATGCAGAAAGCAAGCCACAAGACAGATACAACGGGCGCAATAAAACGATTTAAAGGTTTGGTGGGATTGGCCTCACGGTCAAGCGTAAAGGCCGTGACGAGCAGTGCAGCAGCAGGGAAATAGTAGACGATGAAGAAGTTAATCATCTCATATTTGAGCGAATAGTAGCCGCATTTATGCTCTAAATGGTGCATGACTATGACGCCGACGGCCCAGCAAAACAGCAGAAGGATAGCCAGCGGAAAGCGCCGACACCCTTTGACAAAACCCTGAAGTATTCGTCCAAACAGGTTTTTCTTGTGTAAATTAGGTAAATTCATATCGTAAAATTAAATGTGATTGCCTGATGATATAACGTGACAGACCTCCGGATATTGATTCAATGGCACGGTTTTTTGTATGCCATTCCGCACCCCTTATTATATAAAGGTGTAGGCAATATGACATAACTGCAGATACTGCACGGCGAAACCGCATATGCAAGATTAAATAAACAAAAAGGGAGTTATCTGTAAAGACAACTCCCCTTAGGCGCTCCAGGATGGGCTTGAACCAACGACCCCCTGATTAACAGTCAGGTGCTCTAACCAACTGAGCTACTGAAGCCTGTTGCTTTTCATTCCTGAAAGGCGGTTGCAAAGGTATGGAGATTTGCCGAAACTTCCAAATGTTTTCTGCGATTTTTTAATATTTTTCTTTCAGATGTGGCTTTTTACAGAGCCGATTACGACGTAATCGTATTTATTTGTATCTTTGCAGGCAACAGAATTAAACGGTAAAAAGAACAGAACTTTACGGTAAACGTAACAGTTTTTGCCCGTAACAACAATTGAATTAAACGATAGGAAATGAAAAAAACAATGCTGCTGGCAATAGGTTTCTGCCTGGGTGTTGCTGCCTTTTCGCAGAACGAAGACCACAATTTCAAGGTATCGAAGAATCTTGATGTGCTGAATGTCATTTACAAAAACCTTGATTTGATGTATGTCGACACCCTCGACGCCGACGAGGTAGTGGGCAACGGCATCAACGCCATGCTGCGCAGCCTCGACCCCTATACCGTCTATTATCCGGCCGACAAGAGCGGTGACCTGAAGATGATGCTTACAGGCAAGTATGCGGGCATCGGTTCGCTCATTCGATATAACTATAAGCTCGGGCGCGTTTGCATTGACGAGCCTTACGAGCACATGCCCGCCGACGAGGCCGGACTGAAGAAAGGCGACGTTATTCTAACCATTGACGGCGAAGACGTAACCCGAAAGGACAACAATTATGTAAGCGATCATCTGCGCGGTGACGCGGGAACCACCTTCGAACTGAAGATTTTCCGCCCCTCGACAGGCAAGAACATGAAGTTCAAGATTACGCGACGTGCCATACAGTTGCCCGCAGTGCCCTACTATGGACTACAGAAAGACGGCATCGGATACCTCAACCTGACCTCGTTTACAGAGGGTTGCGGCAAGATTGTTCGCAACGCAATTATCGATATGAAGGGCAAGGGAATGAAGGGATTAGTGCTTGATTTGCGCGGAAATGGCGGCGGATCGGAGCAGGAAGCCGTCAACATCGTGAACTGCTTTGTGCCGAAAGGCAAGATGGTGGTGAGCAATCGCGGCAAGATGAAGCGCGTAAACCGCGACTATCTTACGCAGGTTGAACCCGTCGATACGCTGCTGCCCGTCGTCGTGCTGGTCAACAACGGCTCGGCTTCGTCCTCTGAAATAACGAGCGGTGCGCTGCAAGACTTCGACCGTGCCGTCATCATGGGCACCCGAACCTATGGGAAGGGCCTTGTCCAGAGCATGGTTGACCTGCCCTATAACGGCCAGTTGAAGCTCACTACCAATAAGTATTACATACCCAGCGGGCGCTGTATCCAGAAGCTCAACTATAAGCATGACAACGGCGGCTCGACCGAAGTGGTGGCCGATTCGCTCACGCGAACCTTCTATACTGCGGGCGGACGTGCCGTAAAAGACGGCGGAGGCATCACGCCCGACGTCGAGGTGGTGCCCGACTCGCTGCCCAATATCACTTACTATCTTGTGGGCGTGCGCGATTCGGACGAGCTTGTCAGCACCTTCGAGCAGGATTATATTGCCCGCCATCCGTCGATTGCTCCGGCCGGTGAGTTCGAATTGAGCGATGCCGACTATGAGAATTTCAAGCAGCTCGTGCTGAAAAGCCACTTCAAGTATGACGCCCTGAGCGCCAAACAACTTGAGAGTCTGGAGAAAATTGCACGCTTTGAGGGCTACTATGACGATGCAAAGGCAGAGTTTGAAGCTCTGAAAAAACGTCTTCAGCCCGACCTTGCGAAAGACCTCGAGCACAACAAGGCCAGCATCAAGCAGGTGCTGACAAACGACATTGTGGCCGCCTACTATTATCAGGCAGGTTCGGTTCAGAACGCCCTTCGCACTGACAAGCAGGTAAAGGCTGCTTTCGACTTGCTGAAAAAACCTGACGAATACCGCCGGATTCTGCAGCTGAAAACGGCTGAAAAATAGCTTTAAGCCTTTCAATATGGAGCTTTAAAGCTGGCTATCGGACCGCCAAAAACGGTCCATTCCATCGTGATAATCAGCCCCAAAAGCCATCCGAAGCAGAGACTTCTGCCTTTCGGGGGGCTTCTTTCTTCCGGCCCCGAGTCGGCTTTCTTATCATTGTGAATTTTCTTACCTTTTATTCAGAAATCGCATTCCTTTGTTTTAGTGTTGCCTTTCTTCCTATTCAGCACTTTCTTCTTTCCCGTTCGGCTGGCTTTTAATGTCATTTTGTCCGTTGTGCGGCGGTCGCCGCACGAAAGTTTGACGGCCGTCGCACGCTTTGTCAGGCGGCCGTGGTACGCGCGTTCGACGGCCGCCGTACAACCGTCGCTACGGGCTGCATGCCGTACTCCTGCGCCAGAATATCATCATGTTGATATAAGAAAATTGAGAAAAATATTGTGTGTTCGGAAAAGATTTCGTAACTTTGCGGCGTTCAGTGGAATGAGGGACTCGCAGAGAGTTCCTCATTTTTTTATAATAACAAAATATGATTGACAAAAACGTCGTTAAGAATCTGGTTGAAGAGTGGCTGAAGGACACCGAGTATTTCCTTGTTGACCTGACGGTCAGCCCTGATGACAAGATTACGGTAGAAATCGATCACGCTGACGGCGTGTGGATAGAAGACTGTGCCAAATTGAGCCAGTTTATCGAAGACCACATCAGCCGTGACGAGGAAGACTATGAGCTTGAGGTGGGCTCTGCCGGCCTGGGACAGCCGTTTAAGGTTCGTCAGCAGTATGAAAACTACGTGGGAAACCCCGTCGAGGTGCTTTCGGCAGAGGGGCGTAAGGTGCGTGGCATACTGAAAAGTGTTGATGGAGACAACTTCGTTGTGACCGTCAACGAAAAGGTTAAGGTTGAAGGCAAGAAGCGTCCTGTGAAGATGGACGTTGACCATACCTTTAATATCGAGAACGTAAAATACACAAAATACTTAATAAACTTCAAGTAGAGAAAAGCTATGGCAGCAAAAAAGAAAGACGATGAGCAGGTGAGCATGATAGGCTCGTTCCGCGA
The DNA here is from genome assembly GCA_963547065.1 of uncultured Prevotella sp. Taxonomy (GTDB): domain Bacteria; phylum Bacteroidota; class Bacteroidia; order Bacteroidales; family Bacteroidaceae; genus Prevotella. The sequence continues at coordinate 16,501 of CAUUQE010000022.1, read as the reverse complement.
ATTCCAGGATACCAAGAACATAGACCGGACTACTCTCGTAAGCGTATTGGAGGAAAGCTTCCGCAACGTGATTGCGAAAATATATGGCAGCGACGAGAATTTCGACGTCATCGTTAACCCGGATAAAGGCGATTTCGAGATCTATCGCAACCGCGTGGTTGTGGCTAACGGCGAGGTGGCCGACGAAAACAAGGAAATAAGTCTGGCCGATGCACAGAAAATAGAACCCGACTATGAGGTGGGTGAGGACGTTTCAGAGAAGGTAGACTTTGCCAAATTCGGGCGCCGTGCCATCCTTACCCTGCGCCAGACACTGGCAAGTAAGATATTGGAGCTTGAACATGACGCCCTTTACAACCGGTACAAAGACCGTGTAGGGCAGGTGATTTCGGCCGAAGTGTACCAGATTTGGAAGCGCGAGGTGCTGCTTATTGACGATGACAACAATGAACTTATTCTGCCGAAGAGCGAGCAGATAAACGGCGACCAGTACAGAAAGGGCGAGACGGTGCGTGCCGTTATCGAACGCGTTGACAACGAAAACAATAATCCCAAGATTATTCTTTCGCGTACAAGTCCCGTCTTCCTTGAGCGTCTGCTCGAACAAGAGGTGCCCGAGATAGCCGATGGACTTATATCAATCAAGAAGATTGCGCGCATGCCGGGCGACCGTGCCAAGGTAGCCGTCGAGAGTTATGACGACAGAATTGACCCCGTTGGCGCGTGCGTCGGCGTTCGTGGTAGTCGTGTGCACGGCATTGTACGCGAGCTGGACAATGAGAATATTGACGTCATCAACTGGACGGCCAACACAAAGCTCTTCATTCAGCGTGCATTGAGCCCTGCCAAGGTGTCGAACATCAATATCGATGAGGAAAACAAGAAGGCTGATGTATATCTGCAGCCCGAAGAGGTAAGCCTTGCCATCGGCCGCGGCGGCCTCAATATTAAGCTGGCTTCCATGCTTACCGAGTATACCATTGACGTGTATCGGGTGGTTGACGACCAGCAGGGAGCTGCCGAAGATGACGTATATCTCGACCAGTTTAACGATGAAATTGACCAGTGGATCATCGACGCCATCAAGGGCATAGGGCTTGAGACGGCGAAGTCGGTGCTTAACGCTCCGCGCGAAATGCTTGTCGAGCAGGCCGATCTTGAAGAAGAAACCGTTGACCATGTGCTGGAAATCCTGCGCAGCGAGTTCGAAAACGAGTAACCACTCAGCTTATATCCACCCCAAAAATACGAAGAATAAAAAGAAAGTAATTGAATGAGCATCAGATTAAACAAAGCATTACGTGAATTGAATATAGGACTTCAAACGGCAGTTGAATTCCTTGAGAAAAAAAGTGAACTGGGAGAAGTGAAACCTGAACCGAGTTTTAAGCTCAGTGATGGCCAATATCAAGCTTTGGTCGAAGCGTTTAAGCAAGATGCCGAAGTTAGAAATCAAGCCGAGAAGCTCTTCCAGAAAAAGCCGAAAGACAAGAAACGAGAATCGGAAGACAAAGGAAATCATGCTGAAAGTTTGTTGGAGCCTTCCACACAACAGCAGTTTAAACCGCTGGGTAAGATAGATCTCGATAATGTAGGCAAAAAGTTAAAAAGGAAAAAGTCTGTTGCTGACAACATGAAAAAGAATACTGAGCCAACGACTGCTGCCGTCAGTCATACTCAGCCACAGCAAGAAGACCACATAACCGCTCCTGTCAAAGAAGCTAAAAACACCGAAAAAACGACAGTAAAGACCGAAACGAAGAAAGCAATTGTCCCCACTTCTACGCCTAAAGCAGAAGAACAAGTGACCGATTCGAAACAAACACCACAATTGGAGCCACAAGTCAAGGAAGCCGAAAAAGACATGTCTTCGAAATCTGAAGACAAATCAACAAAAGTAGATACTTTGACCGAGACCACTGAAACTGAAGCTCATGAAGACAATGAGCCTAAATTGTTTCAGTTAAGAAGCGAACAGAAAATACTCAACACGCCGAAAGTAAATGTGTTAGGCAAGATTGATCTTGAGTCACTCAACCAAAGTACGCGGCCAAAGAAAAAGTCGAAAGAGGAACGTCGTAAAGAACGGGAGGAAAAATCCCAAACTGGTGGTGAGCGTAAGAAACGCGTTCGTATTAATAAGGAGCGCGTAGATATCGATGCTGCTGCCAATCAACCCAATATACCCGGCTCCAATAACAAGAATGCAAATAAGAAAAAGAAAAACCGCAGCAATCGAAATCAAAGACCATTAGAGGTCAATGAGGAGGACGTTGCACGCAAGGTAAAGGAAACACTCGCTCGCCTAACTAACAAACAAAACCAAAATAAAAAAGGCGCCAAGTACCGTAAAGAGAAACGCGAAGCTGTACAAGAGCGTCTGGATGAGGAAGCAAGAGCTGAAAAGAAAGAGAGCCAGACACTGAAACTAACGGAGTTTGTAACAGTAAGTGAGCTTGCTACCATGATGGATGTGTCTGTAAACCAGTTGATAGGAACGCTGATGAGCGTAGGTATCATGGTATCTATTAACCAACGACTTGATGCTGAAACGATCAATCTTGTAGCAGATGAATTCGGTTACAAGACCGAATATGTAAGTGCCGAGGTACAGGAAGCCGTCAATGAAGAAGTAGATGACGAGAACGATCTTATACCCCGTGCACCTATTGTCACCGTAATGGGACACGTAGACCATGGCAAAACCAGTCTCCTTGACCATATCCGTAATACAAATGTGATTGCCGGAGAAGCCGGAGGTATTACACAACATATTGGTGCATATAACGTAACGCTCGCCAATGGCAAGAAGATAACTTTCCTTGATACGCCGGGGCATGAGGCTTTTACCGCCATGCGTGCCCGCGGAGCACAGGTTACGGATATTGCAATCATCATCATTGCTGCCGATGACAGTGTGATGCCAACCACGAAAGAAGCCATTGCGCATGCACAAGCGGCTAATGTACCTATGGTGTTTGCTATCAATAAGATTGATAAGCCCGGAGCCAATCCCGATAAGATACGTGAAGACCTGTCGCAAATGAACTTGCTTGTAGAAGAATGGGGCGGTAAGTATCAGTGTCAAGAAATCAGTGCAAAAAAAGGAATAGGCGTATCTGAATTGCTCGACAAGGTTCTCTTAGAAGCAGAAATGCTTGACTTGAAAGCCAATCCCAACCGTAAAGCCACGGGTAACATTATCGAATCGTCGCTCGACAAGGGCCGCGGATATGTGAGTACGTTGCTTGTCAGCAACGGTACATTGCACGTTGGTGACAATGTGATTGCCGGAACGAGCTGGGGACGTATTAAGGCCATGTTCAACGAACGTAACCAACGTATTGAAGAGGCTAAACCTGCAGAGCCGGCAATCATCCTCGGTCTCAACGGTGCACCTACGGCCGGTGACCAATTCCACGTGCTCGATACGGAACAAGAAGTAAGAGATATCGGTAACAAACGTTTGCAATTGCAACGCGAACAAGGGCTCCGTACGCAGAAACGTCTTACTTTGGGCGATATTTCACACCGCATCGCGTTGGGTGAATTCAAAGAACTGAACATTATTGTCAAAGGTGATACCGATGGTTCCATAGAGGCATTGAGCGACTCTTTCATCAAGATGTCGACGGAAAAGATTAAGGTCAACGTAATTTATAAAGCTGTAGGACAGATTTCTGAAAGCGATGTAACGTTGGCAGATGCCTCAGATGCAATTATTGTAGGCTTCCAAGTACGCCCTTCTGCACCTGCAAGAAAGCAGGCAGATCAAACTGGAGTTGAAATAAACACCTACTCTGTAATCTATGATGCAATCGACGATGTAAGATCGGCAATGGAAGGAATGCTCGATAAGGTAAAGAAAGAAGTTGTTACCGGGCAGGCAGAAGTAAAGCAAGTGTACAAGATATCCAAGGTTGGCACCGTGGCAGGCGCGATAGTAACCGAAGGGAAGATACATCGCCCAGACAAAGTACGTGTAGTTCGCGATGGTATTGTGGTCCATACAGCACCGATCAATGCCTTGAAGCGTTACAAAGAAGACGTGAAAGAAGTGGCAACTGGTTTCGAATGTGGCATCAGTCTTGTCAATTACAACGATATTCAAGAGGGAGATATTCTTGAATCATTCACCGAGATAGAGGTGCAGCAGAAGTTGTAGGACAAGGTAACATTTGTGACCGGATATCATTCTGGTACAGCATTTGTATATAAATAGGGGCGGACCGGAATAGGCCCGCCTCTGCAATTCAGATGAAATAATGAAAGAAAATAATAAGAACGAGTTTGTAAAACAAGTTGCCGAGCGGAAGTATGAGTTCGGCTTTACAACGAATATACATACAGATATCATCCCGAAAGGACTAAATGAGAATGTTATAAGGCTGATATCTCAGAAGAAAGGAGAACCGGAATGGCTACTCGATTTCCGTCTGAAAGCCTATGAATATTGGAAAACGATGTCTATACCTACATGGGGACATCTTCATTTACCGGAAATAGATTTCCAAGATATATCTTATTATGCCGATCCTTTGACAAAGAAGCCGAAGAACAACGAAATTGATCCGGAATTAGAAAAGACATTCGATAAGCTTGGCATACCGTTGGAAGAACGACTGGCGTTAAGCGGAACGGCGGTAGATGCCATCATGGACTCGGTTTCCGTAAAGACAACTTTCAAAGAGAGGCTCGCTGAAAAAGGTATAATTTTTTGTTCTATCGGCGAAGCGGTGAAAAATCATCCGGAGTTAGTACGCGAATATCTAGGAACAGTAGTACCATATAGAGATAATTTTACGGCTGCCTTGAATAGTGCTGTATTCAGTGACGGTTCGTTCGTTTATATTCCTAAAGGTATAAGATGCCCGATGGAGTTAAGCAGTTACTTCCGAATCAATGCCCGAAACACTGGACAATTTGAGCGTACATTGATAGTTGCCGACGACGATTCTTATGTTTCATACCTCGAAGGCTGCACTGCTCCGATGCGTGATGAGAATCAATTACACGCCGCTATTGTAGAAATTATCGTGAAAGACCGTGCAGAAGTGAAATATTCCACCGTTCAGAATTGGTATCCGGGCGATGAACAGGGCAAGGGAGGAGTACTCAATCTTGTCACAAAACGAGGTGATTTGCGGGGGGAGAGTTCCAAACTATCATGGACACAGGTAGAAACCGGAAGCGCCATTACATGGAAATATCCGTCGTGCATCTTACGTGGAGACAATTCGCAGGCAGAGTTTTACAGCGTTGCCGTTACCAACAACTATCAAGAGGCAGATACAGGAACGAAGATGATCCACATGGGTAAGAATACCAAAAGCACAATTATTTCGAAAGGAATCAGTGCCGGACACAGCCAAAACTCATATCGAGGACTGGTAAGAGCTACTCCCAATGCGGATAATGCACGGAATTACAGTTCTTGCGACAGCCTGTTACTTGGCAGTGACTGCGGTGCACACACCTTTCCTTATATGGATATACATAACGATACTGCTATTATAGAGCACGAAGCCACGACTTCCAAGATCAGCGAAGATCAACTGTTTTACTGTAATCAGCGTGGTATTCCGATGGAAGATGCAGTAGGATTGATCGTGAACGGATATGCTAAAGAGGTTCTTAACAAGCTACCTATGGAGTTTGCTGTTGAAGCCCAGAAGCTCTTGAGCGTATCTCTTGAAGGAACAGTAGGATAAAATAATAGGAAGATCTATCCTATTATCTGTAAATAAAAGATTATATATTTAGATATAGAATAAAGATAATAATATGTTAGAAGTTAGAAATCTTCATGCCACAATTGCCGACAAAGAAATATTAAAAGGCATCAATCTGATCATACATGATGGTGAGGTGCATGCCATTATGGGGCCAAATGGTTCTGGAAAGTCCACACTGAGTGCGATTCTCACAGGTAATCCACTGTATACAGTGACCGAAGGGGAAGCGATCTTCAATGGAAAAAATCTCTTAAAAATGAAACCTGAAGACCGTGCACGTGAAGGATTGTTCCTTTCTTTTCAATATCCGGTGGAAATACCCGGTGTGTCTATGACCAATTTCATGCGTGCAGCAATCAATGCAAAGCGCGAGTATCAGGGGCTTGAGCCAATGAATGCAGCCGATTTTATCAAGCTGATGAAAGAGAAACGCAAGCTTGTTGAATTAGATGCGACCCTTTCTCATCGGAGCGTAAACGAGGGTTTCAGCGGAGGAGAGAAAAAACGTAATGAGATTTTCCAGATGGCCATGCTCGAACCGAAACTAAGTATTCTTGATGAAACAGACTCTGGTTTAGATATTGATGCTTTGAGAATTGTAGCCGAAGGCGTGAATAAACTGAAAACACCCAATACGTCTATCATCGTCATAACACACTATGAACGCTTGCTTGATATCATTAAACCGGAATTTATTCATATACTTTATCAGGGAAAAATAGTCAAAACCGGTGGCCCACTGTTGGCTAAAGAGATTGAAAAGAAAGGATATGATTGGATAAAAACAAAAGTCAATGAGTAGTGAAAAGCAATATATAGACCTCTATAATGGGTGTCGACAAATGATCCGAAAACATAGTTCGGAGATCATGAATGCTGTGCGCGATAAGGCCTTTGATGATTTTCAGCAACAGGGTTTCCCCTCTAAAAAAATCGAACGCTATAAATACATTGACATACCGAAGATTTTTGAGCCTGACTTCGGGCTTAATTTAAAGCGATTAGAGATACCTTTAAATCCTTATGATGAATTTAAATGTGGAGTACCCAATCTGGATACATCTCTTTATTTTGTAGTCAACGACAGCTTTTATTCCAAGATACGACCGGAGACCTCTCTTCCTAAAGGTGTAATTGTAGGCTCTTTGCGCGACGAGGCGGCAAAGAATCCCGATTTCATCGGCAAATATTATTCTAAAATAGCCAAGACGGAAGAGGATGCGGTAACGGCTCTTAACACCATGCTTGCACAAGACGGCTTATTGGTCTATGTTCCCAAGGACGTAAAAATAGACCGTGCGGTACAGGTTGTAAATATTCTTCGCTCTGATGTAGACCTCATGTTGAATCGTCGTGTATTGATTATTGTAGAAGAAGGAGCCGAAATAAAACTGCTTTTCTGCGACGATAGTGCCGACGATCGTCATTTCCTCGCCACACAGGTTATAGAAGTATATGTGGCAGAGGGCGCAAGTCTTGATTTATATTGCTTGGAGGAAACACATCATAAAAATACCCGTGTAAGCAATATGTATGTAGAACAGCAGGCAAACAGCCGTGTCAACCACAATATCATTACGTTGCATAACGGTGTAACCCGTAATCGCCTCAATTTAGTATTTAAGGGAGAGGGTGCCGAATGCAATTGCAACGGTTGCGTGATTGCAGACAAACAGCAATTTGTGGACAACAATACGCTGATAGATCATCAGGTAGGTCACTGTACAAGCAACGAACTCTATAAATATGTACTCGATGATCGGGCGATAGGTTCGTTTGCCGGCAGAGTCGTTGTGCGCCATGACGCGCAGAAAACTGTATCTGAAGAACGCAATCAGAACCTGTGCGTCACGAAAGAAGCGCACATGTACACCCAGCCTATGCTCGAGATATATGCAGATGACGTAAAGTGTGCCCATGGCAGTACGGTAGGACAGCTGAACGATGCGGCGCTTTTTTACATGCGCCAACGCGGGATCAGTCTGAAAGAAGCGAAGTTGTTACTCGAGTTTGCGTTTGTGGGAGAAGTCATAGACCAAATCAAACTTGAGCCTTTGCGCGATCGTCTTCATCACTTGGTTGAGAAACGCTTCAGAGGAGAACTGAACAAATGCGAAGGCTGCAAACTCTGTCAATGACGGCGTAAACCCATAAAGTCTCCTTGCAACCCCATTTCCTTGTAACGGAGATTTGTATTTTTATGTATTTCAAACCATTCTTCCATCAGAAGAATATAATATGTTTTCGGCCTATGTATGATATTAATAAAATACGTAAAGATTTCCCCATTTTATCGAGAAAGATATATGACAAGCCACTTGTTTATTTAGATAATGCCGCCACTACCCAGAAACCTTTGTGTGTGTTGGATGCCATGAGAGAGGAATATCTAAATGTAAATTCCAACGTACACCGAGGAATTCATTGGATGTCGCAACAGGCAACGGAGCTACACGAGGCTGCTCGCGAAACTGTACGTAAATTCATCAACGCCCGTAGTACTGCTGAAGTAGTGTTTACAAGAGGAACTACCGAAGGTTTAAACCTCATTGCATCCTCTTACAGTGATGAGTTTATGCAGACAGGCGATGAGGTCATTGTTTCTGAAATGGAACATCATTCCAACATCGTGCCTTGGCAGTTGGCTGCGCAGCGCAAAGGAATAGTAGTAAAGGTTATTCCTATCACCGATAAAGGAGAGATTGACCTCGATAAATTCGCCGATTTATTCACATCGAAAACCAAAATCGTAAGCATTACCCATGTGAGCAATGTACTCGGAACTATTAATCCGGTGAACAAGATCGTGCGCATTGCTCACGAACACCATGTGCCTGTGGTAATCGACGGGGCACAAAGTGCGCCACATTTCAAAGTAGATATGCAAACTATAGATTGCGATTTCTTCGTTTTCAGCGGTCATAAAATGTACGGACCTACGGGTATCGGCGTACTTTATGGTAAGGAAGAGTGGCTTGAGAAGCTGCCTCCGTATCAGGGAGGTGGCGAAATGATCGAGAACGTAAGCTTCGACAAGACCACTTTCGAGCACCCTCCATTGAAATTTGAAGCCGGAACACCAGACTATATCGCTACGCATGGGCTTGCTAAAGCCATAGAATATATGTCGTCTATCGGCATAGAGAACATACAGAAACATGAACAAAGCCTAATGGAGTATGCCACCGAAAGGCTGAAAAATATCGATGGAATGAGATTTTTTGGCAAGTCGGTGCATAAAGATGCCGTCATTAGCTTTCTTGTCCGCGATATTCACCACATGGATATGGGTACATTACTCGACCGACTCGGCATTGCCGTAAGAACCGGACACCACTGTACACAGCCATTGATGGTGCGTCTGGGTGTGCTGGGAACGGTAAGAGCTTCTTTTGCACTATACAATACAAAGGAAGAGATAGATATCCTGACCGATGGAATCAGCCGTATAACGGACATGTTTTAACAATTTAAGAAAACATACAATCTAAATTATATAATTTTATTCTCCGATGAAACACCCGCGTTTTTCCCCATTTATTTTGCTTCTTTGGACAATATTATGCACCCCGATACAAGCAAAGGTGTTGAAAACAGTAAAGTTAAACTTCGGTACAAATGCCGAAGATTACACGCTGACTGCCTATGAAACTCCACAAAAGCTAACAGACGATGCTTCTGAAGATATCCTCGGCCCGACGATAGTGCTTAAAAAAGGGAAAAAGGAAGTGGCTCGATTGATTGCACCCGGGCTTCCTCGCTTCAGTGCAGCCGAAGGCTTCATGAATATAGTTGCCAAAGGTAAGTACTTTACTATTGAAAGTGTGCAAGACGGGGGATGGTTCTTCGTCAACACATACATCACTTTCAAATACGATGATCTTACGAAACAGGTTTTGCTTTACCGCTACGGAGAGTCTTATACCGATCGTAGAGAACCTGAAAAAGATTTTCCCGACTATACGGTTAAGATCAAAGAGCGCATTCCTTTCGGCCAAAATGCCATAGAATATATTGAGAATATGCCGAGAGATTAATCTAAATTATATGTTACAAAGTCATTATTACGAAGACTTGATTGAGGCGGGTTGCGACGAAGCCGGGCGCGGATGTCTTGCCGGAAGCGTGTATGCGGCGGCAGTAATCCTGCCGAAAGATTATGACAACCCGCTGCTTAACGACTCTAAGAAACTAAGTGTAAAACAACGTTACGAACTGCGTAGCCAGATAGAACACAACGCCTTGGCATGGGCAGTAGGCATTGTAACACCCGAGGAGATCGATCGGATCAACATACTCAAGGCAAGTTTCTTGGCAATGCACCGTGCGCTCGACCAACTGACCGTGCGTCCACAGGCTATTATCGTAGATGGTAATCGCTTTGTTCCGTACCATAATCTGCCTTATACCACCATCATCAAGGGTGATGGTAAGTATCAAGCCATCGCTGCAGCCAGCATCTTAGCCAAGACTTATCGCGATGATTACATGGAAGAGCTGGCCTCTGAGTATCCCGAATATAACTGGAATCATAACAAGGGCTATCCCACTCCGAAGCACCGCGCAGCAATCAGGGTGCACGGAATAACCCCCTATCACCGCAAAAGCTACAATCTTTTGGGCAATGACGAACTTACACTGCATTTCCACGACTAACATATTACAACTATGACGATGGATAAATTCGGACGGGAGCTCGACCTAATTCTCTTATTGACCGATGGAGGGCGATATTCTGCGCAGGATATAGCTGACAAGTTGGGCATAACGCGCCGTAATCTGTACTATTATTTTGAGTATCTGAGAACATGTGGCTTTCATCTGATTAAGGAAAATACGCATTACAGGCTCGACAGACAATCGTCATTCTTCCGTAAACTGCACGAAAACATTGCGTTCAATACTGATGAAGCTGCCTATCTACGACGTCAGTTGGAGAGTATTGATGAGAGAGATACCGTGGCCAACACCATCAAGGTAAAGCTAGAACGCTTTTACAACCTTGAAGAATTTACCGATCCTGCAGTGCTGAAACGAAACGTACGCAATGTAAGATTACTCAAAGAGGCCATTACGCGACAGAAAATCGCAACCCTTTGCGGTTATTCATCGCCTCACAGCAAGAGCATTTCCGACCGTTTGGTAGAGCCTTTCTTACTGATGAATGGTGATGGCGACGTGCGTTGTTACGAATTGTCATCCAAGATGAACAAGACATTCAAGGTATCACGCATAGATAATGTGAAGATACTTGACGTAGAGTGGCTACATGAAGAGCGCCATCGAAGGGTATTTACTGACATTTTCATGTTCAGCGGCGAAGAACGTTTCCATGTGGTGCTGCGCTTAGGTATCCTCTCTCACAACCTTCTGCTCGAAGAGTATCCTCGATCGGCCGACCATATTCGTGAAGATGATGACAATCATTGGCTCTTCGAAACCGATGTTGTAAGCTATTTAGGTATCGGCAGGTTCGTGTTAGGACTATACGATGACATCAATATCATAGAGGGAAATGGTTTTAAGAACTATATACAAAAAAAGATAAGCAAAATGAATGTTGATTAGAAAGCATCGGTCTTAAATCCTCTTTTTGGTCGTTTTATTTCTATTTTACGGTAAAGGCAGTGTAAATCGAACACAATAAAATTTGTTTGAAATTACCGAAATACCCTCATCATATACAAGAATAACATAAGTAATTCCCTTATCGTTCATCCCACATTGGAAAGACAGATAACACATATAACAAAAAACTTTTTCTATTACTATGGCTACAAGCATATAATTGAAACAGGATAAAACTAAAATATTTTATCCGTTTTCATCGATTGACCGGCTTATCGTTTTTTTATCTCATATCAGATAAGACCGACAGATAATGCTTCTACTGGGCTTAGGCAATATTTCTATAAGCCATAGATGTGCCATGTAAAGCGCATAGACGGTATATGTATCGTAGAAAATTATGAAGCATCGACAAACAACAAGATAATTTTTCAGGCGATACTTTCACATCATGTAAGTTCTACATGAATAATACCGCTTAATTTACAAAACTATGCAATGCTAATATCACATACGCCAATCGTCAGTACTAGAACTAAACATGAAAGAATTCTTCCCGATATTTTTTCACGTTCTGCGGCCTATTTCATTTTAAATGCCTATCTTTGTATCGTATTTCCAAAGCAAACACACATGTAAAGAATTGCAAATAAAAGAAAAGTCTAACTCATAAAACAAAAGATATGACAGAAATAACCAATCACATTTACTATGTAGGAGTGAACGATCGTAATAAGGCTTTGTTTGAAGGATTATGGCCTTTGCCAAACGGAGTATCTTATAATTCGTATCTCATCGTAGATGAGAAAGTGTGTCTGATAGACACTGTCGAGGCTGACTTTTTCATGCAATTCATCGAAAACCTACACGAGGTGCTCGGAGACCGCAAGATTGATTATCTTGTCATCAATCACATGGAACCCGACCACAGCGGGTCGCTTACGCTACTGAAACAGTTTTATCCAGATATAAAGATTATTGGAAACAAAAAGACGTTCGACATGCTCGACGGATTTTATGGGATTAAAGAGAATGAAATAGAGGTGAAAAACGGCGAGGAGTTGCAGTTAAGCCCTCATCGTATGCTAAGGTTCTATCTTACACCGATGGTCCACTGGCCCGAAACCATGATGACACTCGACATTGAAGATGATCTGATATTCACGGGCGATGCATTCGGTTGCTTCGGAGCATTAAACGGAGGGCTTATCGATGCCGATATAGATACATCGTGGGCGTGGCTTGAGATGACTCGTTATTACAGCAACATCGTGGGAAAGTATGGTGTGCCTGTGCAAAATGCGCTGAAGAAGCTCGATGGAGTGAAGCTCGATTATATCTGTTCTACCCACGGACCGGTATGGCATAAGTATGTCGACAAGGTTGTAGAGATGTACAACTGTATGTCGAAGTATGAAACGGAGGAAGGACTTGTTATCTGTTACGGTACTATGTACGGCAACACCGAGCGCATGGCAGAAGTCATAGCACGGGCGGCAAGTATGGCCGGCATCAAAGACATTGTGATGTATAATGTTTCTAAGACACATCATTCATATATAATTCGCGATATTTTTCGCTTCAGGGGACTTATCGTGGGGGCTCCTACATACAATAATGGCCTTTACCACGAGATGGAAGTGCTGCTGACCGAAATTGCCAACCGCGATATCAAGAACCACTATATCGGTTGGTTCGGCAGTTATGCGTGGGCAAGCAAGGCTGTACAGAAGATTGGCGAATGGAATGAACAGCATATCAAGTTCGAACCCGTTGGCAACCCTGTAGAGATGAAGCAGGCGCTTACGACAGATACGCGCGAGCAATGCCGCGAATTGGGGCGTGCTATGGCCGAACGGCTTATAGCAGATAGAGTATAAACGCGTTTTGTTGCCTATGGATACAAGTATCGGCTGAGGTATACAAGTGCTCCGTGTCGATGTTCTAAAACAAGAATATTCTAAATATATAGCCGGTATGGCAAGATGCCGATATTGACAGAACCCCAAAATATGACAGAGCCATGAAAAGAATAAGAATCGGATTATTGCCGAGAATACTTATTGCCATACTCCTCGGTGTGTTGTCAGGGCAGATTTTATCGTTGCAATGGGTACGGATTTTTGCCACTTTCAATGCCATCTTCGGTCAGTTCCTTGGTTTCATGATACCGTTGATCATTATAGGCTTAGTGACTCCTGCTATTGCCGATATCGGTAAGAGCACCGGTAAATTACTTGTCATCACGTTAGTCATTGCCTATGCAGATACTGTTTTCTCCGGTTTACTTGCTTATGGAACGGGATCGTGGCTATTCCCTGACATGATTGCGGGAGCCTCGGAGGTGACAGATATAAAAAAAGCAACGGCAATAGAACCCTATTTCACCGTCAACATACCGCCGATGCTTGATGTTATGGCGGCTCTTGTCTTTGCCTTTATGGCAGGTTTAGGCATTGCATACGGCAATTGCAGAACGCTGAAAGAGTGCTTCAAGGAATTCAGGGATATTGTTTCGAAAACAATCATGAAAGCTATAATACCTCTGCTCCCGCTATATATTTTTGGTATATTCCTCTGTATGACCTATATGGGACAAGCCTACCGTATCATGTTGGTGTTTGTACAGATTATCGTCGTGATATTCATACTCCATTTTCTTATTCTTATTTACCAATTCAGCATAGCGGGAGTTTTGGTGAAACATAATCCTTTCCGACTTCTATGGAATATGCTTCCAGCTTATCTTACTGCTTTGGGCACGGCGTCTTCGGCGGCCACGATTCCTGTAACATTGAAATGCTCGCTCCGCAACGGCGTTCATGAAGGTATAGCCGGCTTCGCAGTACCTCTTTGTGCTACCATCCACATGTCGGGTTCTGCCATGAAAATAACAGCGTGCGCACTCGCTATCTGCCTTCTCCATGGTATTCCTCATGGTTTAGGGCTGTTCCTAAACTTTATTATGCTTCTTGCAATCATGATGGTCGCCGCCCCCGGCGTTCCCGGAGGCGCTATTATGGCGGCCCTTGTACCACTTGCAAGCGTGTTAGGCTTCGGAGTCACCGATCAAGCACTTATGATAGCACTTTATATTGCTATGGATTCGTTCGGCACAGCTTGCAATGTTACTGGCGACGGAGCCATAGCCTTGGTGGTAGACAGATATTTCAAAAAGACGATTGCATGATGGTTTGTCCGACATAGACAGGTCGTATAATCAACATATAAAGTAGATACAATATACTTATTTTATATGTTTAGTAACTCTTTTTCTTCAGAAAATTATACGTATAGGTAATTATACGGAATATTCTTTGCTTTTTATTTGCTAAACGACAGGCAATCGAATAAGGGTGGAAACGTTTACTTCTTAGGTTGCAAAATCTTCTGATATTCTGTAGGATTATTGAGCAGTCGCAGTGCCTCTTTCATCTGCTTATCGCGAAGCAATGTATTTTGGATAGCGCCCGACCGGAAATAATAGGCCGTAACGATATCTTTCGAGATAATTTCTTTCAGTTCTTTTTTATTATAATCAAGATCTCTCGAAAGATTATGACTCAACTTCTTCTCAAGATTGTCGAAGTCAGCCTTGGTATCTTCATAATATCCCTCGAATTTAGCTAATTTCACGAGGTTCTTCAGATATCTCTCGCTCTCTCTATCGTAAGTAAATCCATTCTTTATAACACATTTCTTAAAGTCTTCAAAGTCATCATCAGTAATCTGAAAGCCGGCAGGATTTTGCAACGTAGGATGCTTAGCAATATAGTTTATCTCATATTCGAGCATTGATTCCGTAGAATCTACCGCTACGCCATAGCCATCGCTATTTGAGAGATATACGGCAATGTTCGACATAGTATCGGGTTTTACTTCCACATCAGGCATAATCCCTCCTCCATCACGCACAACTCTACCGTTGGCAGTATGGAATACTTTCGTCAGAGAGTCAGGCACATGCTCAGTATAACCTCCGCGTGCATGTTTGTAATTAATTGCCTGAATGCATCTTCCGCTCGGTATGTAGTACTTTCCGGTGGTTAGTTTCATACTTCCGTTATAGGGTAAATCCATGGTTAACTGTACGAGTCCTTTGCCATAGGTGCGTGTACCGAGGATGATGGCACGGTCGAGGTCTTGCAGACTACCGCTTGTTATCTCGCTTGAGCTTGCCGTCCCACCGTCAACCAATACCACCATCGGCATCATTGTATCTATAGGTTCTACCATTGTTTTATATTCACTATTGGCACGTTTCAACTTCCCAACAGTCTTAACCAATGAAAGCCCTTTCGGTACAAACATGTTAATGATATTTATGGCCTCAGGTACAGAACCGCCTACATTACCCCGTAGGTCAAGTACAAGTCCTTTCGATCCTTGTTTCTTCAGTTCAATGAAAGCACGTCTTACTTCTTTAGAACAATCTTCGGTAAAAGAATTCAGATTGATATAGCCTATATTTCCGGCTTGCATACCATAATAAGGAACGGCAGGAAGTTGTATTGCCTTGCGAGTTATTTTGATTTTCATTACCTTACCAGTCGACGGACGTTTTATTTTTAATAAAAACGTGCTTCCTGCATCCCCCATAAGATGTTGACTGACATAACTTGTCGACTTATTAATCATAGAGGAATCATCAATAGACAGTATGATATCTCCTTTCTTTAAACCGGCCTCAGTAGCGGGCATATTGGCGTATGGCTCTTCTATTATAACTTGCTTGTTATGATAATTGTATCTTATGATGGATCCGATACCTGCATACCGTCCCGTTATCATTGATTTCAAATTTTTCACCTTGTCCTCAGGATAATACTCCGTATAAGGATCTAAGCTTCTCAGCATAGCATTGATGCCATTGCCGATCACTTCATTAGCGTTGAGAGTGTCCACATACATAAGGTCAAGATTCTTGTAAATGGTGTTGAAAACATTCATATTCTTTGCCACTTCAAAATTATGTTCTCTATCTGTCTGTGCGATAGAGGGCAAAGAAAATAGCAATAAGAGGTATAATGAAAGATGTTTCATATTCTATAATAATATTTTGCAAAAGTAATATATTCACATCGTATATTCTCAAGAACCTTATAAAAATTATTGTATTTTAGCGGAAGACACGAAAAAAACATCAAAAAGTTTGGCTGAATAAAAAAAACAATGTAATTTTGCATACACTACAAAGG